>CAMBFA010000047.1 GCA_945865325.1 Candidatus Kuenenia stuttgartensis
ACCGCGGCGCTCTCGGCGCAGCGAGCCGCGAACCAGACCGGCGGCGGAGCGATCGACGCCGGGGCACGGGGGGCGTTTGAGCGGATCGTCGAGGCCAACACGCTCCTCTCGGGGCTGGGGTTTGAATCGGCGGGGCTGGCAGCGGCCCATGGGATCCACAACGGTTTGACGGTCGCCCCCGGGTGCCATGCCGCGCTCCATGGAGAGAAAGTCGCCTTCGGGACGCTCGCGCAGCTGTTTCTCGAAGATACGCCGGCTGGAGAGATCGACGAGGTGCTCGCCTTTTGCCGATCGGTCGGGCTACCGGTGACGCTCGGTCAGCTCGGCCTCGGTGGCATCGATGGGGCGCTGCTGCAGCACATCGCCACCCGCGCGGTGCAGACCGGCGAGGTGACGCACAACGAGCCGTTTCCGGTCACGGCCGGGATGGTGGAGGGGGCGATCCGCCGGGCCGACGCGGCGGGGCAGGGGGGCTGACCGGCCTCCAGCGGGAGCGGCGCGGCACCCGGCCGCCGGAGAGGCCCCGCCCCCCCTCGCGCGGGCCCCCTGCGCATCGTAGAAAACAAGCCGTTTTCCGCGGCCAGGGCCCTTCCGGCCCCGACCTGCCAAGCCGCCGGGGCGCCGCGTTGACGCCCGGGAAACGTCAACGTAGATTCGACGCGGTTTTCCGCCTTTTTTCCGCCGGTTTTTCCCTCCTCGAAAGGTCACGTCGCCCCCATGGCCAAATCGTCCGTGAAGAAGTCTGCCGCCAAGAAGCCCGCCGCGTCGAAGCCGGGGCGGATGATCTACTACTTCGGCGTCGACCGGTGCGACGGCGACGGCACCATGAAGGCGATCATTGGCGGCAAGGGGGCGAATCTCGCGCAGATGACGAAGATCGGGCTTCCGGTTCCCCCGGGCTTCACGATCACGACGCAGATGTGCATCGACTACTACACCACGGGGAAGAAGTTCCCCAAGGGGCTCGAGGAGGAGATCGCCCACTACGTGAAGCTGCTCGAGAAGGAGACCGGGAAGAAGTTCGGCGACCCGGCCAACGCGCTGCTGGTCAGCGTCCGCTCCGGTGCCCGCGACAGCATGCCGGGGATGATGGACACGATCCTGAATCTCGGCCTCAACGACAAAACCGTCGAGGGCCTTAAAAAAGCCACCGGCAACGGCCGCTTCGCCTTTGATTCCTATCGCCGCTTCATCCAGATGTATGGCGATGTCGTGATGGGGGTGCAGAAGCGCCACGAGAACGAGCATGACCCGTTCGAGGAGGTCATGGAAAAGGTCAAGCACCAGGCCCACGTCGAGGAAGACACCGCGCTCACCGAGGATCACCTCAAGGACCTCATCAGCCGCTTCCAGAAGCTCATCAAGGAACGCACCGGGAAGACCTTCCCGCAGGATCCCTTCGAGCAGCTCATCGGAGCCATCACGGCCGTCTTCGGCAGCTGGATGAACGAGCGGGCGATCATCTACCGTCGCAAGTACAAGATCCCCGACGAGTGGGGCACCGCCGTCAACGTCCAGAGCATGGTGTTTGGCAACATGGGGGATGACTGCGCCACCGGCGTGGCCTTCACCCGCGATCCCGCCACCGGCGCGGATGTCTTCTACGGCGAATACCTCGTCAACGCCCAGGGGGAAGACGTCGTGGCCGGCGTCCGGACGCCGAAGCCGGTCGTCGAGATGGCCCACGACACGGAGTTTGCCGCCACCTACAAGCAGCTCGAGAAGGTCCGCGAGAAGCTGGAGAAGAAGTTCGGCGACGTCCAAGACTTCGAGTTCACGGTGGAGAAGAAGAAGCTCTACATGCTTCAGACGCGCCACGGCAAGCGGACGGCGCTGGCCTACGTAAAGATTGCCCACGACATGGTCAAGCAGAAGCTCATGACCCCGGAGCACGCCATCCAGAGCGCCGATCCGGATGCCCTTTCGCAGCTCCTCGCCCCGATCTTCGACCAGGCCGACTACGAGAAGGCGAAGAAGGCGGGCCGGGTGCTGACAACCGGCCTGGCCGCCGGCCCCGGTGCCGCCACTGGGCAGCTCGTCTTCTCGGCCGCCAAGGCCGAAGAGCTTGCCGAGAAGGGGAAGAAGGTCGTTCTCGCTCGCGTCGAGACGAGCCCAGAGGATCTTCGTGGCATGATCGCGGCCGAGGGGATTCTGACCAGCCGCGGTGGTGTCTCCAGCCACGCGGCCCTCGTCGCCCGACAGATGGGAAAGGTGTGTGTCGTCGGTGCCGGCGCGATCTCCATCGATTACGCCAAGGGAACGCTCGTCTGTGGCTCGACGACCCTCAAGGAGGGGGAGGATGTCTCGATCAACGGGAGCACCGGCGAGGTCTTCTCTGGCGCCATCAAGACCGCCGACAGCGAGCTCAAGCAGGTGCTCGTCAGCAACACGATGAAGCCGGAAGACTCGGAGGTCTACAAGTATTACGCCTTCATCATGAAGCTCGCCGACAAGCACCGGAAGCTCGGTATCCGCACCAACGCCGACACCCCGGAGCAGGTCCGGCACGCGATTGCCTTCGGCGCCGAGGGGATCGGCCTGACGCGCACTGAGCACATGTTCTTCGAGGGTGACCGGATCGACGCGATGCGGGAGATGATCCTTGCCGAGTCGCTCGACGCCCGTCGTGCGGCCCTCGCGAAGCTCCTCCCCTACCAGCGCGACGATTTCGAGGGGATCTTCCGGGCCCTCGACGGCCGCCCGGCAACGATCCGCTTCCTCGACCCGCCGCTGCATGAATTCGTGCCGCACGACGAGAAGGCCCAGGCTGACCTCGCGAAGAAGCTCAAGCTTCCCGTCGAGGTCGTCCACCGCCGCGTCGAGGCGCTCCATGAGTTCAACCCGATGCTTGGCCACCGCGGCTGCCGCCTCGGCGTCAGCTACCCCGAGATCTCGGAGATGCAGGCCCGGGCCGTGTTCGAGGCGGCCGCGAAGGTGCAAAAGGACGGCATCAAGGTGAAGCCGGAGATCATGATCCCGCTGGTGGGCTTCAAGAAGGAGCTCGACAACCAGCTCGAGATTGTCCACGCCGTGGCGGCGAAGGTGGCGAAGGAGACCGGGGTGAAGGTGAAGTATCTCGTCGGCACGATGATCGAGATCCCGCGCGGCGCGCTGACGGCCGACGAGATCGCCGAGAGCGCCGAGTTCTTCAGCTTCGGCACCAACGATCTGACACAGACCTGCCTGGGGATGAGCCGCGACGACATGGGCTCCTTCCTGCAGAAGTACACCGACCTGGGGATCTTCAAGGCCAACCCGTTCGCCTCGATCGACACCACCGGCGTCGGCGCGCTCATGCAGATGGCCGTCGAGAAGGGGCGGAAGACGCGCCCCGATATCAAGCTCGGGATCTGCGGCGAGCATGGCGGCGACCCCCATTCGGTCCTCTTCTGCCACCACCTCGGTCTCGATTACGTCAGCTGCTCGCCGTTCCGCCTGCCGGTCGCCCGGCTGGCCGCGGCCCAGGCCGCCCTCGGCAAGACGTGGTGACACCGGTCGGATTCCGCGGAAACCTTCAATGCCCCCGGGGGAGCCGGTGCTCCCCCGGGGGATTTTTTTAATCGCGCCCACGCCACTCAACCCCGAGGCGCCCATGCCACTCAACCCCGATGCCCAGAGCCTGGCCCTGATCCTCGCCACGGTGGTGGTGCTGTGGGTGACCGAGGCGCTGCCGCTGCCGGTGACGGCGCTGGCCGGGGTGGTCGCCTGCGTCGTGGCGGGGGTGGCTCCGGCGAATGAGGTTTTCCGTCCCTTTGCCGACCCGCTCATCTTCCTGTTCATCGGCTCGTTCATGCTTGCCGAGGCGATCCGTGTTCACGGCCTCGACCGGCGGCTGGCGTTCTCCGTGCTCGGGCTGCCGGCGGTGGGGGAGCGCCCCGGGCGGATCCTCGCCGCGGTGGCGCTGGTGTCGGCGACGATCAGCGCCTTCATCTCCAACACCGCCACGACGGCGATGATGGTGACAATCGCCGCTGGCATCCTCGCGGCGATCGAGGATGCCGCCCACTCTGACGCCCACTCTGGCGCCCCGGCCGGCCCGCGGCTCGACCCGCGCTTCGCCACCGGGCTGATGCTCGCCGTCGCCTTCGCCTCGAGCATCGGCGGCCTGGCGACGCCGATCGGATCGCCGCCGAACCTCATCGGCCTGGCCTTCATCCGCAACGAGCTCGGCGTCGAGGTGTCGTTTCTCGCCTGGTGCGCGATCGGCGTGCCGGCGGCGGCGATCCTCACCACCGTGGCCGTGCTCGTCCTCGGCTGGATGTTCCCGGCCGGGGTCGATCGGCTCCCCGGCGTGGCGGATATCGTGGCCCGGGAACGGGCCGGCCTGGGGACCTGGTCGGTGGGGGAAATGAGCACGGGCTTCGCCTTCGGCACCACGGTCTGCCTGTGGATCGTGCCGGGCGTTCTCGGGCTCCTCCTCGGGACGAAGCACCCGATCCCCGCCTGGTTCGCCGGGCATGTTCCCGAGGGGGTCGCGGCACTCGTCGGCGCCGTGCTCCTCTTCATCCTCCCCGGCGGACCGGGCCGCAGAGCGCTCGAGTGGAAGGAGGCCGAGCGGATCGACTGGGGGATCATCCTCCTCTACGGCGGAGGCATGGCCCTCGGGGAGCTCTCCCTCTCCACCGGGCTCGCCGGCGCCATGGGGACGAGCCTGACCGGCTGGCTGCCGCCGGGAAACGTGATGCTCATCGCAGCGGCGACGCTCGTGGCGGTGATCACCAGCGAGCTCACCAGCAACACGGCCAGCGCGAACATCGTCGTGCCGGTGGCGATGGCCCTGGCTGCGGCCAGCGGCGGTGATCCGCTCACCGCGGCACTGGCCGCCACGTTCGCCGCGAGCCTCGGATTCATGATGCCGGTGAGCACGCCGTGCAACGCCATCGTCTATGGCACAGGACGGATCCACCTCCGCGACATGATCCGCAGCGGGGCGATCATCGACCTCGTCGGCGCCGTGGTGATCACGCTGGTGATGCTCGCCGTGGGCCGGCTCTGGGCAGGCTGAAGCGGTCTGTCGCAGCGATCAGAAGCCCGTCGGGAGGACTGCGCCGCACTCGTGGCACTTCGGCACCACCAGCGGCTTCGGCGAGAGCACCATGCCGTCCCGCAGGAAGGCGTGGAGCCGGGGCAGACAGGGGGGGAGCGGATACTGCATTCCTCCCCCACCGACCGGGGCATGGCAGAATCCAGTCGAGCCGCAGATTCCCGGCGCACAGGGGCCGCTGGGGGTCGGGCCGCAGGTTCGGGAGGGGGCCGCATGGCCGGGCCCGCACGCCCCGGTCATGCAGGGGGCCATGCCATGGCCCTGGCTGACCCGCTGCCCATACCCCGCCTCGGCACTGCCATGCCAGGGGGGTCGCATCTGGGAGCGGCAGCTCTCGCAGTCAGCCCCGGCCGGAGAACCGATCACCGGCACGCCGCGCCCGCCGCCGACGGAGCCATCCTGGGCGACAGCCGTGGCACCGACGACGGCCGCCAGCAGCAGCACCACCGAGGCGCGACGGATCGATGTGAGGGGCTGTGACGGCATGGCGGCGGTCTCCTAGCAGGTCCGGGGGGCCCCGGAGGTGGTGTGATGATGGTTGTGCATCGTCGTCCTCGAATGCCGGGGATGAGCGTGGCACCTCCCAGGTATGCACGTGCCGGTGCGGGAAGGAATACCGGCAGGGAAATCCCTGACGGTCGGGTTTTCCGCAGCGGCAGACCCGTTGCTGTTCGCCGACCGCCGGCTGGGAGAGAATCTGTCAACGAGCCCCCGTGTCGGCCCCCCCGCCTCCTCCACATCCTGCACCGTGAAACCGATCCTCCTCGACTACGGCTATGCCGATCCCCTCGTCCTCGAGCCGTCCGCGGCGGACATCGCGTTTGATGTCCGCGGACCTGCCGGAGCCGGCGGCGATGCCGCGACGGCGCTGGTGGCTGCCGCCATCGACAGCCCGCGGAGCGGCCCTCCGCTGGTGGCCCATGTCGTCCCCGGCGATCGCGTCGCCCTCGCCCTCTGTGGCCGCCTCCCCGCGGAGGATGAGATCGTCGCCGCGATCTGCGGGCGGCTGGCGTCGGCAGGGGTGTTGGCCGGGGATCTCACCATCCTCCATGCCCCGCCGCTCACCCCGCTCCTCGCCGCCGACACCACAGCGCCGTCACTGCGGGCAGGGGCGATCCGCTTTGATCCGGCCCAGGAATCGGGGTCGGCCTATCTCGGCCCCGACGCCGAGGGGAATCCGCTCCATGTGGCGAGGTCACTGGTCGATGCCGACGTCGTCGTCACCGTCGGCCTCCATGGATGGGACGCCGGCCTGGGGGGAGCCACGTTCGACGGCGAACTCTGGCCGGCCTTCGCGCCGGCGGCGGATCGGGCCGATGTGCTCCGCAAGCTGGCGCGGAGCGGGCGAAAGGCCCTGGCGCCGCTCCGCGAACGCTCTCGGGAGATCGGCTGGCAGCTCGGTACGATGGCCAATCTCTGCGTCGTGCCAGGACGGAGCGGCACGCTCCACGCCATCGAGTTCGGCTTGGCCCGCTCCGCCGCCCGCGAGGCCCGGCGGCATGCGGAGCTGTGGCGGCCACGGCTGCCGGGCTCGGCCCGGTTGACGATCGCCTCACTCGCCCTCCCCGAGGCCGGGCTTGGGGCCCTCGTGCGAGCCGTCGCGGCCGCGGCCCGGACAACCCACCCGGAGGGAACGATCTGCCTGGCCAGCCGGTTCGCCGCCACGCCCGGCCCCGTCTTCCAACGCTGGCGCCAGGGAGTAGCGCTGGTGCCGCTGGTGCGGGAGGCGCTTGCGTCGGGCGACCCGACGCTGATCGCCGACGCCGTGGTGACGAGGTTCTTCGCCCAGGCCCTCGGCGACCGCCGCCTCGTGCTCCTCTCCGATCTCGACCAGGGGATTGTCGAGGACCTCGAGTTCGGTCATGCCACCAACCCCGAGGCGGTCGAACGGCTCGCCCACCGAGCCGACAGCCTCGTTGTCCTCCACGAGGCCGATCGGATGTTCCCGCGGCGGGCCTGACACGCCGCCGGCCCCGATCACCCCAGCACGAGCGCTCCGTCGCCGCAGAAGTCGGGATTGCCGAAGCGCTCGAGGCCGGTGTGCCCGAAGGCGTGCGCCAGCGAGAGCAGGAGACGGTTGTGGGGCACCGACTTAAACTCGAGCGCCCGACCGGTGCGGAACCCCAAGCCCCCGCCGATCATCACCCAGGGGATGTCCTCGCGCGTGTGCGAGTTGCCCTCGCCGAGCTCGTTCGTCCACAGGATCGTGGTGTGATCGAGCATCGATCCATCCCCCCCCGGCTCCGGCGTCGCGGCGAGGCTGGCCGCGAGATGGGCCACCTCACCGGCATACCAGGTGTTGATCCGGGTCAGCTTCTCCTGCGCGTCGACATTGCTGTTGGGCTCGTGGGAGAGATCGTGCTGCCCTTCGTCGACCCCGATCCACTTCATGTGCGGCTGGCCGACGGAGTTCGTGTACTGGAGCGTGACGACCCGCGCGAAGTCGGCGGCGAGGGCCGCCACGAGGAGATCGATCTGCATCCGGCTGATCGTCGGCATCCGGTCGTTGGCCTCGAGGATGCCCGGCTCGAGGACCGGGACGGCATGCCTGGAGACCTCGCGCTGGGCCGCCAATTCCCGCTCGAAACCGCGGACGAGGTCGGCGTGCTCCTCGAGGATCCTCCGATCCTCCACCGGCAAGCTTGCCGACACCCTGGCGAGATCCTCGTGGACTTCGTCGAGCACGCTCCGCAGGCTCTCGCGATGCTTCACGTTCCCGTAGAGCCGGGCAAACATCTGGTAGGGGTCGTCGATCGGTGCCACCGGTTTGTTCGGGCCGGCGTAGACCATCCGTGTCCAGGTGTCGGCCCGGTCGGGGACGAGCACCCCGAACTCGAGCGAGCCGAAGCGCGTGGCGGTCTCTGGGCGCGCTTGGAGGAATCGGGCGATCTCCTGATCGATCGACGGTCCGCTCGACCAGCCCGCCGGCGTGTCGCTCCCCCCCTGGATGTTGCCAGGAAAGAGCTCGACACCGGTGAGGAGGCAGCCGATGCCGCGCATGTGGCCGTCGCCGTCGCCGCGGATCTTGTTGCCAACTCCCTTGAGCGTGAGGAGGCGATCCTTATACGGCGCCAGCGGCGCGAGGATCGGACGCAGCTCCACCGCCGTCTCGGCATCCCCTTCCGGCCCGGTGAACGACCCGGCCGCGGTCGGCCAGAAGTTCTCCTGCACGGTGCCGTCCGGGGTGAAGACGATGACGATCCGCTGCCGCGCCGCGGCGGCGTTTGCGAAGCTAGGCAGATTGCCGAGGAACGGCGCTACCGCCGCACCGACCCCAAGCTTCCGTAGCAGTTCACGGCGCGTGATCATCGGTCATCTCCGGGAGTGGGGAAACGGGGGGAAAGGCCGCCACCTTCATGATATCGACCACCGCCTCGCGGATATCGAAGCCCTTGGCGGCGAACGACTGCCGCAGTCGGGGGAGAGTCTCCGGCCCCCAGGCCCGGATCGGCTGCCTGACCAGCGCGTGAAAAAGCGATTGGAGGAAGGCCTCCTCGGCATCGGCGCTGGTGACCAGATAGGCCGCCAATCCGTCCGCCCCCTCGAACTGCACCTCGGGTCCCTCCCGCGGCACGTAGCTCCCGGCGGCATCGATCCCGCTCTCCCCCCGGAAGCGACCGATGGCGTCGAAGTCCTCGAGGGCGAAGCCGAGCGGATTGATGACGGCGTGGCAGCCCTGGCAGGCCGCGGGGCTCGTCTGGAGGGTGACGCGCTGCCGGGCGGAGAGACCGGGATGGAGGTCGGGGGCGAGCGGGGCCACTGCCTCGGCCGGGGGCTTGAGAACATTGCCGAGGATCCCCCGCGTCAGAAACACTCCCCGGTGGATCGGGGAGCTCTCGCCGGGATAGGCGAGCACGCTCATCAGATAGGGGTGGGTGAGGATGCCGGCCCGGTGGCCGTCATCGAGCCGAACGGGGACAAAGTCGGAGCGCGCCGGAAGGTCGACGCCGTAGAACGGCGCCAGCCGGCCGTTGAGGGGGACTTCCCCGGCGGTGAACAAGCGCCGGTAGTCGGCCGGACCGTCGGCAGGGAGAACGATGTCGTCGAGGAACAGCCGGAGGCTCGTCCGCAGATCATGGAGGACGGCGGCGTCGAACCCCGGATGGCGGGTGGGGTCCTTGGCGATCTCCGCGGGCCGGTCGACGCGCAGCCAGGCGAGGAGGAACCCACGCAGCTTCTCCCGCGCCCGCCGATCACCGATCATCCGTCGCACGCTCGCCTCGACCTGGTCCGGTGTGGCCAGTTCCCCGCGGGCGGCCGCGGCGCGGAGGGGCTCGTCGGGGATCGAATCCCAGACGCCGAACGACAGCCGGGCGGCGGTGTCCCACGCGGCGATGCCGGCGTCGGTCGGCCCTGGGGGCTCGCGGAAGAGGAATCTCGGGGAGGAGAGCGCAAGGAGGAGCGACCGCTCGAGCGCCGCATCGAGGTCAGAAAGCTCGTCGAAGGGATGCCCGACGAGGGCCCTTAAGGCAGGGTCGAGGGGGCGACGGAAGGCCCGCTCGGCGAAGGTTTCGGCGAATCCCCGCAACCGCTCCCCCCGATCCGGGGCATCGGATTTCACGCCGGTCAGCAGCCCCGCGCGGGCCCGGATCGCCGTGGCGCTCTCGACGGCTGCGGCCTCCACTGCCGCCAACCACTCCTTCGAGACGGTGCTGCCGCGCTCGTAGCCGATGCTCCGGTCGTCGGGGGGGAAAGGGGTCGTGACGACCAACGTCGCCGGTGAGTGCTGCGGGATGAGGTTCCGCACCGGCACCCGTTCGACCGACCCGTGCGGCTGCCGCCAGAGGAGCTCGATCGAAGCCCGCCTCGGCTTCTCGTGGACCGGGTTATCGACCCCCTGGCTGGCCTTCGAGAACTCCAGCCGCAGCGGATGGGGCCGACCGGCGAGGAGGTGGATCGTGCCACGGTACTCGGTGTCGTTGCCCGACTTCACCCAGGCGTCGATGAGCGGAGGGCCGTCCCAGTCGGGATGATTGACCAGCAGCCGGACGGCCTGTTCGGTGCGGACGATGAACTCATGCACTCCCGACTCCACCGGCACGATCGAGCCCTGCCAACGGATGGCGAACCGCCCCGGCTCGAAGCGCTCCGGATCGGGTCCCTCGACCCCGAAATCGAAGCCGATCGCGGGATCGAGCCGCTCGAAGACCCGGCGGGCGGGGTTGAAGTCGCGCCCCTGGAAATATTCCCCCCGCAACCCCCGCTCCGGAGTCGGGCCCGGCGCGGCGGGAAGAAACCCGGCGACGAGATCGGCGATCGCCTGTTGGTGCTGGCCGACGGTGAGCCGGGCAAGTTCGACCCGGGCCGGTCGATGGCGGTCACGGGCCAGCGTCGAATAGAAGCGGCCATGGATCCACTCAGCCACCGCTGCGGCCGCCTCCCCGGTGACGGCGGTTGGATCGTCCTCCGGCATGGTGTCGGCGACATACCGGGTCAACTGCCCGACCGAGCGATCGCCGACGAGTGGGGCCGGAGCCGCCGGCGTGCCGACGCCGTTGTCGCCATGGCAGCGGAGACAGTGCTCGCGGTAGATCGCCGCGCCGGGGTGATCCTCGGCCACGGCCGGACGCATCGCTGCCGACGCGACCAACGCCACGATGGCAAAAAGGAAGGGGGCGAGAGCGCTAGGCATATCCCTATTCTACCCTCTGGGGCGCTGCGGGCCTTCGGGGGAGCCGCGGGCCCTGCCGACTTCCGCCCGCAATCATCCCCGGCTGTTCAGGGCCGAACCGGCCTCATCAACGCTTCCGAGGGGATGGCGGGGCAGGGGGATGGGATGAGGTGGGGGGATGAGATGAGACGGGGGCAGGCAGGTCGCGGGGCTCCCGCCGGCGGACCTCGAGGAGAACGCTCTCGTTGTCGCTGCCCCGGATCGGCCAGGCGGCGACCCGGCGCACCGTCACCTGCTTGACCAGGCCGCGGTGCCGCGCCTCACCCTTCTCTTCTTCCCAGCGCGGTCCCTTGATGATCAGCAGCCGCCCGTAGTGGTCGGCGATCGGCTCGAACCAGCTGAGCAATTTCAACAGCGGTGCCACCGCCCGGATCACCAGCACGTCGAAGCGATCGTGGTCGCCGCGACGGCTGACGAGCGTCTGGGCGGCCCCCTCGTGCACCGGGATCGACAGGCCTGCCTCGGAGACGATCTCCCGCACGGCCCGGGCCTTCTTCCCCACGCTGTCGGAAAGCTCGACTTTCAGATCGGGCCGGAGAATCGCCAGGAGCACACCGGGCAACCCGCCACCGGTGCCGACATCGAGGACGCGCTCACCGGCGGCGAGATGCCCGGCCACGGCAACCGCATCGGCGATATCGCGCGACACAAACCGCTCGACATCGCTGTGGCGTGTCAGATTCAGGCGCTCGTTCCAGGCCCAGAGGCGCGTCGCATAGGCCGCCAGGCCCGCCTCGACACCGGCCGGGAGCGGGAGCGACAGCCGCTCACACTCCGCCCGGATGGCCCCGGCGAGTGCTGACGGATCGAGGGGCCCGACGGGGGATGGTCCCCCGTCGGGCGTGCCTGACGTGGTGCTGCTCACTTGATAAACAGCATTTCCCGGTAGGTCGGCAGCGGCCAGAGATCGTCGGGGAGGATCGACTCGAGTTGGTCGGCTACCTCACGGAGCGCGACCATCGCCGGGATGACGGTCCCGTGGAAGTGGGCCACTTCGGCCTGGATGTCGCCGCCACCGTGATGGCCGGCCGCCTTCTCGAGGGCAATGATGGCCCCTTCGAGCTCACCGACGAGCGTGGTGAGCGTGTCGAGCGTGCCGATGTGAACAGTCTTGCCGAGATCCTTGAGCTTGTGGGCCGTGCCGACGAGCTCCCCCTGGTAGCGGTAGGCAGCGGGGAGAATCATCGTCTTCGCGATCTGGATCGCCGACTGGGCCTCGGTGTTGATGTCCTTGCAATACCGCTCCATGTAGATCTCGTAGCGGCTGCGGAGCTCGCGCTCCGTCAGCACGCCATACTTCTCAAACAGGGCGATGTTCGTCGGCGAGGCGAGCACGGCGAGGGCGTCGGGCGTGGCCTTGAGATTGGGGAGCCCACGCTTCTTCGCTTCGTCGTGCCACTCCTGCGCGTAGCCGTTGCCGTTGAAGATCACCGCTTTGTGCTCAGAGACGATCTGCTGGAGGAGCTTCTCAACCGCCTGCGGCAGCTTCGCCGTGTCGCCGCCGGTGGCTTTTTCGATCTCCGTGGCGATGTAGTCGAGGCTCTCGGCGACGATCGTGTTGAGCGCGACGAGCGGCCCGGCGATCGACTGTGCCGACCCGACCGCACGGAACTCGAACTTGTTGCCCGTGAAGGCGAACGGGCTGGTGCGGTTGCGGTCGCCGGCATGCTGCGGCAGCGGGGGAAGGGTGTGGACACCGACGGTGAGCGTGCCGCTCGACTTCGAGCTGGTCGCCTTCCCCTTTTCGATCTGCTCGAAGACGTCGGCCAGTTGCTCGCCGAGGAAGATCGAGATGATCGCCGGGGGGGCTTCGTTGGCCCCGAGGCGGTGATCGTTGCCACTGTGGGCCACGACCGCCCGGAGGAGATCCCCGTGGAGATGGACAGCCTGGATCACCGCCGCGCAGAACACGAGGAACTGCATATTGGCGTGGGGCGTTTCACCCGGCTCGAGGAGATTGCCGAGCTTGCAGCCCATCGACCAGTTGACATGCTTACCGGAGCCGTTGATCCCGGCGAACGGCTTCTCGTGGAGGAGGCACGACATGCCGTACTTCTGCGCGACGCGCGTCAGCGTCTGCATGATCGACTGCTGGTGGTCGGTGGCGATGTTGGCATTCTCGTAGACCGGGGCGATTTCGTACTGCCCCGGGGCCACCTCGTTGTGCCGCGTCTTCACCGGCACGCCGAGCTTGTAGAGATCGCGCTCCACCTCGAGCATGAACGCCAGGACGCGCTCCGGGATGGCGCCGAAGTACTGATCCTCGAACTCCTGCCCCTTCGGCGGCTTGGCGCCGAACAGCGTCCTCCCGGTCATGACCAGATCGGGGCGGGCGAAGTAGAAATTGCGGTCGATGAGGAAGTATTCCTGCTCCGGCCCGCACGAGGCAGCCACCTGCCCGACATCCTTGTGGCCGAAGAGGGCGAGGACACGGCGGGCCTGCTTGTCGAGCGCCTGCATCGACCGCAGCAGCGGGGTCTTCTTGTCGAGCGCCTCGCCCGTCCACGAGCAGAAGGCGGTGGGAATGCAGAGCGTCGTGCCGTTGGGGTTGTCGAGGATGTAGGCGGGGCTCGTCGGATCCCAGGCGGTGTAGCCGCGGGCCTCGAACGTCGCCCGCAGACCACCGGAGGGGAAGCTCGAGGCGTCGGGCTCGCCCTGGATCAGCTCCTTGCCAGAAAACTCGAAGATCGCGTCGCCATCGCCGGTGGGGGAGAGGAAGCTGTCGTGCTTCTCGGCGGTCAGCCCGGTAAGCGGGTAGAAGACGTGGGCATAGTGGGTGGCCCCCTTCTCGATCGCCCAGTCCTTCATCGCCAGGGCGACGGCGTCGGCGATCGTCGGATCGAGCGGCTTGCCCTGCTTGATCGTCGCCTGGAGGGCCTTATAGACACTTTTCGGCAGCGAATCCTTCATCACCGAATCGCCGAAGACGTTGGTTCCAAAGATTTCGTTGGTGGGCGTCTCGCGGAAGTTCCAGGCCTGGGCATTCGGCTTGTAGTTGTTGATGGCGGCAATCGCGCTGGCACGGGCAGAGGTCATGAGTGGATCCTTCTTCGTGATGGCGGGCTTACGGGAGGAGGGCGTTGAAAGACGGGCTCATGGGCGCCTCGAGCGTCGCGACGGACGGACCGTCGCAGCACGCCGCAGGGCCCAAAGCGGGAATGAAGCGGGAACAGGACAGGGAACCGCCACCATTCCGGAACGGACGGTGGCGGAAGATCAGCGCGGCTCGATCATGGGCAGCCGGGGGCACGGACTCCGGTTGGCGGTTCGACACGCCGACACCACGACCGGGCACCGCCATGCCCGACCGTCGCGCCTGGGCACAACGTGCGTGATCTCCCGCTCCACCGACCGACCGAAGCCCCCGTCACCAGCCCGCAGCCAGAAGAAGAAAGCCTGCGGAGAACATGAGCGAGGAACACGCAGCCTAGCCCGCGGGAAGGTGAGTTTCAAGCCGCGCCGCCCCCGGGGAGCGGTCTACCTGGCAGCCTGGGCGCGGGGGACGGGGCGGGTCGACTGCCGCACCGTCGCCCGCCGGGCGGCGGCGATTGCCGCCTCCAGCGGAGCGTCGCCCGCCGCCGGCAGGCCGTCAGCCCCCGCCGCCAACCGGGCCGTGGTGTGGACAACCAGATCGGGCTCGACGCCGACCCGGCTGTAGGGCTTTCCTTTGGGGGAAAAGAACTTGGCGGTGGTGAGCCGGAGGCCGACGCCACCGATCTCGAGCGGGAAGATCCCCTGGATCGACCCCTTCCCGAAGCTCCGGCTGCCGACGATCGTGCCGCGGCCGTGATCGCGGATCGCCCCAGCGAAGATCTCGCTGGAGCTGGCCGAATCACCGTCGATGATCACCACCAGGGGCATCCGCCACGTGCCGGGCCGGCTGGCGGAGTAGTTGAAATCCTCCTCCGGACTGCGCCCCCGCGTTGCCACGACGAGGCCGCGTTCGAGGAACAGATCGGAGACATCGACGGCCGAGGAGAGAAGGCCGCCGGGATTGCCGCGGAGGTCGATCACGAGGGAGCGCATCCCGCCGGCATCGAGCCGCCGCAGAGCCGACGCCAGATCGGTCGCCGTCGTCTTTTGGAAGGAAGAGATCTTGAGGTGGCCGACGCCGGCTCCCGTATCGAGCATCCGCACGTCTTCGATGCTCGGCACCTCGACATGCTCGCGCCGCAGCGCCACCCGGCCGGCCGCGGCACCGCCACGGCTGATGTCGAGGGTCACGGCGGATCCCTCCGGCCCCTGGAGGAGCTGGGCCGATTCGTCGACCGACATCCCGCCGATCGACCGGCCGTCGACCGCCACGATGTGGTCACCCCCCCGGAGCCCACCCCGTTCGGCCGGGCTGCCGACAATGACATGGACGACGAGGAGCCCGTCGGCAGCCGTCTTCAGTTCGACTCCGAGGCCGACGAAGTTCCCCTCGATCTGCGCGTAGAGGTCGTCGAGTTGGCCGTTGGTGAGGAATGCGGAATACTCGTCGAGGCCTCCCATCGACGCGGCCGTCATCTCCAGGAGCGTGACCGAGGGGGGGATGCCAAGGGTGGAGTGGCCGATCCGCGCCACCCACGCCACCACCGTCTCGGCGTCGGCCTGGGAGTTGACCAGCCGTCCGCCGACGAGGCGGGTCACCTGCTCCCGGTAGGCGGTGCGGCGTTCCGGCGTCGCCTGGGGGGCGTAATACGAGGTGAACAGCGGATGGTCGATCGCCACCTCCATCGCTCGCAGCCCCCGGAGGGTGAGGCGGTGGAAATCGGGGGCGTCGACATGGTGACTGCGGATCCGCGAGAGCACCTCGGCGTGGAGGCGCCGGCCCTCGGCCTCCGAGAGCCCGGCCAGCCGCTGCCGGAAGCCCCCTTCGGAGTGCCGGCGAACAAGGTCGCAGTGGATCCGGGCGAGATCGTAGCCCTCGGCGAGGGTCGTCGGCAGGGTTCCTTGGCGGACATGCGGCTCGCAGGCGGCCACGACCTCCCCCCAGCGCTGTTCCCCGGCGAGGATCGCCAACCGACCGGCGAGCTCGTCGGCCCCCGCCGGTAACGCGATCTGCGCCGCTGCCGGCAGCGGGGTGCCGATGGGCGGGGAGGCGGCGGGGAGGGGAACGATCGGGGCGGCGGACAATCCCCCCCCCAGCGTCGCTGCAGCCGACTGGGGCGTGGCGAACTGAAACGGCGCGGTTGCCGGGAGCATCGAGGGATCGGGCTCGGGGGCGATCGCAGCGCCGGCGTCGTCCTGACCGTAGACGGGCACGATCTGCGGCAAGACCTGCGCATTCGACACCGCCGAAGCGACAGCGAGCAGAGCTGCGAAGGCCGCGGCGAGCCGGGGCCACGTTCGGCGCCGGCGGGCGGCGACCGCAGCGTCACCGCGATCGGCACAAACCGCACGAATATCCCCGTGCCAACAGGGGCAGTGCCCGGGGAAACAATCCCCCGGTCCACGGGTCAAAAACGCCTCGAAGAGGGCAACGTCCACGAATAACAGTCCGTTGACGAATTGCCGCGTCCCGTGGCGGCAGGCAGCGGTCTGTCCTTGAACCGCCGAGGATTATGGATCATGGAAACCACTCGGTCAAAAAAACCGTGGGCGATCCGCAGCCCCCACCCTCTCGACACGTTGGTACGATAGGACCAGCAGAGGACCGCATGAACGACTCCGGCCGAAAGCCTGTCGAAGACGATGCCACTGCCGGCCCCGGGGCCGGCGGCGCCCTCCCCGCTCCGCCGGCCCCCGCCGGCCCGTGGGGGGATGGACCACCGACGCAGATCCTCCTCGACCGCGTCCGCGACGGCGACGACGACGCTGTCAACGGCCTGCTCGCCCGTCACCGCGACGCGATCCGGCGGATGGTCGACCGGCGGATGGACCGCGTTATCCAGCGGCGCGTCGACGCCAGCGACATCGTCCAGGACGTCATGCTCGAGGCGAACCGTCGGCTGGGCGACTACCTCGCCAACCCGACGATGCCCTTCCAGCTCTGGCTGCGGCACATGGCCCGCGACCGGCTCATCGACGCCCACCGCCGTCATCGGGTGGCCGCGTCGCGGAGCCTCGACCGCGAGGTCGCGCTCGCCGGCCCCCCCGACGACGACCATTCTGCCACCGATGGCGTCGCGCGGCTGGCCGACCGCGAGCTGACCCCCGCCGCCGCCGCCACCTGGCACGAGCTCGAGCGCCGCTTCGCCGCCGCGGTGGAACAGCTCGACGACGGCGATCGGCGGATCGTCCTCCTGAGGCACTTCGAGCACCTCTCCACCGCCGAGGCGGCCGACGTCCTGGGGCTCTCGAAGCCGGCGGCGGGGATGCGCTATCTGCGCGCCATGCGCCGGCTCCGGGGGCTCCTCGACGGCGGAGACCAGGCGGGTGAGAGCGGGGAATGACCGCCGGACCATGGCCAGCCCTGCCCGTCCCCCTACCATGCAGGGGCGTCGACCGTCGGCGGACGACGAGGGACAGCGACGAGGGATAGCGACGACATGAAGGGGCGCGAGGGAGACGCGAGTCGAGCAGGGATCGTCCGCGGGGATCGATCCCCGGGGCGCCGCCGCGCCGTCGATGAACCGCTCTCCGCCGCCCAGGAATCCCGGCTCGCGGAGCTCCTCGACGAGTTGGCCGACCACGGCGACGATCCCGACCGGCTCGAGAAGCTCGTTCGCACCCACCCCGACCTCGCCCCGCAGCTCCGCGAACTGTTCGCGGCGATGATGGTCACCGACGCGGTGGCGCGGGAGTCGGCGATCTTTACGCCACCGCCGGGCCGCGGCGCCAATCCCACCCTAGCCAACGCCCGCGCTGCCCAGCCGCTCCATCATCTCCAGGCGGCCGGCGACGGGGTGACACCGGGGGCGTTGACGCTTCCGGCCCTGTTTGGCGATTACGAACTTCTCGAGGAGATCGGCCGTGGGGGGATGGGGGTCGTCTACCGGGCCCGGCAGCGGAGCTTGGGGCGAATCGTCGCGGTGAAGATGCTGCTGCGGCGGGAGCTCGCTTCGGCCTCCGACCTGGCCCGGTTCCAGAGTGAGGCGGAGGCTGCCGCCCGGCTCGATCATCCCGGCATCGTGTCGGTTTTCGAGGTCGGCGAGCTCGAGGGATATCCCTTCTATTCGATGCAGTATGTCGAGGGAACGACCCTCGCCCGCCGTCTCGCCGCTGGCCCGATCCCCGCCCGCGAGACCGCTACGCTCATGGCGCAGGTGGCCGAGGCCGTCCATGTCGCCCACTCGCGCGGCGTTCTCCACCGCGACCTCAAGCCCTCGAACATCCTCATCGATCTCGATGGCTTCCCGCGTGTCTCCGACTTCGGTCTGGCGAAGCGGCTCGAGGCCGACGCGTCGGTGACGCACACCGGCGCGATCCTCGGCACCCCCTGCTACATGTCGCCGGAGCAGGCGGCCGGCAGCCGCGGCGACGTCGGCCCGGCCAGCGATGTCTGGAGCCTCGGCGCGATCCTCTACCAGATGCTCACCGGCCGCCCACCATTCCAGGGCTTGAGCCCGATGGACACGCTCCTGGCCGTGCTCGAGTCTGATCCGCCGGTGCCGCGCTCGATCGACCGGCGCGTCGATCGCGATCTGGAGTTAATCGCGCTGAAGAGCCTGCAGAAGCCGGCCGATCTGCGCTACGCCTCCGCCGGCACCCTCGCCGCTGATCTCCGCGCCTACCTCGCCGGCGAGCCGGTCGCCGCGCGCCGCGGTGGGCTGAGCGATATCGTGTCGCGGCTGTTCCGGGAAACGCACCACGCGGTCGTCCTCGAGAACTGGGGCCTGTTGTGGATGTGGCATTCGGTCGTCCTCCTCGCCCTCTCGGTGACCACCGATATCCTCGCTTGGCAGGGGGTCACGACACGCTGGCCCTACCTGGTCCTCTGGGCAGGCGGCCTCGCCCTCTGGGCGCCGATCTTCTGGGCGCTGCGGCACCGCACCGGCCCGGTGACGGCGGTCGAGCGGCAGATCGCTCATATCTGGGGGGGGAGCGTGATCTGCAGCGTGCTCCTGTTCTGGGTCGAGGATCTCATGCAACTGCCGGTGCTGGCGCTCTCGCCGGTGCTGGCGCTCGTGGCCGGGCTGGTGTTCTTCGCCAAGGCGGGGATTCTCTCCGGGGCGTTCTATGTCCAGGCGGCGGCGCTGTTCGCGACGGCCTTGGTGATGTGCAAGATGCCCGACCACGCCCACATCGTGTTTGGCCTGGTCAGCGCGGCCTGCTTCTTCATCCCCGGCCTCAAGTACTTCCGCCAGCGGATGCGGGCCGACTAACACCGGGTGCCCGGCCGGCCGAAACGCTCTGCACGGCCGGACAATGCCTCTTCCGAACCTCGCCGCGGCCGGCGGCGTAGACTTCCTCAGCCTCCGCGGTCAGCCTCTGCGGTGCGCTGTGGACTGTGGAAAGCGTTGGTGGCTCGGCTGTAGCCCGAAGGTAAGACTCGCGGGAGGAGCGGATGGCACGGGGCGACAGACTCGCGGTAGAGCGCCGGTTCGCCGGCTCGACGGTCACCTACACCCACCACGGCATCGATCTGGGCGACGGCACGGTCGTTCACGCCCGCCCCGATGATCCCGAGCGGATCTTCGACGGCGGCAGCGTCGCCCGGACGAGCGCGGCGGAGTTTGCCGCCGGGCTGCCGATCCGCGTGATCACCGATCCGCCCGCCCTCCATCCCCCCGACGAGATCGCCGCGCGGGCCCTGTCGCTTATCGGCCGCGACGGCTACTGCCCAGTGGTGGAAAACTGCGAGCACTTCGCCACCTGGTGCGCCACCGGCGAGCGTGGGAGCCGGCAGGTCGATCTCCTCGCCTCGCGGGTCGCCAGTGCCACAGCCCGGGTGGCAGCGGTCGTGGCCGCACGGACCGCAGCTGGAGCCGCCGAACGAGTGCTGATCCGCACGGCCTTGGGCACAACGGTTCGCTTCGGCCTGCGAACTCTCCTTCCGGCCACGCTCGTTGCCGAGGGGGCAGCGATGATGGCCGAGTGGAGCGCCCATCAGGCGGGCCATTCCCCCGAGCGGAGCCGCCGGGCGGGCGAATCGGCCGGGATAGCGACGAGCGCCGCGGTCTGTGCCGCGGCCGCGGCCGCCGCGGGGCCGGCGGCGATTGTGACCGGAGCCCTCGCGGGAGCGGCGCTGTGGCTCGGCGGCTCGGCGGCGGCCGGAGTTGCCGAGCGGGCCCTCCGTCCGGGAGCGTCGCTGCGCGATGCGAAGGCGGGGCAGCGCCTCGACTGACCTGCCTGGAAGAGTCACGTGCCGCGGCGGTCGGGGCCATGGCCGTAATCGGTGAGCTGCCCGTTGTCGCTTGCCACCCTGAGAGCATTGAGGACAGCGACGACATCGATCGCCTCCTGGACGAGGGCCCCGGCTGCCGGCGAGAGCAGCCCCGCGGCCGCGAATCCCATCCCCACGAGGCTCGCGGCCATACCGCCGACGGCGGTTTGCAGCGCGATCGCGCGGAGGCGCTTGCCGATGTGGAAGAGCTCGTCGACCCGCTCGAGCGCCGAATCCATGACGACGGCGCCAGCGGCTTCGCCGGTGACGTCGTTGGCCGTCCCCATCGCGATCCCGACGGTGGCCGCCGCGAGCGCCGGTGCGTCGTTGATGCCATCGCCGACAAACAGCGTCGGCGCTTCCCTGGTCGCTTCCTCCACGATCCGCAGCTTCCCCTCCGGTGAGATGCCGGCGTGGATCTCCGTGATCCCGACATGGTCGGCGAGCCACTTCACCTCGCTCTCGCGGTCGCCCGAGACGAGCATCACGCGTGTCAGCCCGTGAGCCGGCCCGAGGTGCTCGACGAAGTTGGCGCCATCCTGCCGCGGGCGGTCGCGGAAGCGGAGCAGGCCAACCGGCTGGCCGTCGACAACAACGACACACTCCAGGCCCCCGGCGGCCGCTGGTAGCCCGTCAACGCCCCCCGCGGCCGCGGCGAGCTTCGTCCGGCTCGTGATCGCCACCTCGCGGGTCACTCCTGCGGCGCTCACGCGCCCCGTCAGCCCCTGACCGGGCCGTTCCGAGACCTCCTCCACCGGAAGCGGCCCGCCGAGATCGGCCGCCGCCGCCGCCACCGCCGCCGCGAGCGGATGCTTGGAATAGGCCTCGAGCGAGGCGGCGAGGCGGAGGATCTCGGCGCGGCCGATCTCTCCGAGCGTGATCACCTCGGTGAGGTGGGGCGTGCCATAGGTGAGCGTGCCGGTCTTGTCGAAGATCCCCGTTCGACAGGTGGCGAGCCGTTCGAGGATCGCCGGATCGCGGACGACGATCCCGCGCCGGGCCGCCAGCGACACCGCGCCGATGATCGCCACCGGGATCCCGATCAAGAGCGGGCAGGGGGTGGCGACAACGAGTACGGCGAGGAATCTGGTCGCCTCGCCGCTGGCCCACCACGCCGCGCCGGCCACGGCCAGCGACAGCGGCGTGTAGAGGGCGCCGAGGGAGTCGGCGAGGCGGCGGAGGCGGGGGCGATGCTCCTCGCTTGAGCGGAGGACATCGACGATCCTGGCATAGCGGCTGTCGCCCGCCACGCGCGCAGCGCGGATCTCGAGCGCTCCCTGGCCATTGATCGCCCCCGACAACACCGCCGCCCCCGGCGCCTTCTGCATCTGCCACGGCTCGCCGGTGAGATAGCTCTCGTCCATCGTCCCGTGCCCGGCCACCACCTCGCCGTCCACCGGGCAGATCTCGTGGGGGAAGACGACGACGACATCCCCCACGGCCACCTCAGCAAGCGCCACATCGACGATCCCGCCCGCCTCGCGGCGGTGGGCGAGCGTCGGCATTCTCCGGGCCAGTGCCGCCAGCACACTTCCCGCCCGGCTCACCGCGCGGGCCTCGAGCGCCTTCCCCCCGGAGAGCATGAGCACAACCAGCGCCCCGGCCAGCCACTCCCCGAGGAGGAGACTCGTGAGGATCGCCACGCCGGCGAGGAGATCGGCCCCGAAAACCCCCGCCATCACCTGCCCGAGAAGCCCAGCCACGAGGATCGCCCCGCCGACCAGGAGGATCGCCAGGAGGGGGAGATCGGCGCGGGTCGGCGGCGGGGGCCGCCAAGCCGGCAGCATTTCCCACTGCGCCGAGAGGGCCGGCACCTCACCAGCGCCGATCCAGACAAGAATCCCATGGATCACCAGCGCCACCAGCACGCCGACGGCGATCGCTTCATGGATAGGGAGCGGCCCCCGGGAGCCAGTGCCGGGAGGAGGTTGCGGGCGGGCCGAAGTGGGAGTTGGAGAGGCGTTGGTCAAGTCTTGCGGCCAGTTTGGAGGGTGCTACGCAGGGAAGCGGGGCCAGATCCCGGCCAGCGCTCGCGTCCGCGCCCCTCCCGGCATCGTACTTCCTCAGGAGTGCATCCGCGGCTGAGATTCTCCCACCGCCATGATTGCCGCCTCGGCGGCGGCCAATTCCTTGAGCCGCGCCACCACCGCTTCTTCCCGCTGGAATTCCTTGGCGAGGCGGACATACGTGGCGTGGTGTCGGGCCTCCGATTCAAACAAGCCTCCCCAGAAGTCGCGCAGCTCCCCATCGGCGACATGGTCGCGGAGGAGGGCGAAGCGCTCGCAGCTGCGGGCCTCGATGAGCCCGGCGACAAGCAGCCGATCGACGGCCCTGGCCGGCTCCTCGCGGCGCACCAAGCCCTGAAGCCTGGCGCCATACGACGACGGGGCGAGCTTCCGAAACCGGACCCCGCGGCGCTCGAGGAGATCGAGCACCATCCGGAAATGCTGCAGCTCTTCTTCGACGATCTCCGTCATCGCCCGCGCCAGTGGCAGGCAATCGACATACGAAAAGAGGAGATTCATCGCCACGCCGGCGGCCTTCTTCTCGCAATGGGCGTGGTCGATGAGGAGCTCCTCGAGATGCCCCTCCACCTGCGAAAGCCAAGCCGCGGAAGTCGGCTCCTCCAGTGAGAGCATCGTTTTTCTCCCTCCTCTAACCAGTCGTGATCGATGCAGGCAAAGCCCTCGGCTCCCGTCGCTTGCCGCAGGGCCGCCCGGCGGTGCATCATAGCGAGGAGCGGAGTGCCGGCACCGGCCGCCACCCCCGAAGCCCGAGCTCCCCACAGATGCACCATCGATGATCGCCTTCGAACGCCCTCCCCCCGCTCCAGAGCGCGCGCCTGATAGGAATGTCCTCGGCGGGCCATTGGCTTCCTGTTCCCATGCGCCGCTGACGGGCTTCCTCCGCGACGGCTGCTGTCGGTCGGTCGCCGCCGATTCCGGAGCGCACACCGTCTGCGCCGTGATGACGGCAGATTTTCTCGCCTTCACGGTGTCGGTCGGTAATGATCTGGTCACCCCGCAGCCGCAGTGGGGCTTCCCGGGGCTCGTCGCGGGAGACCACTGGTGCCTCTGCGCCCTTCGCTGGCTCGAGGCCGCCCGAGCCGGCCATGCCCCACCGGTGGTCCTCGCGGCGACGCACGAATCGGCCCTCGACGTCATCCCGGCAGAATTGCTCCACCGCCACGCCGCGGCCTGAAGGCTTTGAGGCCGTCAGGGCCCACCCGGCCCTCAGCCGCGGCCTGAGGCGTGTGCCTTCCAGGCCCTTTCTGGCTCGCCAAAGAGCGCCGCACCGCGACCCAGCCCAGCAAGGATAGCGGGCCAAGGGCACGCTGCGCCCCGTCACCTCAGCGCATGAAAAAACCTGTGGCGGGCACCGAAGCGCCCGCCACAGGCTTTGAAAAATCGTCTGGTGTCAGGCCAGATTATTCACCCAAAAAGGGACGGGATTCAGCCAGCCTTGGCAGCAAGAAGCTTGCTGAGGCGACGCTTCTTCCACATTGTCCAGCCAGACATCGCCACACCGAGACCAGCGAAGACCATCGTCGAGGGCTCGGGCACCACAACAAGGTTGCCAGTCTGAGCCGAGAACACCAAGTACGTGCCATCGCTAGCGAACGGCGACTGCCACTCCTGCCCGAAACGGGTAAACGTCCCGAAATAAGGGCTGGAAGACGACGAAGGCGACATAGCAAACACCGAGAAATTCGAAGCACCATTCACCGGCGACGGACTCCCGGCCGTGTAGTTCACGCCCGAAAAGAGGCCCCATGAAGTACCCGGACTGTAGAGATTACTGCCCAGATTGTTCGCGTCCAACTCAAACGCGCCACCGAGTTGGAAGTTGCCGTTTACTGTGGAACTGGAAAGATCGTCGTTCACATTTATCTGAAGCTCGCCACCGGCAGTTTGGGTGAACGAGGTGGTGCTGAGGGTTTCATTTGCGAGCATCTGAATCGACCCCGCAGAACTGACGACGTCTTTGTACGTACCACCCCCAATGTAGTCTCCACCACTCACCGTGAGATTACTGTCTCCCGTACCGTCTCCAGAGACCGTACCCCCGTTGACAACCACATTCACGTTAACACCAGTCGTGGAGTCAAACGTAAGCGACTGCACACCTGAAACGGCCTCATACGTAGCGCCGGCAGTCGACGACCCGAGAGAACTTTGAGTGGAATTTCCTACCACCTTCAGGTAGTTGCCTTGGAGATCAAGACCACCGCCGCCGAAGATCATCTGACCCGCACCCGTAGCCTGGAACGTCAATTGGGGAGCGTTCACGAGCACATTTCCATTAAAAATCGCATTACCGGCCCCACTAACATTGAGACCAACGGCGGGAGACGAACCGTTTCCGGAAATAACGATCTTCGCACCAGTGGAATTGAGGAAAGTGACATTGCCCGATCCAGTGACGTTGATGTCGCCAATGGGAAGCAAGTTATTTAATATCGGCGTGACCTGCCTTGCGCTATTCGCATTGAAAATAGCACTGTCAGCAGCAGTCGGATTCGTTACCCCACCGCTCCAGTTGGGGGCATAAACCGAAGCTGTGCCCCATCGTGCCGCGGTGGTACCTGACCCTACGGGCGTCCACGTGCGGTTGGCCGCAAACGTCTCTGAGCTCACGCAGGCAACGGTGCCGATCGCCACAAGGGCGAGCGCCAGCGAGCGTGCAAAGGAAAACTTAGATCTCATTCAAAATCCCTTTTTTGGGTGAAAAAAGCCGAAAGTCCTAAAAAAACCAGCCAACCAAAGAAATCTGCCCTGACGCCGAGCAATCTAGGCGAGATCGCCGAATCTGTCAAACAGTTCGCCCGAAGCACACAGAATCTTCATTTTCCGCCCCCGGGGAGCAGAAGCGCCCAAACTACCCAAACACCTCACCCACCCAAAAACCCCTGCCAAACCCCCCATTAAGAGTGAACCGGTGGGGCTTGAGGGACGCAGGGGAGCCAAACGGTCTCTCCTCGATGGCCTATTTTTGCCTGGCGAACTGAAGCGGCTTGGCGTCCTTCGGGGCTCCCTCGACGAGGAAGTCGAAAGCATCGGGTCCCTTCGACTTCACATTGGCGACCATCGTTCCCTGCGCCTCCGTCTGGAGGGCGATCTGATCGGCGGCACTGTTGAGCGTCCCCTTCAGCTCGATCGCAGGCTTCCCCTCCGGCTCTGCCTTCCAGGTGAACGACGAATCCTCGCCGATCGTGAGCGTGACGGAGCTTTTCCCCTCGGTGGCCTTCCAGGTGCCAACGAGATCGGTCTCAGGGCCGGCTGGCTCGGCCTCGGCTGGGGCCTCGGCCTGCGCTGGGGTTTGCGCCGCCGGCTGAGTCGCGGCCGGCGCGGCGGCCGGCCTGGAAGCCGGCGCGGCGGCCGGCCTGGAAGCCTCCGCTGGAGCCAGCTCCTCGGCCTTCGCTTCCGCCGGTGGCTCGAGCGACTCAAGCAGCCGCTTGGAGACGATATCGCCAGGCTGCTTCGCCACCACCACCTTGAGGGCTTCGGCCGCCAGATCGGCATGGCCGCCGACGAGGTAGTGATAGGCCAAGACAAAATGCCCCGCGGCACTGCCGGGATTGGAGCGACAGAAGTCTTCGAGCTTCCGCAGCTGGCCGGTGTAGGTGTCGACCGAGCCATACAGGC
>CAMBFA010000048.1 GCA_945865325.1 Candidatus Kuenenia stuttgartensis
GCGCCCCTTGGACGCAATGGGCTTCCCGGCAATGGCTTCCGTTTATTCCGGCCCCCAGTTACTGGCGCGTTAACAGGCGCCGTCTGCAGTCTATCCACCCTTGCCCCGCATTCCGCAAGTGGGCGGGGGCATCCGCCGTCAACCTCCCGTCGCCCATCGGCAAGACGGTCCCTGTCGCCGCCCGGGCTCGCGTTGCCACGGTGGAACGCTGGGCACCCGCGGCTCCGCGGGTCAGGCGTCGTCGGATCGGCGAGCGTCGTCGTCGTCCGCGTTACCTAGCGCTTCAGCGTTGTCGTCGCCGTCGAGCCCGCGGAGGATTTCAATTGCTTCCTCGAGCGTCGGAGCCTCGCCGCTGCGGACATGCCCGCGGCGGTCGGCTGATTCAAGGAGCCGGAGGCTGTCGTAGTCGGGATGCTCTTCGAGCCGATGACGGGCCCGGTGCCCGAGCGTGCCGGCGTGGAGGGCCGTCGCCACCGGCAGCATCTCCACCAGCCACCGGGTGCGAGCGGTGGCGAGATCGGCAAGCTCCTCGAGCGCCACGGCCACCGCGGCGGAGCGGTCGATCGCCAGGCCGATGTCGTGGACCAGCGCCGCGGTGAGCAGCTCCTCGTCCCACGGACACTCCTCGCTCACTCTCGCAAACACCTGGAGCGAATGCTCGAGCGCGTCCCCCTCCGGATACTTGACCGGATCGCGCTTCACCGCCCCGAGAACGCGGACGAGCTCGGCGATCCGATCGAAGCGGTCGCCCGGGAGCCCCGGCTTTCCGGCCGGAGCATCGGAGCCCTGCACCATCGCCCGCTCCGTCTCGCGGCGAATCTCACCGGTGTCGGGAAGATGTTGCGGCGGCACCCAGCCCCGCCCCACGCGCCTAGCAGCCCGGAAGCCGGCGCGACGGGCGTCGCCACCACGGTCAGCCAGCATCCGCCCCGCCTCCCCGGCAATCCGCAGCCGGAGCTTGTCGGGACGGTCGGCGACGGGGGAGGCCGACGGATCAGCCTCCTCCCCCGCTGCCGTGGTGTCGGATGGTGTCTCGCTCATTCGTCCTGCGCGGCGGCCGCGCCTTCGGCGACTGGCTCGGCCGCGTCGCCCACCGACCGCACGCGGATGTTTTTGACGCGGGCGACGGTGGAATAGGTGGCGATCCCGAGCGGCTTCGAGGCGAAGACTTCGTTGCGGATCGAGACGATCCGGTTGGCGAGCTTCTGGTCGACCACCTGCTCGTCGTCGAGCCAGCAGGCGATCCGCTCCGGCGTCACCCGGACGCGGACGGTGTACCAGCGCCCCGACTTGAACTCCTTGTAGGTCGTCGTGTTGTTGTGGGCCGCATCTTGGCCGTCGATGCTCGACAGCCCGACAACGCCCCCGCCCCAGCCGCCGACGATGAAGCTGCAGGGATCGTCGCCGACCGGGAAGGTGAGGCCGCAGAAGAAATCGTTGCCGTCGACGCGTTGAGCCTCGAGCTCGACCTCGTAGTTCTGCTTCGGCACGTCCTTCGTCCAGGTGATCCCACTCATGTCGGAGCCGCGGCCGATCATGATCGAGCCGTCCTCGACAGCGATCTCCCCCTCGCCGCCAAACGACGTGCTCTTCCAGCCGCCGAGCGACTCGCCGTCGAACAGCGACTTCCAGCCGGCGTCGCCAGCGGCGGCGGCCCGGGCCCGCGGGGGCTGCTGGGCGGCGGTCAGCTCGGCGACGATCTCGTCGGCTTTGTACACCGTCCGCAGGGCGGCGAGGATTCCGGCGGCATCGACCGAGACAGCCCGGCTCTGCCGGTCGTCGTAGGCGACGTCGAGGATCAGCGACTGGATGTTGCCGTCGAAGATCAGCCCGACAAGCTCGCCGTCACGGTTGACCACCGGGCTGCCGGAATTGCCACCGATGATGTCGGCGGTGGAGACAAAGTTGAACGGGACTTTCAGGAAAGCGTCGTTCGCCTCGAGCTCCTTCCGCTGCGTCTGCCAGCGCGTGGGGAGATCGAACGGCGGCGTCTCCTTCTTCTGCGTCGCCCGGTCAAAGAGCCCGGCGTAGTGGGTGATCGGATCGATCCGCTTGCCATCCTGCTCGTAGCCCTTCACCGTGCCGTAGGCGAGGCGGAGGGTAAAGGTGGCATCGGGATAGAGGCCGTCGCCGGCAATGGCGTATTGCGCCTGCGTGATCTCGGCGTGGGCCTGCTGCTTCACCTCGCGGACCGCCTCCATGATCTTCCGCAGCCGGCGGGCCTCGGCATCGACCGCTGCCGCCAGCGCGATCATCGGGTCGCCCGACTTCTCCACCGCCTTAGCGCCGCCGTCGAGGCCGGCCTGGTAGATCTCGCGACGCGTGTCACGGACCGGATCGTGCCCCGGCTCCACCGGCCGCTTGCCGAGGCCGGTTCCCTTGACGAGCTCCGCGGCCCGGTCGCGCGGCGACTTGCCGGCGAGCACCGCCTTGACGATTGCGTCATCAACGCCGAGCACCCCCACCATGAAGGTGAGCGAGTCGGCGAGCTTGACCGTCTCGAGGGCGTCGTAGACCGGCTCGTCGGAGAACAGCCCCAGCTCCATCGACTCGCGGGCTGACTCGCGAAACTCCCGGAGCCGCTCGCCGCTCCCCTTCGACTGCTCTTCGGCAGCCCGGAGGATCGCCCGGGCGGTGGAGAAATACTTGTTGTTGAAGGCGGCGCCCCCTTCGAGAAGGTTGTAACGCAAAGCGATGGCATCGATCTCCTTTTCGGCATCTTCGATGCGGGTAAAGGGCGTCGGCTTGCCGCGCGTCGTTGCCGACTTGGCCATCTCCTCGCGGAGGTGGCGCTCCGCCTCTTCCTTTCGCTTTATGACGCGCGGATCGAGGAGCCCGGAGAGGAGCCCCTCGCGAGCCTTGCGGCTGTTCTGAACGCCGAAGAGATCCTCCGAGGCCTGGCGGGCCTCCTCGGGCCCCTGCCCCGAATAGACGCCGAGCATCACTTCGAGGCGACGGAGCATCGCCAAGCTCATCGGCATCTGCCGGTCGCGCATGGCGACGAGCTCACGCATGGTGTTGGCCCGGTCGGTGTGGCCGGGATGGCCGGAGACGAACACGAGCTCCCCTTCGCGGACCGGCTCGGAGCCCCAGGCGAGGAAGTGCTCCACCTTCGCCGGCTTGCCGTTCTCGTAGGCCCGGAAGAGGCACATGTCGAGATTGAAGCGGGGAAACTCGAAGTTGTCGGCATCGCCGCCGAAGAAGGCGATCTGGCGTTCGGGAGCGAAGACGAGGCGGACGTCGGTGTATTTCTTCGCCCGGTAGAGGTGGTAAGCGCCCCCCTGGAAAAGCGTGACGACGTCGCTCCGCAGGCCGGTCTTCTCGAGCGACTCCTGCTCGATCGTCGCCATCGCCTTGCGGCGGGCGGCAAAGGCATCGTCGGCCGACATCCCCGGCTCGACGGCCCCCTGGACGCGCTGCGTGACGTCCTCGATCGAGATCAGAACATTGAGCTCGAGGTCGTGGCAGCGGAGCTCGTCGTCGCGCGTCACCGCGGCGAAGCCGTCGCGATAGTAGTCGTGGGTGTCGTCGCCGAGCTTCTGAAGGCTATCGGCGCCGACGTGATGATTGGTGAGGACGACACCTTCAGCGGAGACGAATGATCCCGAGCCGCCCGAATTGAAGCGGACGCTCGACTGCTGGAGATGGAGGAGCCATTCCGGCGTCGGCTTGAAGCCGTGGTCTTTCTCGAGGCGCTCCAGCGGCGGTTGATTGAACAGCCACATCCCCTCGTCGCCCCGGGCGAGCCCTGAAGCGACCAGCGCCAGGCCCGCCGCCGCGAAAAGCGCCCCACGGAAGAATTGTCCACCCGAAGCCAGCATGCGTCGCTCGTCCATGGAAACTGGTCCGCGAAGGAAAGGGGAATCGCTCCACGACCGCGTGGAAGCCGGCCTGTCAGGCTACCCCATCCCCCCGGTCGGGATGAAGTCCGGGGGGCGGAAGTTGTCGGAGGGGCAGCTTGGCGCCGGAAGTATACGGGCGTACACTGACTGGCATTCCAGACCTCCCGGCCGCTTCGGCCGGCACAGGACCCACGGCCGAAGTGGCCAGCAAAACCCTCCGGCCGCGGCCGGCATGAATGGAGCTCTCCCATGCTCGCGCGACTGCGGACCTTTTCACTTCAGGGGATCGAGGCGGTGCCGGTCGATGTCGAGGTCGACGTCTCGACCGGGGCCCTCCCGGCGACCGTCGTCGTCGGCCTCCCCGACGCCGCGATCCGCGAGAGCACCCACCGTGTGGCCCGGGCGATGGTCAATTGCGGCTACACCCGGCCGCTTGATCGGGTGGTGGTCAACCTCGCCCCGGCGGAGCTGCCGAAACAGGCGGCGACGTTCGATCTCCCGATCACGCTCGGGATCCTCGCCGGCAGCGGGCAATTCTCCTCGGAGCGATTCAACGACTACGCCGTCGTCGGGGAGCTGTCGCTCGAGGGCTCGACGCGCCCTGCCCGCGGCGCTCTCTCGATGGCCATCTCGGCCGCCCGGCAGAAAAACCTCCGTGGCGTGGTCGTGCCGTCGGCGAGCGCCACTGAGGCGGCGGTCGTCGAGGAAATCGAGATCATCCCTGTCGCCTCGCTCACCGAAGCGGTGCGGTTTTTCGCCGGGGATCTCCCGATCAGCCCTGCCCCGTCGCGGATGGGAGAGTGGTTCAACCAATATGCCTCCTACGACATCGACTTCGCCGATGTCCGCGGGCAAGAGGCGGCCAAGCGGGCGCTGTGCGTGGCGGCGGCTGGCGGCCACAACGTCGCCATGCTCGGCCCTCCGGGCGGCGGCAAGACGATGCTCGCCAAGCGGATCCCGACGATCCTCCCGTCGCTCTCGGCGGCCGAGTCGATCGAGACGACGCGGATCTACAGTTCGCTCGGGCTCCTCGCGCCGGGGCAGCCGCTCCTTGCCACCCGCCCCTTCCGTGCGCCGCATCATACGATCTCGGAGGCCGGGCTCGTTGGCGGCCGATCAGTGCCGATGCCAGGAGAAATCAGCCTCGCCCACAACGGTGTCCTGTTTCTCGATGAGCTTCCCGAGTTCAACCGGAGGACGCTCGAGGTCCTCCGGCAGCCGCTCGAGGATGGATCAGTGACGATCAGCCGTGCCAAATCGACGACGCGCTTCCCGGCCGAGTTCATTCTCGTCGCCGCCTTCAACCCCTGCCCCTGCGGCTATCGGGGGGACCCGCGCCGCGAGTGCCAGTGCACGCCGCCGCAGGTGGAGCGATACATGGGAAAGATCTCCGGGCCGCTCCTTGACCGGATCGACATCCAGCTCGAAGTGCCGGCCGTCGCCTACCGCGATCTCTCCGCCAAGCGGGCCGGCACGTCGAGCCAGGAGATGCGCGCGGCGGTGAACGCGGCCCGCGAGCGGCAGGCGGCCCGGTTTGCCGGCAGCAGCACCCGGGCCAATGCCCGGATGTCGAGCCGGCTGGTGCGCGAGCATTGCCAGCTCGACGCACCGGGCAGCGAGATGCTCAAAGGGGCCGTGACGAATCTCGGCCTCTCGGCCCGAGCCCACGACAAGGTGCTGCGGGTGGCCCGGACGATTGCCGATCTCGACGCCGCCGAGACAATCCACTGCGCCCACCTCGCCGAGGCGATCAATTACCGACTCCTCGATCGAACGCTCTGGACCTGAACTGTTGAAAGCGGCTCAAAGCTCTTCCAGCAACGCCGCTCGCCCAACTCGATCCGGATAGACCGTCCGGACGGCTTTTGGCACGATGCGGGGCATGAAACGTCTCCCCCAGCCGCGCCTCACCGGCGCCCCCCGCGCCGCGACCTCCGCCGAGTCGATCGTTCCAGGCGCCGATCGGCCAGCCTCGGTGGGTCCGCTGCTGGGTGGCGCGGCAGGGCTGGTGTTCCTCGGGATCGCCGCCCTGGCCGTCGATGTCCCAGTGGCCGCCTGGTGCAAGGATGGCGCCTGGCCGGCAGCGATGCCGAGCGTGCTGGTGAAGATCGCCGGCGAGATCCACCGGCTCGTGACGCTCTCCGAATTGATCGGCCATACGGTGAGTGTCGTGATCCTTCTCGGCCTCGTCGCAGCACTCGATGGCACGCTCGCCTGGCCGCTGTGGCGAAGCCCGGCATTCGGCCGGCCTTCGCGGCAACCGTCGCCGCAGCAGGCGACGTTTGCCCGGTTTTTCGGGGCCACGTTCACCGGCGGGATCCTCACCGACATCATCAAGCTGCTCGTCGATCGGGTGCGGCCGCGGTCCACCGATTTCGTCACTCACAGCAGCGTCTGGGATTCCTTCAATGAAGCGGTGATCGCCACGGTCACAGGGAGCCGGTCGAACATCAACAGCTTCCCGTCGGGGCACTCGGCGATCGCGGCCGGGTTTGCCGCGGCACTGGCCTGGAAATACCCGCGCGGCCGGATCTTTTTTGCGATCTTCGCCCTGATGGCGGCGTCGCAGCGGATCGTCTCCTCGGCCCACTTCCCCAGCGACGCCTGCTTCGGCGCGGCACTGGGGCTCCTCGGCGCGAGCTTCTTCCTCCACTGGCAACCGTGGCGACCGGCGTTGCTCCCCCCGAGCGGGCGCGGCTCAGGCAGCGCCGCAAACAATGGTAGCCCGGCGGGCGATGCCGTATAGTGCGGAGTCTGCGGAGGCCTTCCGCTTAGCACCACATCACCAGCCACGCACCCATCAGGAATCGCACCATGCCCGCCCCTAAGAAAGCCAAAAAGGCCGTGAAGACACGACGTGCCGATACGGCCAACGGGGCGGAGGAAGCGCCGATCGCTGCCTTTCCCCAGAGCCCGCCGGAGCCTCCCCGCAGCCTCCGCGTGCTCCTCGTCGACGACGACGCCGAGATTGTCGAATCGATGCGGACCGTCCTCGAATCGAAGGGCTATGAGATCCTCGTGGCCCGCGATGGCAACCAGGGGCTCCTGATGGCAGAGCGCGAGAACCCCGACCTGGTCGTCCTCGACATGATGATGCCGAAGCGGAGCGGCTTCCTCGTCCTCGAGCGGCTGCGCCGTAGCCACCCCGTGCCGATGCGCGTGATCATGATCACGGCCAACGAGGGGAGCCGTCATAGGGCCTATGCGGAGATGCTCGGCGTCGACGACTACATCCGCAAGCCGTTTGCGATGGATCGACTCCTCGGCAGTGTTCAGCGCCTCCTCGGCGCCGCGCGTTGAGAGGCGAATCCGCTCGCGATCGCGATGCCGACGTTGCTTTTCTGTCGGCTTCTTCCGGCGGTGGGCGCTCTCATCCTGCGCATCATGGTTGCCGACGCCCTTGCAGGGGTCGCCGCGCTCGTCGAAAGCCGGTTGCAAAGTGGCCGTCAAGGGGGATCGCGACGGCGGAGTTTGGGGAGGATACGCAGGGCGAATGTGCGATTGACCCTCCTCGAGTAGCGTCCTAGATTGCAGCGGTGACTCACCGATGGCAGTGACACCCGGTGTCGCGGTCGCGAACGTCGGATGAGCACTGAACTGGGGCTGGATGGCGATGGATGGGCCGTGCGACTCCTTCCGGGGTGTCGCGGCAAACAGGGGTGCAGATGACGATGCCAGGTGACGAACGTCGATTCGACACCGCCGCGCCGCAGCCGCCGACCGGCCCGATGACGGGCCGGTCGATCGCACCGCTCGCGCCCCGCTCCGGCCCGGTTTCCTGGCCCGATGGGGATGACATCAAGGAGCGAGTCCGCGACGCCACCGACATCGCCGATCTTGTCTCCTCGTACATCACACTCCGCCGGCAGGGGAAGAATCTCGTCGGCCTCTGTCCCTGGCACGACGACGCGAAGCCGAGCTTCAACGTCAATCCGGAGCGGCAAACTTTTCGCTGCTGGGTATGCGACATCGGCGGTGACGTGTACAGCTTTCTGATGCGGATGGAGAAGATCGAATTCCGCGAAGCCCTCGAGCAGCTCGCCGAGCGGGCCGGCATCGATCTCCCCCGTGGACGGGGCGGAGTGCCGGTCGACGAGCGGAAATCGCTTCACAAAGTTCTCACTTGGGCCTGCGACCGATTTGCCGACCACCTCCGCCGCGCCCCCGACGCCGAACCGGCCCGGGCCTACCTCCGCGACCGCGGCCTGAGCCTCGAGACGATCGAGCGCTTCCAACTCGGCTACGCCCCGGCGGCCTGGGACTGGCTCCTGCGGCAGGCGCCGGCGGCGGGATTTTCCGCTGAACTGCTCGCCCGCGCCGGCCTGGCCGTCGAGCGGCAGGAGCGCGGCGGGCACTACGACCGCTTCCGCGACCGGGTGATGTTCCCGATCCGCGACCCGCAGGGACGGTGCGTCGCCTTCGGCGGCCGCGTTCTCCCCGGATCGACCGAGGGGGCGAAATACATCAACTCCCCCGAGACGCCGGTATTCTCGAAGAGCTCGCTTCTCTACGGCCTCGACAGCTCGCGCGACGCAATGGCCCGAACAGGCCGGGCGGTCGTCGTCGAGGGCTACACCGATTGCCTCGCGGCCCGGCAGATCGGTTGCGATGACGTCGTCGCCGTTCTCGGCACGGCGCTCGGCGAGCGCCATGCCAAGCTCCTGCGGCGCTACGCCGATCGTCTCGTTCTCGTCCTCGACGGCGACGAGGCGGGACGGCGGCGGGCCGACGAGGTGCTCGACGTCCTCCTCGCCGAGCCGATCGACATCCGCATCGCCCGCATGCCTGACGGTGTCGATCCCTGCGAGTTTGCCCTCGAGCAGGGTCGCGAGGCGTTCGAGGCCCTCGTCGAGTCGGCGGTCGATGCCCTCGACTACCGGCTCGAGGAGGCGGCGGCGAAGGTGGCCGGGCGGGGCGACGATGCCGCCTTGGCCGCAGTGGAGAGCGTGCTCGTTGCCCTGTCGCGCGTCTCCGATCGCTCCACCCTCGCCCCGTCGCAGCGGCGCTTGCGCGAGGATCAGGTTCTCGGTCGGCTCGCGCGTCGCTTCGGGCTGTCGCGGGAGGCACTCCTTGGCCGGCTCTCCGCCCTCCGGCAAGACTTCTCCGCCCGGATGCCGGCGACTGTGGAGACCGACGGTGAGCCCCGCGTCGAGCGCTTCCTGCCCGTCACCCCAACCCGTCTCCCCGCCTGGGATCGGGAGGTCCTCGAGGTCCTCGTCGGCGTGCCCGAGGCGATGGGGCTGGTGATCCGCGAGATCCCCGTCGACGATCTCGAACACCGCGGCAGCCGCACCGTCCTCGAGACGGCGCGGCGGATGCATGCCGAGGGGCGCGAGGTCAGCCTCGGTGCCCTGCTCCTGGAATTGACCGATCCGGCCCTGCACAGTCTGCTGGTCGCCGTCGACTCGGGCATCCACTCGAGCACCGCGGCCACCGCCGCCGACCGCCTCTCCCATCTCGAGGAAGCGCTGCGCCAGAGGCGCGCGGATCGGGATGTGGCCGCGGGGGTCCGCACGTTGAAATCCTCGAGCCTCGATGCCGAGGCCGAGGCGTTCGTTCTCGAGCAACTCGTCGCCACGCGGCGGGAAGCCCAGGGCATGACCGAACCCAAGGATGGGTGAAGGTGCCCGTCTCGTTGACTGCGATCGGCGAATCTCGGCTCCGGCCGGGAAGCGCCGGGGGGCGGTACGCGAGTGACGGTAGAATGGTGAAGGAGACCACCAATGAAGAAGCAGGCTGCACGGATGGCGATGTCGCACGACCCCACCTCCCGGATTCCGTCCCCCCGGACGGACACCCTGGACGATTCTTCCCCCCAGCCGAATCCGTCGAGTGCGGACGGCGGTGACCATGTCGAAGCGGCTGCCGGGGACGGCCCCGACATCCTTCTCTTCGAAGCCGCAGGGAAACCCGTTCCTGCCCATGACCACGAGCTGGCCGCGCTCATCGCCACCGGCCGTGCCCAGGGTTACTTGACCTTCGACCAGGTCAATTCCTTCCTCCCCGACGAGGCGGTCGACCCCGAGAAGATCGACGCGCTGCTGGTGGCCCTCGAGGAGAAGGGGATCGATCTCCTCGACGAGGCCCCGGTGCCGCGGGTGACGGCGGCCAGCGGCCCGGCGCCAAAGGCCAAGGCACCACGTCGCGACGAGGCGATCACCTCGGCCCCCTCCAACGCCGGCAACGATCCGATCCGAATGTACCTGGCGCAGATGGCCGAGATCCCCCTCCTGACGCGGCCAGAGGAAATCTCCCTGGCGAAGCGGATCGAGGTCACGCGGAAGCGTTTCCGGAGGGCGATCCTCGGCTGTTCGTGGTCGATGCAAACGACCGTCGACACCCTCCAGCGGGTCCACGAAGGGAAGCTTCCCTTCGACCGGACGATCAAGGTCTCGCTCACCGAGCGGCTCACGAAGGAGCAGATTCTGGCGCGGATGCCGCACAACCTCACCACGCTCGTGCGGCTCGTAGAGCGCAGCAAGGCTGATTTCCGCCTCCTCGTCAGCAAGCGGACCGACCCCGACGAGGCCCGCGCAGCCCGGCTGCGATTCCGCCGCGACCGTGCCAAGTCGCTGACGCTCGTCGAGGAATTGAGCCTGCGGACCCGGCGGGTGCAGCCGCTCCTCAAGGTGCTCCAAGGGATGTCTTCGCGGATGGACCGCGTTCAGCAGGAACTACGGCTGGTCGATCACGGCCATGGCTCCCGTGACGACCGGGCCGACCTGCGGAAGGAGCTTCGTGACCTCATGCTCTCGACCCTCGAGAGCCCGCGGTCGCTGCGGACGCGGGTGGGCGCACTCGAAAAGCTCCAAGCCGAGTACGAGACGGCGAAGCGCAACCTCTCCGCCGCGAACCTTCGCCTCGTCGTCTCGATCGCCAAGAAATACCGCAACCGCGGTCTCTCCTTCCTCGATCTCATCCAGGAGGGGAACACCGGGCTGATGCGGGCGGTCGACAAGTACGAATACCGGCGTGGGTTCAAGTTTTCGACCTACGCCACCTGGTGGATCAGGCAGGCCATCACGCGAGCGATCGCCGACCAGGCGCGGACGATCCGCATCCCGGTCCACATGATCGACGTTCTCTCCAAGCTCCGGACGACCGCCAAGCGGCTCCTCCACGAGCTCGGCCGCGAGCCGACGACCGAGGAGATGTCGCAGGCCTCGGGGATCCCCCTCGACGAAGCCCGACGCGTGCTCGACATGGGGCGTCAGCCGATGAGCCTCGACCGGCCGGTCGGCGAGAGCGAGGATGCGAGCTTCAGTGAGTTTGTCGAGGATCTGTCGGCGGAGAGCCCAACGCAGTCGGCCACCAACGGCCTTCTGAAGGATCGCATCGAGTCGCTTTTGAAGACCCTCACCTTCCGGGAGCGGGAGATCATCCGCCTCCGCTACGGCCTCACCGACGGCTACACCTACACGCTTGAGGAAGTGGGGCGGATCTTCCGCGTCACCCGCGAGCGGGTCCGGCAGATCGAGGCCAAGGCGGTGAAGAAGCTCCAGCACCCGGTCCGATCGCGTCAGCTCGAGAGCTTCCTCGGCGGCGTGCCGGGCTGACGCCCTGCCCCGATCCGCATCGTTCGGCGGGCCGGCCGTGCTGGTTTGCTCCCCCCGGGAGCCGACCGACGGCCGGCCCGCCTTTGTTTTGTCCCTCCCGGGTGCCCGGCGGAAGGCTCTTGCGCCGGACGGGTGAATGGCCGGCAGACGTCTGGTAAACTTTGTTCTTTGGCCCGCCCCATCTCTCCCCTTTCAGGCTCCCATGGCCCTTGCCGTCACCGCCGATGCCGTGCGCACCCTCCACCGCATGCATCGTCAACTCGAGGATCTGCGGTCGCGGCTCGCCGCCGGCCCCCGGGCGGTCGATGCCCGCAGCCGGAATGTCGAGGCCATCACGGCCCGGCTGGGCGTGCTCCACGAGGAGGTCCGCAAGGCCCGGCTGATTGCCGATCAAAAGCAGCTCCAGCTCCGCTCCATGGAGACCCGCATCAAGGATTGCGAGGCGAAGCGCAACGCCGCCAAGACCAACCGCGAATACCAACTCCTCGGCGAACAGATGGCCGCCGACGACGAGGCGAAGAAAGTCCTCGAGGACGAGATTCTCGAGGCCCTCGAGCGCGTCGACGGCCTGAAGGCGACGCAGCCGCCGATCGAGGCGGAGCTCGCGGCGGCGAAGGCGTCGCTCGAGGAGATGAAGGGGAAGGTCCAAGCCGAGCGCGGCGCTCTCGACACGGAGGTGGCGCGAATCGCCGCCGATCTGGAGCGGGCCGAAGAGGAGCTCCCCAACGAATCCCGCGAGTCATACCGGCGGATGGTGCGGAGCAAGGGGGCCGATGCCATGGCCCAACTCGATGGCGAGAGCTGCGGGGGATGCTGCCAGCAACTCCCCCCCAATGCCGTCGCCGAGCTATCGCAAGGGCGAGTTGTCCCCTGCCGGAGTTGCGGCCGCATGGTCTACGCCTCTCGGTCCGACTGATCCGGCCACCGCTCGCCTCTCCTCCGCGGGGAGATGGCCGCCGCGTTCCCCCCAAAACTCGTTCCGTTTCCTTCTTTTCCGAGGATCCGATGTCCGACCGCATCCCCATGACCCAGTCCGGGTACGACAAGCTCCGCGCCGAAGTCGAAAATATGAACTCGGTGGAGATGCCGAAGATCGCCGCGCGCGTGGCCGCCGCCCGGAGCGAGGGCGATTTGAGCGAGAACGCCGAATACCACGGCGCCCGCGAGAGCCAGGGGATGATGCAGGCGAAGATCAACCTTCTCGCCGACAAACTCGCCCGCGCGGTGATCGTGGAACGGCCGAAGGAGGCCAACGGCGAGGTGGTCTTCGGGGCCACCGTCGTCGTCAAGGATCTGAAGTTCGGCGACGAGGAGATTTACGTGCTTGTCGGCGCTGGCGAAGAAGATTTTGACGCCGGGCGAATCAATGTCGCCAGCCCCTTGGCCCAGGGGCTGCTGGGGCGAAAGGTCGGGGAGACGGTCGCCATCGACGTCCCCGCCGGCACAATGCGGATGGAGATCCTCGAAGTCCGCTTCGAGGACATCTGATCAGCCGCTTGCGTCCGTCCCGTCGGCCATTCCCTCCCACAGAGCGCTCCCGATGCGGATGATCGTCGCCCCCTCGAGGATCGCGTCGCCGAAGTCGCCGCTCATTCCCATCGACAGTTCGCGAAGCCCGGGATGATCGGCCGCGAGCCGGTCGCGAAGCGCTCGAAGGAGCGCGAACTGGCGGCGGGCCGTGCCGTCGTCCCCCGTCGGCCCCCCTGATGTTGGCGCCGACGCCATCCCCATCAGCCCGCGGATCTGCACCGGCCCCCCTGCCGCGGCGTCGAGGAGTGCTCCCACCCCATCCGGAGCGATCCCGCTCCGGCCGGGATCACCGTCGAGATTGACCTCGACGAGCGCCTCCACGGCCCGCGACTGGAGCGCCGCCTCGGCCACGATCTCTTCGAGGAGGCGGCGGCTGTCGAGCGAATGGAGAAGCGCCACCAGCGGCAGCGTCCGCCGGACCTTGTTCCGCTGCAGGCGGCCAATCAGATGCCAGCGGGCGGCCGACCAGGGGGCGCCTGCGGCAGCGAAGGCCGCGGCCCGCTCCCACAGGCTCTGCGGCCGGCTCTCCCCCAAGTCAGCGTAACCGGCTTCCAGAAGGATCGCCCCCCACGCCGGCGGAACATACTTCGTGACGCCGACGATCCGCACCGTCTCCGGCGCGCGGGCCGCGCGCCGACAGGCCTCCGCCACCGCACTGCGGACAGCAGCCAGGTTCTCCCGGCAGCGGTCGACGAGGCGCGGATCGGGCGCGGAAGGATCGAATGGGAGCATGGCCGGGGGGATCATCGCAGGCGTTGCCGGGGCGTCATTCGATCTCCAGAGTCCGCGACACCTCGCCGCTGCGGCGCAGCCGCCCGAGGAGAAACTCGCAGGCGACGTTGCAGCCGAGGAGGGTGCGGTTGCGGGGGGTGTCGAGGGCCCGGTAGAGGAGCCACTGCTCGGGGCCGACCTGGACGCGGAAGCCGACGGCCTCGTGACGCTTGAGATTCTGACGCTGGTCGGCGACCGAGAGCGGCCGCCAGGTGAGGGGGAGATCGGCCCGGTCTGGATCGAGGTCGAACCACACCGGAAAGGAGTACCGTCCCCCCTCGCCGTTGCCCCACAGTCGCAGCACATCCCCATCCTCGTCGAGCGCGCCGGCCGCGGTGGCCGCCCGCCATTCGGGCAGGGCCAGCGGGAGCACGCGCCACGCCTGGCGCTGGCCGACCCGGAGCCGGAGCTCGCGCGTCTGTGCGTCGCGGCTGGCCGTGGCCTCGGCAAGAGGGAGATGGCTGCGGTAAGCGATCCGGTCGGGCCGCCCCGCGGCGGGGAGGCAGGCGCCGGCGTCGGTGATCGAATCGGTGAGAACGAGGACCCGATCGCGCGGCAGGAGGACGATCTGCCGCTCCGCTTGGAGTCCCCCGGGGAGCGGCGCCACGATCTCCAGAAACGACGCTTTCGCGTCCGACTCGAAACAGCAGACAGTCCAGGGGCCGGTGGGGAGCAGCGGCACCCCGTCGGCATCCACCGACCAGCCCCACTCGCCGGTGACGACGAGCCGGTCGCCGACGACGATCTCAAGGTGATGGCGCGGAGCGCTGAAGTCGAGAAGGAGACGGACCGCCCCCCGCCCCCAGTCGGTGCGGAGGATCGCCACGGTTCCCCCTTCAGAGACGCTGTCGCGGGGAATCGTCTTCCCTGTCGGGGCGGCGGGCCTGTGCCCCTGCACGGCCGCCGCCGTGCGGCACAGCGCCGGGCTATCAGCCGCGGCGAAGATCGTCAGGAGCGGGGAGGGATCGAGGGCTTCGGGACCACCCCGCCCCGGCACCCGGCCGCGGTCACCGAGGAGGCGGAGTGCCGCGACGCAGCTTCCCTTCCAGCGGGCTTCGGTGGATTCGTCCCAGGGAACGCCGCAGCCGCTCACTTCCGCCGCCGCCCGGGCCCGCGTCCAGGCCAGAACGCTGGCCACGAAGGGCAGCGCCGGCCCCGCTTTCGGCGCTCCGTCGACCGCCGTCAACGCGGCGAGATCGGCGGCAAGGACCGCCCCGATGTCCTCCAACGCCGTTCCCCCGGGGAGGTGGGTAAAGAGCCCGAGGAGTGTGAGCAGCAGCGGTGCCGGGGCGAGATCACCCCCCCGCAGCGCAGCGTCGGCGGCGGCCCCTTCCGCGGCGAGCTGTGCGACGAATCCGGCAACGCCTTGCCGCTTCGAGCGCCACAGCCAGGCAAGGCTCCAGGCGGTCCCCTCGTCAAGGGCCCAGCGTCCAGGCGTGTCCGGCCCCAGCGCCGCCCGATCGAGGCAGCGAGCCAGCGCGGCCACCACGGCGTCGGTCCCCTTCCCGCCCAGGCGGCCGGCGGCCACTGCCTTCGCGAGATCCTCGAGGAGTGCAACTTCCGGGGCATCGTGCGGCTGGATCGCTGCGGCGATCCGTTCGACCTGGTCTGCCACGTCGCGGCGGCCGATTCGCCTCACGCCCTGGCCTGCCGCGCGCTCCTGCTCGGCCTCGGTCGGCGGCGAGTGGATCGTCACGGCCTGCGGCGGCGACTCGTGGCCGGTGGCGTCGCGTTCCTCCTCGCTTCCCCCCGCCCTGGCCCGTTTCCGCTTTGTCTTCCCACCGCTTGCCATGGCATTCCCCGCGCGTCGAGTGTGTCGATGGTTCGTTCCCACCTTCCGTGCCCCGGCAGCGCCTCGCGACCGGCAGCGGAGCATCGGCTCACCGACGTCGTACCGCCGGCTGTGGCGCGGTATGGTAGCGGAGCGACCACCCTGCATTCCATGGGTCACTTCCGATGCCTTACTCCGGCGATTTCGCGGCGTTGATCCTCTCCTCCACCGGGCACCGCCGTGGGGCCGCGAGCCGATGGCAAAGCCCCGCCGCGGGAGTCGCATGGGCCGCGTTCACCGCGGGCTTGGTGATCGTGGCGGGTGCGAGCGCATGCGCCGATGACCCCGCCCCGTCCGACGCCCTGCCGACGGCCGTCGCCCCGCAGGACCGCCACCCCGAGCTGCGCCGCCTGTCGCCGACGGAGGAGGTGTGGATCGACCGCGAGCGAGGGGAGGTGGTGGTGGGGGGACGCGTAGCGCTCGACGACGGGCTGCTCGAGTTCTTTGCCTGCCCGAAGGGAACGAAGGAACACGAATCGGTCGTGGCCGTGGCGGCCAGCGCCCGGCTCGTCCATGCGGCGCTGTTGGCGGTCGGGCTCGAGCCGGGGAAGCCGGTGTCGTTTGATCCGGAATACCGGTCGGCGACGGGGCCGCGGATCCGGGTGACCATGCGCTGGACCGACGCCGACGGAGCCGTTCAGGAAGCCGATGCCCGGGGCTGGATCCGCAACACCCGGACCGGAAATGCCCTCGAGACCGACTGGGTGTTTGCCGGCAGCGCGTTTTGGACAGACCCGGCCGACGGCCGCGAGTACTACCAAGCCGACGGCGGCGATCTCCTCTGCGTCTCCAACTTCCCCACCGCCACGCTCGATCTCCCCATTGAGAGCTCCCAGTCGAACGAAGCGCTCCTCTTCGAGGTCTTCAAGGAGCGCGTGCCGAAACGGGAGACGCCGGTAGAGATGATCCTCTCGGCGGCCGAGTGAGCCGCCGAAAGAACGTCAGCCGACCCGGCAGTGCTCGAGGATCCGCGCCGCGTCGGCGACATACCCGACAAAGAACGGCCCGAACTCCGCATACCGGGCGCTGGCCTCGTCGAAGCGCATCGTGTAGACGATCTCCTTGAGAAAGTCGGGATGCCGCGCCCACAGCGTCACTCCCCACTCCCAGTCGTCGAGACCGACGCTGACGGTGATTAGCTGCGTGACGCGGCCGCCAAACGTCATCCCCGATCGTCCGTGCTCGGCCATCAGCCGACTCCGTTCCGAAAACGGCAGCGTGAACCAGTTCTCCCCCACCTTTCGCTTCTTGTTCATCGGATAGAAGCAGGCGTTGGGCCACGGCGGAAGCTCCGGCTCGATCCGTGACTTCCGCATCGCCCCTTCGCGGGCGGCGTAGCCCTGGACCTTCGCCCGGTAGGTGGGGCTGTCGGCCGTCTCCCCCTCCACGAGGAGGCGCTGAGCGAACTGCTCGACGCTCGGGACATACTCGCTGACCTCGGTGAGCGACACGAACGAATAGCCCGGCACGAGAGCGGGCCCGAGCGGCCCGGCGAGGAGCCGCTGGTGGAGCCCGTCGATGACGAGCGGATCGGGGTCGATCGCCATAACGGCGAAGTCGGCCTTGTGCCCCGGCACAATCCACGTCTGCAGCCGGATCGGAGCTCCAGGCGCCGCTGGATCGAGCGTGGCGACCAGCGCCCGTCGGCCCGCTTGTTTCGTCGCCGCCGGCATCGTCGCCAGCTTCGCGCGGTCGAAAGAGTAGAAAAAGTGGCTGCAGTGCCAGCCCTTCTCCGGCTCAAACGACATCGTCGTTCCGGCGGCGGCGTGGGCCGGGGCACCGTAGCCACCCCCCTCGGGGCGCCCACCACCGCCGGCTGTCGGGGGACCCGGATGGGGGTGCTCAGTGGGATTTGGGACAGCGTGCGGGGCGGGATCGGGGCGCGTCATCGCGGGCAAAACTCCGGGCGGCGGGGGCTCTGGCAGGAAGTCTACCTGCCCTGCGAAAAAACCAACCCCGCCCCTGCCCCCTTCAGCCGGCTTTGGAGCGGAGTGTGTAAGATGCGGTCAGCCGGGGCGCTTGGGTCGCCGGCCCTCGAAGGGGGATCATCCGATGGGACAGGCAATCGTCGATCCGCAGGAGCTCCGCCGGTTCGCGGCCCGGCTCCGTCACTTCAGCGGCGAAGTGATGGCGCAGATGCAGACTGTTCAGCGTCAACTTTCGGCGCTCGGCGCCACCTGGCGCGACGGTGAGCATCAGAAGTTCAGCGAGGAGTTTGAGCAGCAGCTCAACCAGTTCGGCCGGTTCGTCGAATCGACCGGCGAATATGTCCCGTACCTGATCCGCAAGGCGGAACGGATCGAGGAATACCAGCAGCAGCGGTGAGCCGCCAGCCGGGGGGAGAAGCATGTCCGGTCAGGCCGATGTCAAATCGATCGACACGCTCGTCTTCGTGAAGGCGGCCCTAGCGTCGTTCGCGCACGAGTCGGGGCAGGCCCTCGGCGAGGTGCAGCTCGAGGGGCGGCGCGGGGTCGAGTATCTGACGATGGAGCGCGCCGCGTACTGGAAGAGCGAAGTGCGACGGGCCGGCGACGCGGTCAACAAGGCGATCAAGGATCTCGAGCACTGCCGGGCCTTCAAGAAGGTTGGCGACAACACCCCCTCCTGCATCGAGGAGAAGAAGAATCTCGACAAAGCGCGGAAGCGGCTGGAATATGCCGAGCAGAAAGAGGCAGCCGTCCGCCGCTGGAAGCCGGTCGTCGAGCAGCAATTCAGGGAGACGTGCGTCCGGCTCGTCCATTTCCGCGAGGTGATCGACGTCAACTGCCCGAAGGCCATGGCGGCCCTCGAGCGGATGCTCAAGGCCCTCGATGCCTACCGTGCGACCCAGGGCCCGGCCGCCGGAGGCTCTGGCGGCAGCGGCGGCTCGGGAGCCACGATGGCCCGCCCCACCGACGAAGCCCCCGCGACCGGCCCGACCGCCGAGCCTGCAGGGCCAGCCATCGGTCCGACGCAGCCGGCCACGCCAGGGGAGGAACGTGCATGAAGTCATTCGATCTGTCGGGAGGGGCCTCGAAGCTCGCCCTCGCCCTCAAGCAACTCGACATCAAGTGGAACGCCGCCACCGATACCTGGAACGACGCCACGGCGAAGACGTTTCATAAAGACCACATCGAGCCGATCATGCCGGATGTGAAGCAGACCCTCGAGGCGATCGGCCGGCTCGCCGAGGTGCTCTCGCGGGCGGCCCGGGATGTCGCCGACGAGGGGGGACGCTGACGGGCGGCTCCGCTCCGTTCCCGCTTCTCCCTCTTTCGTCCCCCTCCTTTCCTCCGGCGGGCCATCCCGACCCTCGCGAGCAACGTTTCCCCAAGGCTGCGGTGACGACCGCGATTCGTTTTTCCCCGCCGATTCCCGGAGCCCCCATGTCGACCGACGAGATTTCTCCCCCCGCCCCCGGAGCCGCCGCCGTCGAGGCCTACGATCGCAATCATCTCCGACGTCAGATAGAGCGCCTCCGCGCCGCGGCCGCCACCCGGGCGCGCCTCGAGAACGAGATCATTGCGGACCGTGACCGGGAGATCGCCGCGGCAACCTCGGAAGCGCACGAGGGGATCGGCGCCACCACGGCGAAACACCGTGGGGAGATCGAGGCGGTGAAGAAGGAATACGACGCGGTGCTCAAGCGCCTCGAATCACAGGGGGCGGCCGAACAGCAGAAGATCGACGAGCAGCGGAAGACGAAGGCCTCCGCCTTGAGCCGAGCCTGCGACGAGCAGTCGACGAAGATCCGCGAGGACAGCGAGTTCGAGCAGGGCTCGGTGAGAGAGGTCTTCAAGGAGAAGCGGAACGACCCGTCGAAGCTCCTCGCCCGGTGCGAGAAGGAGCACCTGCTGTGGGGCAGCCAACTCGACGAGGCGGCAGCGAAAGCGAAGGAGTTTCTCACCAAGTGCGGCGTGAAGGCCGGCGCGGCGGCGGCCGACGACAGCCCCGTGCCAGAGGGGGACGGGCTCCTCACCGAGCTCAAAGGGGCCCATGAAGGAGCGATCGGGCGTACGAGGGAGCTTTTCGCGCTCGAGGCCTCGAAGACGATCTTCGGTGGCCTCAAGAAGGAGGCGGCCCAGAAGGCCCTCGAGCTGTGGACCGCGATCGAGCGCGACGTCCTCCGGGGCAAGCGGCTCCTCGCCCCGGCAGCCGAATGGATCAAGGTCCGCAGCGGCCTCCAAGCGAAGCAGATGGAGGCGAAGGCGAAGCAGGATCTCGTCGACCTGGAGTCGCGGGCGAAGAAGACGCTCGCCGACCTTGCCGCGAAGCGCGATGCCCAGCTGGCGGAGCTCGAGGGGAAATACCAGACCGCCACGGCGACGATCCGAGCGAAGGTCGAGAGTGGGCGGAAGGAGGCCGGGGAGAAGTATCCGGCCCGCATCGCCGCCCTCGAGACCGGCCTCAGCGACGACATCCGCCGCCGCGAGGCGATGCGCGACGCCCGGCTTGCCGCCGCCACCGACCGCCATGCCGGGCGGACGCGCGCCATGACGGAGGACTGGTCGTGCCTGCGGCGGGAGACGGCCGCGGCCTGGGAAGAGGCCAACCGGATCGACGCCGCCTGCTTCCCCGCTTGGGAAGCGCTCGCCGACGGCTCGGCCGCGCTCCCGGCCCACGATCCCCCCGGGCTGCGGTTCGGCACGCTCGCTCTGGCGATGGCGAAGATCCCCGGGGGCGTCTCGGCCCAGAGCGACTTGAATGCCTTCGGCCCGGCCACGTGGACCCAGCCGGCCGCCATCCCCTTCCCCGCCGAGAGCTCGGTGCTGGTGAAAATAACGGCCGACCAAAAGGAGGCAGCCGGCACCTTCCTCCAGGCGCTCACCCTGCGGATCGCCTCGGGCGCCCCCGCCGGACAGACCCGGTTCACGATCATCGATCCGCTCGGGCTGGGGAAGCACTTCGCCGGCTTCATGCATCTGGCCGATCACGACGAGCTCCTCGTCACCAGTCGGATCTGGACCGAGCCGCAGCAGATCGAGCAGCGGCTCGCCGACATCACCGAGCAGATGGAGCTGGTGATCCAGAAGTATCTGCGGAACGAATACCCCTCGATCGGCGCCTACAACGCCGACGCCGAGGTGCCGGAGCCCTACCGGTTCGTCGTCGTCAGCAACTTCCCGGCGAACTTCACCGAGACCAGCGCCCGTCGCCTGGCGAGCATCGCCGCCAGCGGCGCGCGGTGTGGCGTTTACACGATCGTTTCGGTCGACACCAAGCAGACGATGCCGGCGAACTTCACCCTCTCAGACATCGAGCAGCACGCCACGACGCTCGTGCTGAAGGACGGCACCTTCACCTGGCAAGACCCTGAGTTCTCGAAGTGGCCGCTCGGCGTGGAGCAGAGCCCGTCCGACGAACTGTTCACAAACGTCATCCAGCGCGTCGGCAGGGCAGCGAAGGCGGCGAAGCGCGTCGAGGTGCCGTTCGACCGCGTGGCGCCCCCCGAAGACCGGTGGTGGACGGGGAGCACCGCCTCCGGCATCGACGTTCCCCTCGGGCCGGCCGGGGCGAAGAAAATGCAGCACATGAAGCTCGGCAAGGGGACGAGCCAGCATGTCTTGATCGCCGGGAAGACCGGCTCGGGCAAGTCGACGATGATGCACGCACTGATCACGAATCTCGCGCTCACCTACAGCCCGAACGAGGTCCAGTTCTATCTCATCGACTTCAAGAAGGGGGTCGAGTTCAAGATCTACGACCACTATGAGCTGCCGCACGCCCGCGTCATCGCCATCGAGAGCGAGCGTGAGTTCGGCCTCTCGGTGCTCGAGCAACTCGACCGCGAGCTGAAGCAGCGCGGCGACCTGTTCCGGGATCTGGCCGTCCAGGACCTCGCCGGCTTCCGTGCCACCGGCAGCCCCGAACCGATGCCGCGGATCCTCCTCATTATCGACGAGTTCCAGGAGCTGTTCATCGAGGATGACAAGCTTGCCCAGGATTCGTCGCTGATCCTCGACCGGCTCGTCCGCCAGGGCCGCGCCTTCGGGATGCACGTCCTCCTCGGCTCGCAAACGCTCGGCGGCTCCTACAGCCTCCCCCGGGCGACGATGGGGCAGATGGCGGTGCGCATCGCCCTGCAGTGCAACGAGGCCGACAGCAGCCTGATCCTCTCCGAAGACAATTCGGCCGCCCGGCTCCTCACGCGCCCCGGCGAGGCGATCTATAACGACGCCAACGGTATGGTGACTGGCAACAATCCCTTCCAGGTCGTGTGGCTCGACGACAGCCGCCGGGAGTGGTATCTCGGCGAGCTGCGCCGTCTCGCCGACCGGCGCACCGACATCCTGCCGGTCCCGCGGATCGTGTTCGACGGTAACCAGGCAGCCGATCCCGACGGCAATGTCCTCCTCCGCGAGCTCCTCGCTGAGGGTACAACCGGCGGCCGCGCGCCCGTCGCCCCGGTTGCCTGGCTCGGCGACGCGATCGCGATCAAGGATCCGACGACTGCGATCTTCCGGAGGCAGGGGGGGGCCAATCTCCTCATCGTCGGCCAGCGCGAGGATCTGGCGGTGAGCCTCTTGGCGATGGCCATCGTCGGGCTGGCGGCGGCGAACGATCCCTTCCCGGGTGGGAAGCTTGGCCACGATGCCCGCTTCGTGCTTTTCGAGCCGGCGATCGCCGACGAGAAGCCCGACCTCCTCCTCTCGCAGCTCGCCGCCAGCCTCCCGCACGATTTCGTCAACGTCGGCCGGCTCGGCGTCACCGACGGGATGGCCGATCTGGCGGCCGAGGTCAAGCGCCGCCTCGACCATCAGGTCCTCGACGGCGAGGCGGTCTTCGTCGTCGTCCGCGATCTGGCCCGGTTCCGCGAGCTGCGCAAGGCCGACGGCGATTTCGGCTTCTCGTTCAGCGGCGGCGACAAGAAGGCCGGGCCAGCCGACAACTTCGCGACCATCCTTCGCGACGGCCCGGCCGTCGGCATCCACTCGCTCATCTGGTGTGATTCGCTCACGAACCTGATGCGGACGTTCGAACGCGGGGCGCTGAAGGAGTTCGAGCTGCGGGTCCTGTTCCAGATGAGCGGCTCCGATTCCAGCCAGCTCGTCGACAGTCCGCTGGCCAGCAAGCTCGGGCCCCAGCGGGCCATCTTCATCCACGAGGAGACGGGGACGTTCGAGAAGTTCCGCCCCTACGCCTTTCCCTCCGGCGAATGGCTCGCAGGCGTTTCTGCACGACTCCGGGCCCGTCCCCAGGGGACGAGGAGCGAGCGCGCCCGGGTTCAGCAGCCGACGGAGGGCGCGACGACCGCGGAGCCGGAGAAGGAGGAGTTCAACTTCGGCTTCGGCGGTGGCGACGGCGAGTTCAACTTCACGAAGTTTCTCGATGATCCCCCGGCGGGGGACGGCACGGCGGCCCCCCCTCCCGAAGCCGGCTGACCGCCCCTCCCCCGTTCGATCCGTCTTCCCCGTCTCTCCAGCGATGACCGCCACCATGCCCCCGCTCGCTCCCCTCCGCCAGCTTGCCGCCCGCGTCTTGGCCACGGCGGGCCGAAGCACGTGGGTCGCTGTGGCGTTCCTCCCGATCCTCCTGATGGGAACGGCCCGGGGGCAACTCCCGCAAACCGAGCCCTGGCAGCAAACGCTCCACCGGTTCCTCGCCTCGCTCACCGAGCCAGACATCACCCTTGCGGTCGTCCCGGTGGAGTACATCGAGGAACAGCTCGACGACGATGCCCTCTACCGCGACTGGCTCCTCCTCGGCTCGGCCCTGGAGCGCCGCCCCGCCTCCCTCGAGCAGCCCAACATCGATGTTCTCCGGCACCCGGCCAGGGTTTACCTCCTGGAGTCGATCGAGCGCGACAGTCGGGTGTGGATGTCGCCGCGGCAGTACACGCCGATGGCGCCGGCGTGGTGGTCGAGCTGGTCCTATCCGGGCAATCCCTACTTCGGCTCGCGGGCCTGCAAGCTCCGCGGCTTCGTCCCCGCCGCGGTCGACATGATGATGCTCGCCAGCGACGACCGGGAGACGGAAGCCGCATTCCCCCCCACGAACCTCCTCGCCAACACCTACGCCTACCTCCACGCGATCGACGTCCTCCCCAACGACGTCCGGCAGGCCTTTGAGACGGCGATCGGGAGGGCGCTGTCGCGACTCGAGGAGCCTGGTCCCCTCGACCCGGCCAACCGGTCCGCCCCCCCCGGCGACATCGCCGCGCGGACCGTCGCGGCGTGCGCCTACATCGCCCGGGCCGTCGACGATCCGGCGATTGTCAGCCGCGCCGAGGCGCTCGCCCAGGCCCTCGTCGGTCGGCATCTGACAGCCGCTGGCTATCCCGATCACGGCGGCGGATACGATCCGGCCACGGCCGGCGACGATTTCTATTTCCTGACGTGGGCGGCGCTGGCCGCCCCCGACGAGTGGGACTTCCTCCGCGGGGCCGTGGCCACGATGGCCGACCTGAAAACCCATCTTCTCCTTCCCGAGCCCGGCTCGGCACTCGTCTTCGGGCCGACCCATTTCGCCCCCTGGACGTCGTCTGACGGCTTCCAGGACCAGTCCGCCCATCGGCACCGCGATGTCGGCGCTGCGATGCTCACCACTGCGGCGCTCCCCTTCCTCTTCAACGACCGTCCGCGTCAGGAGGGCCGTGCCGTGCCGAAGACGACCGCCGCAATGCAGGCCGAGATCCGTGGGGCGTTCCGCAGCGGTGCCGAACTGCGCGGCGTCAACGCCCTCCTCGCGGAGTCGCACGACCCCGCGCCGACCGCCGAATGGAGCGCGGGCGGAGGCCAACTCTCCGTCATGCCCTACGACCACGATTACTACCTTCCCGGCACGCTCACCAGGTTTCTCCGCGCTGCCGACAGGCCCGTGGCCCGACTGCCCTTCGACCGTGACGAGGACTTCGTTCGTAGCTTCGGCGAGGATTTCCTTGCCGCCAAGCTCGGGGGAATGGGAGTGATCATCCACACCGGCCCGACGGTGCCGGGGCCGGAGGCGACCGGCTTCTCCGGTGGAGCGCTGTCGGGCTTCTGGACCCCCGCGACCGGCGCCGTGATCCTGGGGCGCAGCCGCCACCGCCCCGTCGGAGCGGATTCGCAGGACACCTGGGCCAACTGGTGGCAGTGGCAGACCCACGCGTTGGCCGGCGTGAATGCCGACGGGAAGCCCTTCAGCACCGCGCGGCTGCCGCGCGGGGCGTTCACCGACTGCACGCACGACATCGGCCTCGACCGGGCCACCGTCCGCGTCGTCGCCCCCCTCGTCTCCAACGGAGAGAACGGCAGCGATGCCGCCCCGGATGACGCCCTCGTCGGCCAAGTGATCTTCACGCGGACGTTCGACATCGACGCCGCGGGGCTGCGCGTCGAGACGGCGATCGAGGGGGATGGCCGGGATCGCGTCACGCGCCTCTACGAGATCCTCCCCCTCTTCAACCAGGCTCCGATCGAGCGGGTCACCGGTCCGGGAACGGTGGCGACGGTCTACTTCGATATCGGACGGGGATGGAAGCCGGCGGCCGCCAAGCCGGTGACCGGCGTCCGGAGGGTGCGTGTCGATCGCCACGAGGGGGCAATCATCATCGAGTTCGACCGCCCCCAATCCGTCGCCCTGGCAGAGGCGGCTGGCCCGTCGTGCCACAACCTTCTCATCGATCTCCTCCGCAATGCCGGCACGCCGACCGAACTGACCACCGCCGGGGTGGCCTACACGATCCGTCCCCTGGTGGAACGCCGCTGACAGCGCCCCACCGGGCCCGGGTCGCCCTCCGCCCCCCCGGCGTGGTACCGTGATCGGTGTCCGCAGTGCTTGGCAGCGGGCCCGGCAGGGGGACGATCGGTCGTGATGGGGAGCGATGCATGGCCCGCGATATCGGCACCGACAGCCCCCCCGCGCCGCAGCCCCCCGCAGCGACGGCGTCGACGGTCGAGCGCAGCGCGCGGATCGCCGGCTGGCTCGAGGCGGCGCGACGAGG
>CAMBFA010000049.1 GCA_945865325.1 Candidatus Kuenenia stuttgartensis
AGAAGACAGCGGGCTGAAGCGGCATCGGAGGTTCCCGGAGCGACAAAGCCAGCGTCCCCCCCGAGAGTCGTCGGCGACTCGAGGGGGGCTACGCACGCCTTCCAGGATACCGCATCAGATCCGGGCGCCGGAACCAGCGAGATCTTCCGACGGATCGCAGTCCCGATGGGCCCGGTGGAGCACAGCGACGAGCGTCACCAATCCCCCCTCGGTCTCGGACACTTCGTGGAACTCGGTGGGGTGGTCATCGGTTTTCTCGCCATAGACATCGTGCATACCGGCGATGGCGGCGAGATATTCGTTGAAATGCGGATCCATGACGTAGGTCCTCCATGACAGTCGCGTCCGATCGAGTCAGGGCGAGCTCGTCGCCCGGTCAATGATACGCAGCTGGACCGCGATAGGTCGGGGGGCGGCCGGATCGGGTCGACGGAGGGGCCCAACGGCAGAAGGTGGGGGAGAGGCGAAAAATGGCCAGCATCGCGGGCGATCCCCGTCGGGCCTGACCAGCCCTCCGCCACCGGCTATAACGCCCGGACGGGTAGGGCGTACGCTCCGCCGCTTTTGCTCCGGCCCAGGTGGCTCCCATGCAACTCGGTTTCGTCAGCGCCATTCTTCCCGAGCTCCCCCTCGAGGAGGTTTTCCGCACCGCGGCCCAAACCGGCTACGAATGCGTCGAGCTGATGTGCTGGCCGCCGTCGGCGGCCGAGCGCCGCTACGCCGGCGTGACGCACGTCGCGGTCGACGACTTCTCGGCGGCTGATGCCGAACGGGTCAGCACTCTGGCGGCCGAGGCCGGGATCGGGATCAGTGGCTTGGGCTACTACCCCAATCCACTCTCACCGAACGAGAGCGAGGCGCTCGCCGCGACCGAGCATGTCGCCAAGGTGATCCGGGCCGCCGGCCGGCTCGGCATCGGGCGGATGAACACGTTCGTCGGCCGCGATTGGACGAAGTCGGTCGACGACAACTGGCCCCGGTTTCTCGAGACCTGGCGGCCGCTGGTCAAGCTCGCCGAAGATTGCGGCGTGCGGATCGGCATCGAGAACTGCCCGATGTCGTTCACGCGCGACGAATGGCCGGGGGGAAAGAATCTCGCCACGAGCCCGAAGATCTGGCGGCGGATGTTTGCCGACATTCCCAGCCCCGCCTTCGGCCTCAACTACGATCCCTCCCATCTGGTCTGGCAGCAGATGGATCCGGTCCACCCGCTCGTCGAGTTCGCCGATCGCCTCGTCCATGTCCACGCCAAGGATGCCCGCATCAACCGCCAGGCCCTTGACGACGTCGGCATCCTCGCCACGCCGCTGGAGTACCACATCCCGAAGCTGCCGGGCCTCGGCGACGTCCCCTGGGGAAGGTTTTTTGCCGTCCTCGGCGAGATCGGCTATCGCGGGCCGGTGTGCGTCGAGGTGGAGGATCGAGCCTACGAGGATTCGCTTGCCGGCCGCCGCGCGGCGCTCCAGCAATCGCACGACTTCCTCCGCACGCTCCTCGCCTGGCGGCCGCCGGTCGACGGAGGTGAGGCATGAGCGATCGGCAGCCGTTGCTCACGGCGGAGCAGTGCAGGGGGGTGGCCGGGATGATCGACCATGCCCTCCTCGATCCGACGCTCGGGCAGGCCGGGCTCGAGGCCGGCTGCCGCCTCGCCCGGGACTATGCCGTGGCGAGCGTCTGCATCGTGCCGTGGGCCGTGCCGCTGTGTGCCGCGATCCTTGCTGGCTCAGACGTGCGCACGAGCACGACGATCGGTTTTCCGCATGGTGCCAACGCCACGGCGACGAAGCTCGCCGAGGCGCGCCGGGCCCTTGCCGACGGCGCCACCGAGCTCGACATGGTGGTCAATCTCGCCTGGGTACTCGACGGCGCTTGGCAGGCCGTCGGCGATGAGATCGGGGCGATCGCCGCCGCCACGCACGACGGTGGGGGCAAGCTCAAGGTGATCTTCGAGAATGCCTGTCTCGATGACGCCGAGAAGATCCGCCTGTGCACAATCTGCGGACAGTCCGGGGCCGATTGGGTGAAGACCTCGACCGGATTCGGACCTGGCGGCGCGACGGAGGCCGACGTCGTTCTGATGCGCCGCCACGCCCCCACCCGATGCGGCGTGAAGGCGGCCGGCGGGATCCGCGACCTCGACGCGCTGTTGAAGTTTCGCAGCCTGGGGGCCGATCGCTGTGGCGCCTCACGAACCGCCGCCATTGTCGACGAGGCCCGGCTCCGGGCCGGGCTTCTGCCGATCGGCCCCCGGGAGAGTTGACCGTCGCCCGCCGGGAGAGCTGATCACATGGCGCGGAACTCGCGTTCGGTGCGGCTGATGATGTCGTCGTCGCCCACGACCTTGTCGAGAAACGGCCGGCAGGGATAGCCGTTCTTGTATTCGTCCTGGAGCGCCTCGGCGAAGGCGCCGGAGTCGATCTCCCCGAGGATCGCCCGCATCTGCTCCCCCATCTGCTCCCGGTCGATCGACAGGGCCCGCGTCATGCCGCCAAAGGAGGCGGCGAAGCCGTGGGAGAGTGTCGAGGGGAGGAAGCCGTCGCGCGCCATCTGGGCGAAGGTCTCCGACATCTCCCCCGAAAGGTAGAGCTCCATGAGGAGGCCCAGCGGCGGCAGCCCCGCTTCGGTGCCGACGTGGAACGCCGACAAGAGCGCCGCCCCCATCCAGGGGCCGAAGGCCTGCTCGACGAACAGATCGAGGACGACCTCCTGCTTGGCCGTCATCTCGAGCGCGCCGAACTTCAGGCAGCCGCCGGCAGCGGCGAGGGCGAGGACGAGATCGCGTGCCTTCCCCGTGGCGTCGTGCTCGACTCCCAGATAGGCCATATAGCCACGACCGTCGACCGTGCGCTGCCGGATTGCCTCGCCTCCCATTCGGGGCGCGAAGAGGAGGACGTCGACGCCCGGCGGGGGCGTGACGAGGCCATAGGCGAGGGCGTAGCCGGAGGCGAAGACGAGCGCCGAGCCGGGCCGTAGACGGGCGCCGATGGCCGGCATAGCCTCCGGCTGGACCTCGTCGGGGAGGAGCATGAGGGCCAGATCGGCCCGGGCGGCGGCTTCGACCAGCGGCAGGACTTCGAATCCATCGGCGCGGGCCCGCGCTGACGAGGGCTCGTCGTGACTGCCGACGATCACGGTAGCAGGGATGGTGCCGGTGCCGACGGCGTCGCGCAGATTCAGTCCCAGCGGCTGGCCGAGGAGGCCGTAGCCGAGGATCGCGATCGTCTTTCCACGGAGGATGGAGGGATCGGCGTCGCGGTCACGAAACAGGCGCGGATGGGGGGCTGGCGGATTCAAGGTAAGCCTCGCGGTAACTCTCGAGCAACGGATCGACGAGCATGATGAACTCCCGCAGCCGTAGCGGGTTCATCCCGCGGACATGGATCCTCCCGGCGAGGAACGCCGCGCCGAGCGAGCGGCGACCGAAGGCGGCGTCCTCGAGCGTCGAGCGGGCCATGCGGACGACGAACGGCGCATGATCGACCGGCGCGGCGACGCAAAGGGCATCCTTCGACGCCGCCAGGCAGAGCTTCGTGTCGACGTCGGGGAACTCCCACTGGATGGTCGGCATCGCCGTGGCGAGCTTCTCCCGCTGTACCGGGGAGAGCTTCGTGTCGATCAGCGCGATCATCCGGGCGAGGATCGCCGTGAAATCGGCGGGAGCGGGGCTGGCCATGGCGGGAGCGGATCCAAAAGGCAGGGGAGATCCCGAGCCACTGGCCGCGGGAGGGGGGAGCGTAGCACACTCACCCCCGAACCGGGGACAGCAGTCTTCGGCGGTGTCCCCGGGTCGCGGAGGGGCGGAGGGGGTCAGGGGGCCTCGAGGAACCAGCCGCCGATCCGCGTGGCTTCGACCGCCTCCGGCGGCATGGCCTCGCTGGTGATCTGCCAGATCGCCCAGTACGAGGCGATGCCGCTCTCGACGAACATCGTGTCGCGCTTGGCGAAGGCGCGGAGCGTCTCGAGCTGCGACTCGGCCTTGAACCGTCCCAGCCCCACGGCCGCCATCCAGCGGACGACACCCGATTCCGGCGGCAGGCTCGCGACATCGGCGAGCCGTTCGGCGAACGCCGGCGCCAGGTCGCAGTCGGGCTCGTTCTCGTGGATCAGCCCGAGCGCCCAGAAGGCCGCTGAGCGGGCCCGATTGTCGATCTGCGCCTTGGGGACATACTCCCGCAGGAGCGGATCGGCCTCCCGGTAGCGGAGGATGCCGAACAGCTGGTGGAGCTGCTGGGCCTGCCGGCCGAGCTTGGCGAGGGCTTCCGGCGACGCCTGCCCCTGGAGCTCCTCCCGGAGCTTCGTCGCGTAGGCGAGCAGGGGGGGGAGCGTCTCGGCGATCCCGAGCTTCCGTAGCCCCCAGGCGGCGCTCACGGCTACCTCGTCGCGGTCGTGATCGAGCAGCGTTATGAGGCGCTCGGCAGCCGGCTCGTGATCGAGGTGGCCAAGGAGAAGCGCGCCCTGCTCGAGCGCCCGCCACTGATCCCCACCGAGGGCGCTGACCCCCTGGTCGATGACCGGCTGCCGGAGGGGGGCGTCGGCGCCGAGATCGGCGAGCGTCCCGGCCACAAAGCGCCGCAGGGAGGGATTGCGGTCGCCGAGGAGGGGCCCAAGGCGGCCGATGGAATCGGCATTCCCGGGGCGCGCGGTGAGCCGGGCGGCGAGGTGCCGCTGGCCGGCATCGGGGACGGTGAGGGAGTCGTGGGCAATCGCGAGCGCCGCCGCGGGATCGATCGCATCGAGTCGCTCGAGCGCCAGGGTGGCCACCGCGGGCTCGGGATCGGTGGCGAGGCCGCGGAGGAGCGTGGTCGTGGCAACGCCCGATTGGCGCTGGAGGAGCGCCACGGCGAGGATCCGCCCGAGCGCCGCCGGGCCGGTGGGGGGAGAAGCGCCGGCGGAAGTCGCCGCCAGACTTTCGGCCGCGTCGACCAAGCCCGAATCGCTCACGCTCCCCAGCGCCCGCGCCGCCGCGAGCCGGACTTCCGGGGGAAGATCACGGTCGGCGACGAGCCTGCCGAGTGGCGCCGCGGCGCGCGGCTCGCGGACGGTGCCGAGGGCCTCGATGGCGAGCAAGCGCAGGCCGGCGGGGAGGGCGAGATCCTCGATCCGGGCGAGCCAGCCGTCGCGGCTGGGGAGATGGTCCCATCGAGCCAGCGCCGGCTCGACGAGCCTGGCGACGAGGAGGCCGTCGCGCTCGGCGGCCGTGGCCAGCTCCGCGGCAGCCGAGGAGGCGTCGAGGGCCACCAGGGCCCCCGCCGCAGCGCGCCGCAGCTGCGGATCGGTCTCCTCGGCGAGGGCCTTCGTCAGCCGCGGAACGGTTACCTCGAGCCCCTCCATTCCCCGCCCTCGAGCCAGCCGGATCGTGTCGATCGCCAGCCGGCGCGGCTCGGCATCGGGTCGGTCGAGGGCCTGCTCCCAGAGCGGGAGGAGCTTCTTCGAGAACGTCGCCGTCTCCCGTGGGATCGAGACGAGGGGATCGAGTTGCTGAGCCTGGTCGACGGCCAGTTCGGTCGCGTTCGACGGCGACGAAAGAGAGGCCATCACGAGGCACACGAGCGCGGCGCCCGCAACGCGCCTTTTGGAGGGCATTCGGAACGACGGCGGCGACGGGCAGTGGATGGGCATGGCGACCGTGCGGTTCATTCGGGGCGGAGGAGCCGCCACACCTGGAGGGCATAGACGATGAGGGAGGCCACGCAGATCGTGCCTGCGATCCTCCAGGCGATCGGGATCAATTCATACTGCGTGAACCCCGGCATCCCGATCACGCTCAAGGCGGCCCCCAGCGGGGTGATCGAGAGCGCCCCGCGGACGACCTGCTCGCCGAAGGGATCGCCCCGGAAGGCCCAGATGACCAGCGGGCCGAGGTAGAGGATCATGAGGACCACGTAGACGGTAACGGTGGCGGCAGCCGTCCGCGAGTGAAAGGCGCCGATCGCCGCCGACAGGGCGAGTGTCATCGCCACCGCCAGGAGCACCGACACCAGCGCCAGCATGACCTGATTCCACATCGTCGGCTTGATCGTCGTCATCACGAGATAGCCCGGGAGCGTGGCGGCGAGGACGAGGAGCATCGTCCAGGCAACGCTCGCCAGCTTGCCGCTGGCGATCCGCCAGCCGGAAAGCGTCGTCGATTGCAGCAGGCTCCATCCCCCCCGCTCCCGCTCCGAGGCGATGAGGCCGGCGGCCAGGCTGGGGGTGAGGAGGACGACCAGCCCGATCTGAAGAATGACGAGCAATCCCCCGATCGTTTCGACGCCCCAGTCCATCGTGCCGTTGGTGGCGGCGAGCGTCATCAGGAGCGACACGACCGCGCACCCCGCCGCCAGCCGCAGCAGCCAGTGGAAGCGGCCGAAGCGACGCGTGCGGAATTCCTTCACCATGATCGGATTGAGAAACACCGGGATCCCCGCCTTGCGCCGCTGCGGATCGACAAGGAATACCAACCGGCGAACAATCCGCACCCACAAAGACTGGTCGTCGGTGATCGTGCCAGCGTCGCGGGAGCGGTCGAAGAGCCGATGATCGAGCTGGAGGATCGTCGCCACGGCAAGCACGGCGGCCAGGCCGAGCGCGCCGACGATGAATTGCCACACCCCCCCATCCTTCTCGAGCAGGCCCCCACCGACCGCCCCCCCCTGGCCGACGAGGTGCATGACGACCGGCAGCGGCGAGAGCCGGCGGAGCCATTCGGCGATCGTGGCGGAGAGGCCGGTGGTGCCGCGGGTGAGGGCGTGTGGGGCGAGGGTCAAAAAGGCGACGGCGAAGACCAGTCCGTAGGTCACGCGGACGGCCGCATCGGGGGAGGTGGCGCGCGTGCTGACGAGGAGGCCGATGGCGATCGAAAGGATCGCCATGACGACGATCACGGCGTAGAGCAGCCCGATCTGCTGCCAGGGATCGACCCCCCCCATCGCGTAGACGGCCGCGGCGGCGGGGAGCGTCGTGCAGAGAACGAGGCCGGCGAAGGCGAGGACGCCGAGAAACTTCCCCGCGTAGATCCCGACGGCAGAGATCGGGGAATTGAAGAGGAGGAGGAGGGTCCCCTGGTTGCGCTCCCGGACGATGCTCGAGGCCGGGAAGGCCGGAACAAGGAGGAGGACGCCGCCGAGGAGCGCCGCGGCGAAGACGAGGAACGCCCCGCGCGAGCCGGCCCCGGAGAGGTCAACGATCCCCCCAGCCGGCCAGCGGGCAAGGACGAGGAGCGAAAACGCCACCGCCGCCGCCAGGAGGGCGGCGAGGGCCCGGGGCGACCGCAGAATGCCGCGGAACTCGCGGGAGAGAACGGGGATCATGCGGCGGGCGCCTCCCGGCGGGTGACGGAGAGGAAGGCATCCTCGAGATCCTTGGGGATCTCTCGAAACTGGCTGACGTCGATCCGCCGGCCAACCAGCGCCGCGAGGATCGCCGCCAGTTCGGTATCGCTCCGGGCGGTGTCGAAGCGGACGAGGCTCTCGGTGGCGTGGGCCGTGACCCCCTCCCGCTCGCCCGGTTCGAGCGCCTCGCGGACGGCGGCCGCTGCCGTCTCCACCTGGGCCGGGCCGCACAGCTGGACCTCAAACGTCCGCTTCTGCCGCAGGTCGCGCATGATCTGGTCGAGCGTGCCGAAGGCCCGCAGCTTCCCCTGCGTGATGATCGCCACGACGTCGCAGATCCGCGACAGCTCCGGGAGGATGTGGCTGGTGACGATGAGCGTCTTCCCCGTCCCCGCGAGCTTGAGGAGGAGATCGCGCATCTCGATCCGCGCCTGGGGATCGAGGCCGTTGGCCGGCTCGTCGAGGATGAGTATCTCAGGATCGTGGAGGAGGGTGCGGGCGACCCCGATCCGCTGCTTCATGCCGTGGGAGAGCGCCTCGACGTAACGGTCTTGCATCCACCCCGAACCGGTCGTCTCCAGCACCTCGTCGATCCGCTTCGCCCGCGTTCCGCGTGCGATGCCAAAGGCGGCGCCGAAGAAGTCGAGGTATTCGCGGACGCGCATGTTGTCGTAGGCCCCGAACGAGTCGGGCATGAAGCCAACGAGCCGTTTGATCCGCCGCGCGTCGCGGACGCAGTCGGCGCCGGCGATCGTCGCCGCGCCCGATGTCGGCCGCATCGCGCCGACGAGGATCTTGATCGTCGTCGTCTTGCCGGCGCCGTTGGGGCCGATGAAGCCGAGGATCTGGCCGCGACGGAGCGACAACGTGAGGTTGTCGAGGGCGGTGAACTCCCCGAACTTCTTCGTGAGATTGCGGATGTCGAGGACCGGGTCTGCGGGGGCGTTCATGGCTGGTCTTCAGTTGGTGCGGCCGTCGACGGAGAGGCGGACATAGTCGATGTCCCAAGTGCTGCTCACCGCCGTGTCGATCTGTTGCTCGGACTGTTTCTTGTCGAGAGCGGGGCCGTCGACCCGGGCATCCTCGGCTCGCTCCGCCACCGTCCGGCTGATGGCGATCGTGATCGGCACGGCGGCGCCGTCGATGGCGAGGTGCTCGGGACCGAGGTCGATGTCGAAGACGCCGTTGGGCTCCGACATCCGCTCGAGAACAACCGGCTCACCGTTGCGGAATGCCCCCACCGTGGCGTCGCGTGAAGGGGCATTGATGCGGATTGTCAGCCGGCCGCGCTCGAGCGTGCAGGGGAGGACCGCGTCGGGGAGCTGGAACCGCAAAACGGTGTCGGTGGAGGTGGTCAGCCCCTTGATCCATTCCCCGCGCCGGCTGTCGAAGGCGTTCGACATCCCGCGCGCCGGGAGGAAGGGGGGCGGAATCCGGAACGGGGTGCCGGAGGGGGTTTGTTCGATGTCGAGCGGGGCCAGGGCCAGCGTCGCATGCCGCTCGACGTAGCCGGCGGGGGGCTCCCACGTCGGCCCGAACTCCGGATCACACCAGAAGAGCATCCACGGACGGCGTCGGAGGGCGAAGGCGCCGGCGATGCCGGACGGGGCTTGAGCCTTCGGTCGCCCCGCCTCGCGGAGCTCATCGTCCGGGGTCTGGAGGAGCCGGCGCGTCGCCTCCTGCCGCCAGCGGGCGTCGGCGGAGAGGATCGAGGCGGGGTTGTACTGTCCGGCGGCCATCACCCCGTCGACGCCGGCGACGAAGCGGCCGTCCGCGCCGAGGGTCACGGCCTGCGCCGGGCCGGGCATACCGACAATGACGGGGTCGCGGAGGTTGGCAAGCCCGCCGGGGTCGATGCGCCCCTCGAGTCCTTCTGGGCCGAAGCGGGCGCGCACCATCCCCCCGGTGACGAGCGGAGGGGCGCCCCGCAGGGCGAGTTTGTCGACGCTACCGGCATGCGTCGTGGTGTTTTGGGTCGTCTCCCGGTCGTCGTCGAGCCAGGTGACGCGCTCGCCGTTGGTTCCCTGGGAGGCGTCGGGGAAGACCCAGGTCCGCTCCCGGCCGGTCCAGGCCGTGGGCCGCGACTCGCGATCGAAGACGGCCGCTGCGCCGTCGAGAAGGGCCTCGTCGGTCGCCGGGGCGAGCCGCAGGAGCGTTGCGGAAGCGATCGAAGGTGCCACGCTCCTCGAGCTCGCCGCGCCGACAAGGGCGAGGAGACTGGCGGCGGCGACGCTTGCCGCTGGCACGAACCACGCGAGCCGATCGCGATGGTGCCGGGCCCCCCATCGCCAGCCGACGAGAAAGAGGGCGCTACAAAACAGCCCGAGGATCGTGGCGGCGACCCCGCGCGACGGGGTCGCATACCCGATCTGCTTTTCCAGCTCCCCCTGAAGCCGACTGACATCGAGCCGATCGGGGCGACCGGCGAGGAGGCGCGTGGCGAGGGTGGCCGTCGCACCGGTGGCGGTGATGCCGTCGGGCTGGACGAGGGCCCGCGGGCCGATCGTCGTGATCAGAACGTCCCCTTGGCCACACGGCACCCAGATTGCCGCCGGCCAGCCCTCGACGCGCGAGGGGACATCGGCGTGCGCCGTGACGACACGGACCATGTCGACGGGGACCTCGAGATCGATCTCGTCGGTCCGCTCCATGCCATTTTCCCGGTCGCGGGTCTCGACGGTGAAACGGTCGATCTCGACCCGATCAACGACCTCGATCCCGCTGTCGTGGCCGAGGATCGCCTCGACCGTTTTCGGAGCCACCGCATCGAGGGCAATCCACAGCCGGCCTCCATCGCGGACCCAGCCGCGCAGCATTGCCAAGCCGGCGGTGTCGTTCTCGAGCCGGTCGGTGGCGAGGAGGAGGACATCGAGGCCGCGGCTGGTCATCGGCCACGGAGGGAGGAAGTCGGGGACGAGCAGCGGCGAGGTCGGATTCAGACTCCGGCTCGTCCGCGCCGCGGCGAGAACCTGCGGCCATTCCCGCCGCAGGCTCTCCCAGGCGAGGGTCGGATTGAGCGTCGGCCGGGGCATGATGAGCGCGGAGCGGACAGGATCGGTACTGATCCGCAGGATGGCGCTCGAGGTCAGCCCCTCTCCCTCGCGCCGCGTCAGGAGCTCGCGGTCCGAGTCAGATTCGAGGATCAGGGCCGTATACTCGAGTCCCCCCTCCGACTTCCCCTCGGCCGGCACTTTGATCGGCAGCCAGGTGGTGCGGTCGCCGTTGGCCGGCACCCACAGCCGCCGCGCGTATTGCCGCTGACCCCCTTCGAAGAGGATCGAGACGATCGCTTCTTTCGGCTCGGCCGTCGGGTTCGTTGCCCGGATATCGAGCGCCGACCACTCCCCCAGCCGGTGCTGAAGGAGGGAGCTCGTCGAGATCTCGAGGGCCGGCGGGGGGGGCGGCGGACGCGTCGGGGCTAGGGCCTCGGTGGACGAAGCCCGCGCCGCGCCCGGAGGGGGCCCGGGGGGCTGGGCGCCGGCCAGAGCCGGGATCGATGCCAGGATCAAAAGGCTCACGGCCGCGGAAACGCAACGCCACGCCGTCGACGACCAGCAACGCTCAGGCTTTGGAACCATGCTAGGGCAACTCCCGGATGCGGAGGTTGCGAAACTCCGCCCACATCGGTTTGCCGGCGTGGAGCTGGAGGGCGAGGATCCCGCTGCAAAGCGCGAGCGCCGGATCTTCGTCGGTGAAGTCGAGCGTCAGCCGGCCGTTGGTGAAGTGACGGATCTGGTTCCCCTCGGCGCGGATGACGACGTCGTTCCAGTCGTCGACGCGGAACAGTTTTTCATAGTCGGCCTGATCAACGAGCATCGCGTCGACGACCTTCCCGTCGCCGGTCCACCGAGCGCGCTCGCCGACGAGGCAGATTCTGCCGCGTTTCCCCCCCTCGTCGTAGATGAAGCCGGCGACGTTGGGGAGGGTCGATTCGTTGCGCAGCTCATGCTGGTAGCCGCGCACGACCCACCGATTCCGCACCGTGGGATCGGTGATATGCCGCGAGCGGTACTGGATCCCGGAGTTGTTTTCGGCGCTGCAGCGAAACGAGAGCCGGAGCTCGAAATCCTTTGTCACGCCCCCTGTCCAGAGGAGGAAGGTGTTGCCGTCGGCCGGGGTCGCGGCGGTCGTCTCCCCATGGATCACGCCGTCGCGCACGCTCCACAGCCGCGGGTCCCCCGACCAGCCTTCGAGGTCCTGGCCGTTGAATAGCGCCATCATGCCGGCCACCTCGGGCGGGGCGGCGACGGGGGCTTCGAGGACTGGCTCGGCGCCGACTCCCGGCCGGGCCACCGACACGACGGTCAGGGCGACCGCGGCCAACGCCATCGAGCAAAACAGCGGCCGTGATCTGAACACCGGTCAACTCCCTGCGAGGATCCCCACACCCGTCCCTTGGCAGCAGGATAAACGAAATCCGCAACGCCGTGAGGCCTCGGGGATGTTTTTTACCGGAGCGTTAGAATTATCCCCCGTCAGGGCTGCCGCGATCGCGGGCCCGGCAGGATGTCAAGCGTGGGGGAGCTTTGTCATGCAGCAGAGGCAACGGTTCGATCGGTGGGGGGGAAGGCTCTCGATCCTGGCGGGAGTGTGGGCGGCCGGTGCCGTGTCGGCTGCGGAGCTGCCCAGGGTCGACCGAGTCGAGCTCCAGCCCCTCTTGGCGGCGACGGCGCGGCTTGTCGAGGCCCTCGACGTGGTCGGCAGCCCGTTGCCAGAGCCGACGAAGGCGGCGCTGCTGGCCGCGGGGAACGGAGGAGATGCCGGCCGCGCGACCGCCGCGATCCAAACGATCCTCGATCCACTCTGCGTGACGGGAGTGACGATCAATGCCGAGAGCCGGGTGTCGGTCGTCGAGGGGCCGGCTGCGAAGGAGCTCGTCGAGCAGGGCTGGCGGACGTTCCTCGTCAAGGTTCACAACCTCGCCGGGATCACGCCGCCGCTGCGCGTCGAGGGGCCGCAGCTGAAGCCGATGGTGAAGCGGAGCAGTGGTAGCCCCGATCCGCGGATCGAGCTCTCGCCCGAGGACGCCGCCGACCGCTGGCTCGATGCCACGTTCTTCACGGCGCAGCCGCTCGAGGCGGAGCTGTCGGGGCTGGCGCTCGAATACCGCATCCTCCAGCTCCACGCCCGCGATGCCGGGAAGCGCGAGGCGTCGCTCGGCTTCAATGTCGGCCAGGGAACGCAGGATCTCGGCTTCCGGGCCACCGTCCCGATCCTTTTTCAATGTCTCCCCGCGGTGGCGGTGACCCTCGGCGTCCACGACCACGACGGCGCGGCGACGACCGCGTCGTTCGTGTTCCGCGATCGGCTCGGCCGCGTCCACCCTAACCCTGCCCGCCGCCTCGCCCCCGACTTCTTTTTCCACGATCAGGTCTACCGGGCCGACGGCGAGACAATCTCCCTTCCCCCCGGCGAGTATTCCGTTGAGCTCTCTCGCGGCCCCGAATACCGGGTGGCGCGGACGACGATCACGGTCCCAGCAGGCGCTGCGACCCACCACGAAGACTTCCGGCTCGAGCGCTGGATCCAGCCGTCGCGGCGTCGCTGGTATTCCGGCGACCACCATGTCCACGCCGCCGGTTGCGCCCATTATGAAAATCCCACCGCGGGGGTCGGCCCGGCCGACATGATGCGGCACATCGTCGGCGAGAATCTCGACGTCGGCTGCATCCTCTCCTGGGGGCCGTGCTGGTATGTCCAGAAGCAGCACTTCGAGGGGCGGACATCGGCCCTCTCGACGCCGCAGTCGCTGATGCGCTACGACGTCGAGGTGAGCGGTTTCCCGTCGTCGCACGCCGGCCACCTTTGCCTCCTGCGGCTCACCGAGGATGACTACCCCGGCACGACGCTGATCGAGGAGTGGCCGAGCTGGACGCAGCCGGTCCTCGCCTGGGGGCGGGAACAGGGGGGCGTTGTCGGCTACAGCCATTCCGGCTGGGGGCTCGAGCTTCCCGACGTACTGCCGGGGGGCGGGCGCGAGTTCCGCGGCCAGCGACCGGCGGGGGACTGGCCGGGAAAGGCCGCGGCCAAGCTCCCTGACTACGCCATGCCGCGCTTTGACGGGATCGGTGCCAATGAATATGTCGTCACGGCGGCAACCGGCGTGTGTGACTTCCTCTCGGCGGTCGACACGCCGGCGGTGTGGGAGCTGAATGTCTGGTACCACACCCTCAACTGCGGCCTCACGCCACGGATCAGCGGCGAGACCGATTTCCCCTGCATCTACGGCGACAAGGTGGGGCTGGGGCGGATCTACGTGAAGCTCGACGAGGGGCAGCCGCTCGATTTCGATGCCTGGGTGAAGGGGGTGAAGGATGGCCGTAGCTACTGTGGTGACGGCCTCTCCCACGTCCTCGAGTTCGCCGTCGATCACGTGGCGGTGGGGGAGCTGGGTGACGGCGGCAAGCTGAGCACGCGCGTTCTCGACAGGCCCGGCACGGTGACAGTGGCCTGCGACGTCGCGGCCCTTCTGGCTGACGCGGTGCCGACGCCGGCAACGGAGGCCATCCGTTCCCGGCGCCTCGACGACAAGCCCTACTGGCATCTCGAGCGCGCCCGGGTCGGCGCCTCGCGGCAGGTGCCGGTGGAGGTGATTGTCAACGGCGAGCCGGTGCTGACGCGGATGATCGAAGCCGACGGGCATGTCGAGGAGCTCGGCTTGCGGGTGCCGATCGAACGCTCGAGCTGGGTGGCGATCCGGATCTTCCCGAGCGTCCACACCAACCCGGTGTGGGTGGAGGTGGCCGACAAGCCGGTCCGCGCCAGCCGCAGAAGCGCGCAGTGGTGCCGCGAGGCGGTCGACGTCTGCTGGCAGGCGAAGCTGGGGCAGATCCGCGCGGCGGAGCGCGGGGCGGCCGCGGCCGCCTACGACGAGGCCCGGGCCTTCTATGACGCGGCGATCGCGGCAGCAGAAGGGGAATGAGCATGAACCATCGCCAGGGAGTCTTTGGGCTGCAAGGCCGTCGGATCGGCTCGGTGGGCATGACGGGGCTGGTGGTGGCGGCGTGGAGCTTGACCGGGCCGGTCGGGGCCGAGGACGCCGTCGACCGGCTCGCCCCGGAGCGGGTGGCGGCGGTTCATGCGGCCGTCGAGGGCTTGGCGGCGGCGCGGACGGCGGTCGAGCGGCCGGGCCCGCTGCGGGAATACCGCTGCAATCTCCATGTCCATTCCGCCTTCTCGCACGACAGCCGGGGAGAGATCGAGAGCATCGTGGCGGCTGCAAAGTGGGCCGGCACCGACGCGATCCTCTTCAGCGAACATCCGGCAGCCCACTATGACTTTGTCGCCGATGGCCACACCGGGCTCGTCGATGGTGTCCTCCTCGTGCCGGGAGCGGAGACGAAGGGAATGCTCGTCTACCCGCGCACGAGCGTGCCGGAGCACGACACGCTCCAGCCGCAGGATCTCGTCCGCCGTGTCGGCGCCCGTGGCGGGATGATGTTCCTCTCGCATCTCGAGGAGCGGATGGATTGGGCGCTCGACGGCCTCACCGGCTGCGAGATCTACAACACCCACGCCGACGCCAAGGAGGAGACGCGGCTGTATGCGATGATGAAGAACCCGCTCTGGCTCGTGCAGGCCAAGAAGGTGCTCGACGCCTATCCGCAAGAGGCACTTGCGGCGATCTTCGATCCGCCGAGCGACTACCTGCAACGCTTCGACGAGCTCTGCGCCGTGTACCCCCACACTGGCGTCTCGGCAAACGATGCCCATGAGAACGTCGGCCTGCGGATCACGCTCCTCGAGGGCAACAAGGTCCGCATTGCCGACGCCCTCGACGAGGAGCTGACCATCCTCGACCGGGCCGTCGTGGCGGTGTTCACGCCGATTCCCGCCGACGCTAAGCCGGGCGATCTCGTTTTCAAGCTCCAGCTCGATCCCTACCAGCAGAGCCTCCGGCATGTCGGCACGCACGTCCTCGCCATGGAGCTTTCGCGCGACGCCATCCAGGAAGGCCTCGCCAAGGGGCGGGCGTTTGTCGCCTTCGATTGGATCGCCGACGCCCGCGGCTTCGACTTCCATGCCACAAACGCCGCCGGCCGGCACGAGATGGGGAGCCACGTGGCGCTCTCGGACTCGCCGGTGCTCCACGGCCGGGCGTCGCTCCCCGGCCGCTGGAAGGTGTTCAATCGGGGCGAGTCGGTCCACGAGGCCGACGGCGCGGCTCTCGAATACGCCCCCACCGCCCCGGGCAACCATCGTGTCGAGCTGTGGCTCGACGTCGCCGGCCGGCCGCTCCCGTGGGTGCTCGCCAATCCGATCTATATCGAATGAGGCAAGCTCCGTGACAATTTTTCGGTGGTCCGGCGCGGTGCCGTTCCACCGTTCGTACCCTCCCTTGGATCCAGCCATGACCCCTCGCCCGGTGGCCACGTCCTCCGCCCAGCCAGCCGCCCCGGGGGTGCTCGTGATCCTCGGTGCCTCCGGCGATCTCACGAAGCGATTGCTGATGCCGGCACTGCTCAACCTCGCCTGCGACCGGCTCCTCCCCGAGGGATGTGCCGTCGTCGGGATGGGGCGCGACGTGATGACGTCGGAGGAGTTCCGCGCGCGGCAGCGCGGGGACATCCGGAAGTTCTGCACGCGTGGCACCGTCGACGAGGAACGGTGGGGCTGGCTCGAATCCCGCCTTCACTACATGGGGGGGGAGTTCGACGATCCGGATGCCTTCGTGAGGCTCAGACGGCTCGTCGACGACACCGCGGCGGCGATCGGCGCCGCCGGCAACACGCTCCTCTATCTGGCGATCTCCCCCGACTTCTTCGCGCTGGTCAACCAGCAACTCGACACGGCCGGTTTCACGCGGATGAAAGGAGCGCGGCGGATCATTGTCGAGAAGCCGTTCGGACGCGACCTCGACTCGGCGCGGGCCCTCAACCAGTCGCTGCTGGCGCACTGGCCGGAGGAAGAGATCTACCGCATCGATCACTACCTCGGGAAGGAGACGGTCCAGAATCTGCTCGCGTTCCGGTTGGCCAACGGGATGTTCGCGCCGCTGTGGAACGCGCGGCATATCGACCACATCCAGATCTCCGCCACCGAGACCGTCGGCGTGGAGACGCGCGGCGGTTATTACGACCGCACCGGCGTCATCCGCGACATGATTCAAAACCACATCATGCAGATGATGGCCTATGTCTGCATGGAGCTGCCGGCATCGCTCGATCCGGCGGACGTGCGCGATGCGAAGTCGAGGCTCCTGTCGAGCGTGCGGATGATTGCCGCAGATGACGTCGCGGACGCGTGCGTCCGTGGGCAGTACGGCGCTGGGAAGAAGGCCGACGGCTCGCCGGCCGTGGCCTACCGGGATGAGCCCGCCGTCGACCCGCAATCGAACACGGAGACGTTCGCAGCGATCCGACTCCATCTCGACAACGACCGCTGGCGCGGGATGCCGGTCTATCTGCGATCGGGCAAGTCACTCTGGAAGCGGGGGACCGAGATCGTCGTCCAGTTCCGCCCCGACGAGCAAGCCCCCGCCGGCGTCGATCCGGCCGGGGGCGAGGCGGTCGGCAACCTCCTCGTCTTCCACATTCAACCCTTCCAGGGGGTCGAGATCCGCATTCAGGCCAAGCGCCCTGGCACGACCTTTACGCTCCAGCGGGCCGGGATGCGCTTCGACTACGCCGATTCCTTCGACGCGGCCCGTGGCACCGGCTACGAGGTCCTCCTCTACAGCGCGCTCAACGGCGATCCGACCCTCTTCTCGCGGACCGATTTCGTCGAGTCGGCCTGGGAGATCTTCCAGCCGGTGCTCGACAGCTGGGCCGCCACCCCCGCGGCCGACGACCCCAACTACGCGGCCGGCGGTTGGGGACCGCTGGCGGCCAGCACGCTGCTCACGCGCGACGGCCGCCATTGGCACGAGATCCTCAACCGCGACCTCCTCGCCCGCACGCCGTTCTTCGCGGAGGCGCCGAGCTTGGTGCTCAATAATCTCCTCCCGGCGTTCCGGCCGTTGGCGGTGGCTTCTGGCACGACGGTCGTCGAGGCCGGCGCGCTCGACGACGAGATGTACTTTGTCTGTCGCGGTGAGCTCGAAGCAGTGGGAGCCGATGGCGTGCGGCTCGGACTTCTCGGCGAAGGGGAGTTTTTCGGCGAGATGGCGGTGCTCTTCGATCAGCCCCGCGCGGCGACGGTGCGGGCAACGGCGCCGTGCGATCTCCTCGTCCTCGATGGCGATGAGTTTCGCCGGATCGTCAACGACTTTCCCGCCGTGGCGGCGGAGTTCCGCCGGATCGCCGAGGAGCGGCGCGGCGTCAACGGGGAATGATCCCCGTCGCCCGTGACGCGTCAGCAGGGAGGTGGCAGGGCTCTCACTGGTTGGGAGACCTCGCCAAACGCCACGTATTGCGCCGCCGGTAGAAGCTGCTCAACACGCGACGGAGGAAATGGGTTCCTCCGACCCTGATCGTGCGGTGAATGCCATGATGAAAGATCGTGCTTTGGCCATGCCCATGGTAGACGATTGATGGCTTGTTCAGGGCCGCGGCGAGCGTCGCGCCCCCGGAGGTGAGAGTCACGAACGAGCGGGCTGAGGCGATGAGGCAAGCGTACTCCTGCAGCGATTTCGTGAATACTTTTCGGCGCCGGGGGAAGCACGTCCGGCTGAACCGGTCCGGATTGACCATGACGTGATCGGGATGACGCTGGTAGACGTCGAGCTTGTCGATAGGGGTGAATGCGCCGACGTAGGAGACATAGTTGAGATCGATGAAGTGGTCGTCGAACGTCGGGGACGTCTCGATCGACTGGTGGATCTCGACGGGAAATTCCTCTGGGGACCAGAGGCCGTAGCCCTCGAAGATGATATTGACGATCTTCGTCTCTTGGCTTTCCGTGATGAGGCGGAGCGGCGTCGGGGGATCAGCGCTGACGCCGTCGAGGTAGGGGTGGTTCCGCCAGACGAGATCGAAGATGGCAGGATTCCGGTACCGGCTCCGGTCCGAGATCAGGACTTCGTCGGCAAGTCGGTGTGCCTTGAGGAGACGCGGCAACGCGCTGTAGAAAAGATGGTCCCCTAGCCCCCCGTACTCGACCCTGAAGATCACCTGCTTGTTCGATGTTGTAGCCATGATCACGATGGATGGAGGAAAAGGCATCAGGGCGCAGAGGGTGCGGGCTGCACTGCCGGCTTCGGTGGGCGACGGCGCTCCGGGAGGAGATCGTTGCGGAGGATCATCTCGTTGGGGCCCGTGGCGCGCTTGCGGAGCGTGAAGCCGTCGTAGAGGGCGCCGATCGCCGTTCTTGATTCGAAGCGCAGTTCATCCCCCTCGATCTCGATGATCTGGAAGAGTTGCGTGTCCTCTCCGAGACGCTCCATGAGGGGGTGGCTGTCGCTTACGTCGTATTGCTTCGGGCCGCTGACGCTCACGACGTACACCGTGCCGCTTGTCGGATCGACCCGATTGACGCCGGTGGGGGCGTTTTCAATCGTGGCCGGAGGATCGCCCGGCGGCACGAGCCCGCTGCGGCCGTAGACATGGTCGTGGCCCTGGAGCACGAGGTCGACGCCATGCTTGTCGAAGACCGGCTTCCAGGCAGCGCGGAGGAGGGCATTGTCACGGTTCTTGGCCGCCGAAAAAATCGGATGGTGGAAGCTGCAGACGACCCAGCGCCGCCGGTCGCGGGTGAGCAGCTCGTCGAGCCAGGCCGGCTGTTCAGCGAGCTTTTCGTTGCTGTTGAGGGCCACGATCCGGGTGTCGCCGTAGACGACCGAAAAGCAGGTCTCCTCGAGTCCCGGCGGGCCGTTTTCGGGAAGCGCGAACTGCCGCCGCCAGTGGTGCGAGAGCCGGCTGGTCGCCGCGTCACCCTCGCCGACCTTCACATACTCATGGTTGCCAGGGATCGGCAGGGAGGGGATCTGGGCGTGGAGGAACGATCCGGCCCGGAACCATTCCCCCCACTGGGCATCGTTCTCGCCGGCGTTGACGAGGTCGCCGGAGTGGATCATGAGCTGGGCCCGCGGAGCGTGGCGGCTGGCCTCACGGACGACGCGCGACCACATCGAGAGAATGTCGTTTTGGGCATCGCCGAAGTGGACGAACTGGAAGCGGCCGGGGTGGGCCGCCGCTGTCTCGAATTGGAGCCACTCGCTCCAATTGGCTCCGTCGCCGACCCGGTAGGCATAGCGGGTACCGGGCTCGAGATCGGCGAACTCGACCGAATGGCAAAGGCTCGGGCCGAGGTCGGTTGGATGAGCTTCGGTGCGGGCGGGGATGGTCACCGCTCTCTCCCGCAACTCCGGCCCGTGGGTGGCGGCCGCGAGTTGCGCGAGGCCGTGCGGAGCATCGGTGCTCGTCCGCCAGGCCACGGCCATGCCGTGGGCCGGATCGGCAGTGGGGGAGAGGATGATCCGATCGGGGAGCCGCGAAGGCCTGTGGGCCTCGGCCGGCGCGACAGCCAGTGGAGGCGCGTGGGGATGGTCGTCGTGGGCGCGGAGGGGAAGCCCTGGCGAGATGACGGCGAGCGTCAGGCCGAGGGCGATCCAAACGATGACACGAGGGGCCGGCTGGCCGGGGAAAAGCGATGCATGCATGGTGGGAACGAGAGGGGCTTTGGAGCATGAGCAAGCCGGGTGAGTCACAAGGCTCCAGGATACTAGGGCGGTGACCGGGACGGCGCCGACAAAGCTTTCGGAGCAGAGGGCCGGCGAAGCGCTCGAAGACTGGTCGATGCTGCGGATCAACCGCTACCCGCACCAGACCTTTCTCCGCCGTGTCTGGCAGCTGCGGCACAACCTCACCGCCTAGGGGAGATGGCGGTGCTCTTCAATCATCCCCGCTCGGCATCCTCACGTTTCGCCACGAGTCTCCGCCGACTTAACAAGAGGAAACCCAAGGCGGCAGCCGTGGCGCAGGCCAGCGCGATGAATGTCGCGCGGTTTGTTCCGGAGGCGTAATCGGTGAAGGTGAGCCAGTCACTTTCCGCCGCAGGGGGGCCTGCCCAGATTCTTCGGGAGTGCAGCATGACTGCGACACCGCGTCCAAGCTGCGTGGAAAGGAAAAGGAAGGCCGGCATGAGGGTGCCCCAGACCGCTGCGCCGAGCTTTCGGGCCGCCACTGATCCGAGGATGGCGCAGAGCAGAAGCGCCACCGCGGCGGCAACTCCGTCGATGAACGCATTTCCCATGAAGTACCAGGGGACTTCGGCCCCGATGGTGTGGCTGGTCCAGAAAAAGGGGGAGACAATCACGGAAGCAAACGCCGCCGACGCGTAAATTGCGACTCCTGCGAAGCCAACGACCAGATATCCGGGGGGCGTCTTCATCGGTATTCCTCGGGAAGCGTGATCGGACGGCGCCAGCGGTGCGAGAGCCGGCAGAGGCGGGCACCGGCAGGAGGTCACTGGCGACGCACCGAGCGATCAGGTCGGGAGGTGGAGCGAAAGCCAATGGCCACGACCTCATCATGATACGGCGGCCATCCAGGGCGATTGCTGGTGTGCCGCTCCGCAGGCTATTTTGAACCGCGAACCGGGCTCGCTGGCAGGACGGGTGGGATCGGTCAGGGAATAAGACGATGCCGCTCCATCTTCAACCGCGCGAGGGGCGATTCTCGCGACGGCGGCCCCTGTGGATCGCGCTGGTGATCGCCTTTTCGTGGGCGGTCGGCGGGGCCAACGGTGGTCGCGGGCAGGAAATCACGGCTGCCATTTCCTCCGGCCCCGACGTCTCTTCCCTGATCCGCGCCCGTGTCAAAGAGCTCGGCTACCCCGACGAGGTCGGTGATCAGTTCGTGCAACTCGTGACTCCGTGGAATCCGGGGCATTGGAAACGCCGCCTTGACCAGTCGCGTCGTCGGCAAGCCGAGGGTAAGGACACGGCCAGCGACGTGTCCCGGGTGCAGTCGCAAGTCCTGGACGAGATTCGGCGGCGGCTCGCCGAGTCGTTTGAGCAGGTTGACGGAAAAAGCGACAAGTACCATCTCCATCGGATTCTCGAATTCCGACAGTCACAGTGCCTCGGCAACTGTCAACTGCTGATCGTGCTCGGTGGTGCGGTCGGGCTCGACGTTCGCCCGCTCGACGTCATGCTTCCGGCCAAAGGAGGCCTTGGCGAACACATGTTCCACAGCGCGAGCATCGTGCGACTCGCGGACGGCAGCGTGCGGATGGTGGACCAGCGCTGGGATCTCGACAGCCCGCCGTTCGTGTTCACCGAGCATTACGGGCGGGAGGGGATTCATTGGCGTCTCCTCGACGACAGCAATCCCTTGGGGCTCCATCGCCAAGTCAGGCTGCGCGACCTCCGTGGACTCAAAGCCGATGTGTGGACGAGCATCGGGTATTCGCGATTGAAGGCATCGCGGTTTGATGACGCCCGCGATTTCTTCGCGAGGGCCCACGAACATGATCCGGAGTCGACGTTCACGTTGCTCGCGCTGGCACAGATTGCAGTTGCCGACGGAAAGTCGGACGAGGTCGATGCCCTCTTGGCCAAATCGCTTCAACTCGATCCGGAACGGGCCGTCGTGCACGCTTTCTGTGCGCGGCTAGCGGCAGGTGCGGGGCGCCTCCGGGATGCGTTGGCTGCCTACAATGTCGCCATCCTCCTGTTCCCGGAATCACCCGATGCGCTCTATGAGCGCGGGCTGGTGCATCGTGATCTCGGAAATGAGGAAGCAGCGATCGCCGACCTGACGGAGAGCCTGCGGATCGGTCCGCAGCATGGCCTGGCGCTGGTCGCCCGGGGGAGCATCTACGCCAAAAAAGGAGAGCACTCGCTGGCCCTGGCCGACCTCGACGCTGCGATCGCCGTCGACTCCAGCGCCGCGATCGCCCATCTCCAACGCGGGGTCGTGCTGGCGCATCTTGGCCGTAAGGAGGAGGCAAGGCAATCGATCGAGGCGTCGATCGGGTCCGACCCGGAGTCGCGGCGGCGCGCCGAAGCCGCGATCCAACGATTTGGGCTGTAGGAATGGATTCCAACCGGCGGCCAGCGGGCAGCCTTGGTGACGGCCCGCCTCCCGAGCCTGTGGGATGGTCCCCTGCCTGCTATCCTTGTTTCCCGATCGGGAGGGGGATTCCTTTTCTTTCGCCACGGCGACACGCACTGGAGACTTCGATGGCCATCGACTCAGCGTTCGTGAAGAGGATCTGCCAGGGCGTCGCCGGGGCGCTCGCTGCCCTTCTGGCAACTCCGGCCGGCGCCGGTGAAGCGACGCTCTACCGCGATACCTGGGGCGTCCCCCATGTCTACGCCGATACCGAGGCGGCCGGCTACTACGCGCTGGGGTATGCCCAGGCCGAGGACCGTCTCGAGGACATCTACCTGGCCATCCGTGAGGCCACCGGGCGGATGGCCGAGGTGAAGGGGAAGGGGGCGCTCGAGAACGACTACCTGATGCGCCTCTTCCACAACGACACGCTCCACGGGAAGTATCTCGAGACCGCGCCCAAGCACGTCCAGGACGCCATCCGCGGCTTTGCCGCCGGGATCCGCGCTTATTGTAAAGAGCATCCCGACGAGGCGGCCGAGGTAAAGCTCGAGATCGCGGACTGGCACCCGCTCGCCGTCGGCCGCGCCATGATCCTCCGCTGGCCGATCGGGACGATGATGGGGGATCTGCGTAACGCTCCCGAACCGGTCAAGCCGGCGATGGGCTCGAACCAGTGGGCCGTGGCCCCAAGTCGCTCGGCCGACGGCCGCGCTATCCTCCTCTCCGACCCGCATCTGACGTGGGAAGGGATGGCCGTCCTCTACGAATCGCGCCTCCACGCCGGCGCCATGCACACCAACGGCTATTCCCTCATCGGCACGCCGATGATGGCGATCGGCCACAACGAGCACACCGGCTGGGCGCTGACCACCGGCGGCCCCGACACATCCGATGTCTACCGGATCGAGATCCGCACCGAGCCCAGGCTCGAGTACCTCTACGACGGCGTGTGGAAGCCGATGCGGGAGGGGGAGTTCACGTTCCGGGTGAAGGACGCCGATCCGGTGCGGGCAACGTTCCGCTACACCCACCTTGGGCCGGTGATCAGCGGGATCGATCTGGAGAAGAAGATCGCCTATGTCGGCGCGAGCCCCTACACCGAGCAGGTTGGGCTCTATGAGCAGTTCTACGCCATGGGGATGGCGAAGAACGTCGCCGAGCTCAACGCCGCCCTCGAGCGCCATCAATACAACGAGCAAAACGTGATGAGCGCCGATTGTGAAGGCACCATTTCGTATGTCCGCAACGGTGCCACCCCGATCCGCCCGGAAGGCTTCGATTTCAAGCGCCCCGTCGACGGCACGACGAGCAAGACGGCCTGGACGAAGCTCCATCCGCAGTCGGAGCTTGTGAAGATTGTCAATCCCGAGCAGGGCTACATGCAAAATTGCAACATCAGCCCGGCGAACATGATGGTCGGCTCGCCGCTGGTGCCGGAGAAGTATCCCCCGCACGTCTACAACACCACCTGGGATCAAAATAACCCGCGCGGCCGGCGCACCATCGAGCTCCTCCACAACGATGCCTCGGTCACGCCGGCGGAGGCGAAGGACTATGCCCTCGACATCCACGACCGGCTCGCCCGCTCCTGGCAGGGGGAGCTGCGGCGGGCTTACGAAGCCGACGCTGCCTGGGCTGCCGACGCCGAGGTGAAGAAGGCCATCGAGGTGGCGTTGGCCTGGGACGGCGATTACCTCCCCGATGCCCGGGGGGCGGCGCTGCTCAAGTTTTGGCGACTGACGTGTGGCGAGAAGCTCAATCTCGCGCCACTCCACAACGACGGCCGCCTCGACGACGCCGCGCGGAAGGAAGCGATGCAGCTCTTTCGGGCGACCATCGACGAGATGAACCAAAAATACGGCCGGTGGGACATCCCCTGGGGGGAGGCGCATGTTGTCGGCCGTGGCGGGCATTACTTCCCTGCCCCCGGCGCCGATTTCGACCGAGGCAACAAGGATGCCAACTTCTCCGAGACGCTCATGGACGTGCGCTCGGCCGAGGATCCGACACAGCCGGGCCGGTTTATCGCCAATTCCGGCTCGATGGCGGTGATCCTGATGTTCTTCGGGGCCGACGGCGTGGAGAGCTTCACCTGCACGCCGTGGGGCCAATCGGGCCACGCCGATTCCCCCCACTACGTCGACCAGGCCGAGAAGCTCTACTCGAAGCGCGACATGAAAAATACTTGGTGGAAGAAGGCCGATCTCCTCGAGCATGTCGAATCGGAAAAGACGTTCAGCTGGCCGAAGGAGTAGGTGTCGCGCTCCGCGGTACGATTTTGGGCCGCACTCGGTTTCGGGGTCGCCCTTGCCCCCAGCCGAGTTCGCTCCGGCCATCCATGGCAATCCGCTCTCTCCGCATCGCCTGCGCTTCGCCCTCGTATCCTGCGCTAGCCGTCGAGGCCGGCTCTCGGCGCACGGGCGACCCCTCGCTGGGAGCGATGCGTGAGGAACTCCAAGCTTGCTTGCCAGCGCGAAGGCGAGGCAGGGATCGGCGAACGCACCAATTCATGCTGCCGTCACGCCCGCTGGAGCATCTCGACGGAGTTGATGTGAATCAGCGCGCAGAACACTTCCCGATCCTCCTCCGGAAAGGTGACGATCACCTTCGTCTTTGAGAGCGCAGCGCACTCCGGATGACGGATCTCATACGACTCGCCATTGGAGAGCCGGATCATGAACGGCTGAAACGGCTCCTGACGAAGGAGGTTGCGAAGGCTTTCCATGGACATGGGATGATGGCTCCTGTGTGAACACGTGTTCTTTGTGCGGCGACGGCCGGCGGCAGTCAACCGCGGCCCCCGTCGTCTCACTCCATGGCCGGTAGGGCCCCGCAGGCGTGGAGGGCGAGGATCGGCAGCGCCGTGCCGCTGTAGGTGATGAAGTGCCAGGAGTCGGTGTTGAGGCTCCGCGTCCACCACCGGCCGCTGGCTCGTTGATTGGCCTGGAGCCACGCGATGCCCCGCGCGATCCCCGCGTCGTCGGCCGGCACGCCCGCTTCGCGGAGGGCGAGGATCGCCAGCCCCGTCATGTGGCCGTCGCTGGCCGGCGAGTCGAAATCGGGCTCGCTGCGGAGCTTCGCCGCCCGGTTGCCGCCCCCCCAGGCCTCTGGCGCT
>CAMBFA010000050.1 GCA_945865325.1 Candidatus Kuenenia stuttgartensis
TGGGGGATGCCGGGCGTGTCACAAGCCGGTCCGCATGCCACCGGCGCATGGATGCGGGAATTCGGCAGTTGGTACTTTGACCTCGCGCGGCGGTGGGACACGAGTTACCTTCACCAGGGCCCGCCGGAACCGGAAGCCGACAGCTACGCAGGATGGGATAGCACCGGAGGCTATCTCCTGGCCTACGCAATGCCGCTGAAGAAGCTCCATCTGACAGGGAAAAAGACCACCACCGTGCCGCAACTCGATGCCGCGGCCGCCCAATCGCTGATCCTCGACGGGCGTGGCTGGACCAACAAGGATCGGACGAGCTTCTCCGATGCGCTGACCGACGACCAGCTCCTCGACCGCCTTCGCAGTTGGTCGCCCGTCGTGCGCGAGCGGGCCGCCATGGCTCTTGGTCGCCGCGAGAGCGCTCCCGTGGCGCTGTTGATCGAGATGCTTGGGTCCCCGAGCCTCGACGATCGCTACGGTGCGTGTCAGGGATTGATTTTCCTCGGGCGTCGGGGAGCGCCTGCCGTCGAGGCCCTCCGAGAGACCTTGTCCCACCGAGACCTTTGGCTGCGAATCAAGGCTGCCGAGGCCCTCGCGGCCATCGGCGAGCCGGCCAAGCAGGCGGTGCCTCAGCTGCTCGAGATGCTGGCTCAGGTCGATGCGGAAAACGACCCGCGCGGCATGCAGCAGCGCTATCTGTGTTTCACACTGTTTGATCGCAACGGGATGCTCGCTCGCTCACTCGAAGGCGTCGATCGCCCCGCGCTCTACGCGGCCGTGCGCGCCGGGCTGAGAAATGAGGACGGTCGGGCCCGCGGCAGCATCGGATCGGTCTACCGCCGTCTCTCGCTCGAAGAGGTCACGCCCCTGCTGCCCGCCATCCACGAGGCGGTTCTTCAGCCTAGCCCGAGCGGCGAGATGTTCGCCGACGAGATCCGGGTGGAAGGGCTGCGCCTCCTGGCGCAGCACCACATCGAGGATGGCATGGAAGCGCTCGTGATCTACACCCGCGATCAGAATCCCTGGGCGAGCGAGCACCGCACTCCCGAGTTGATGAAGATCCTCCTCACCTACGGCACCCACGCCAAGGCGGTCATACCGGATCTGACCAGGATCGCCAATTACTTCGAGACGGAGGAAGAAGACTTCCCACGCCACCTGATGCTTCAGAAGGCCAAGTCTGTCCGGGAAGCGATCGCGGCGATCGAAGCCGCGACGGACACTCCGGAACTGATCCGCATCACCGGGAACACGACGCGCCGCCGAGTCACACCATGACACGCCACCCCTCCACAGAACACTCTACGACGCGCTTTTGGCCGCGGCGGCCGGCCGGCGCAGTCGGAAGTCTGGACCTGCTCTTTGGACCTTGGTGAGCCGTTCCATGGTTCAACGCCTGCCGGCGGTGGCCCGATCGGCCTCGAGAAGCTGATGGCCACGGTAGGCGGGGAGCACGACCGCCTCCCCCCGCTCGGCCACCGACGCACCCGCCTCCCGCTCCAGCGCCACATGCCCCACGACCATCCCCGCGGAGTCGCGGGCGATGACCGGCACCAGTTCACCGCGCTCAACACTCGCCCAGTAGCGAGCAGGGGCAAAAACCTCGGCGTGCGGATAGTGGCTCCCATACACCTCGACGAAGCAGCGGGCGATGGCGGGGGCATCGGCCTGGGTGGGCAACTCGATCCGAAAGTCAGCCACGACCGGCAGGGCGCTCGGCTCCACTTGGGCGTGGGCAAGTTCGTGGGCCCAGCGCTTGGCGGGGTGGGCAACATTTGAAAGACTTGGCATGGGGACGGTTCCGGTTTTTGCGGCAGTCAATCAACGGTCGCTCTTAGCTGTGGGAGCCTCACGCCACCGCGGCAGCAAACGACGTGTAGAGATCGGCAGGCAAGGGATACTCCAGCCGCCATGTGATCGCCATCGGCTGCTCACCTTCATGCCGCACATACGTCGCCGGCCCGAGGAACCAGAAGGCCCGATCGGCGGTGTTCAACCGGGCAAAGAGCATGATCGCCGAGCCTTGCTCGGCGTGAGCCTGGTAACGCTTTCCCGTCGGGCTATCGGCACGAACGGCCGACTGGCTCTCCCAATGGACGAGATCGCGGCTGATGGCGTAATCGCGATAGCGAGTTGTCGGTGAGAAGCCGCCGCTGGTCTTGTCGAGCGTGAAGGCGAGGAGATCGGCGGGCACTCCCTTCGCCCAATAAACGCCGCTTTGCCACGGGGGCATCTTTCCGCCTTCGCGAAGGCCAAAGGCAGCAAGGATTTCGAGCCTTGAATACCTGGCGTGGACCGCGAGAGGAACGTCGGGGTGCGAGTCGAGTCGCTGCGTCGAGTGGCTGATGCGGCCTTCCAAGACGTCGAGGATCGCCAGCAACTCATCGCGAACGTTTTCATGAGCCCCGAGGAGCGCGACGCCGTCGGCCAGTGAAGTCGTCTTGGTGACCGCCTTGTCGGCCACGCTCGCCACGAGCATGTTTGCCAGGCGACGATCGGCGAAGGAAATCGCTGCGAGAGCGCTTGGGGCGCTCGAACGAAGGAGCTTCCGGTAAGCCTCAATCCGACGCGGGTCATCGACATGGAGGATGCGGCCGCAGCCCCGGAGGAGCTTCTCCTCGAGCGGGCCGGCCGGCGCCGTGGCGAGCCCTGCCGCCTGCCGCAGCGCCGTCCAGGAGCGGTTGCCAGAGTAGATCTCCTCCGGCTCCAGGCCCGTGGCGGCGAGGTAGGTGGCAAGCGAAATGTCGTTCCCGCCGGCGGCGAGGCTCCGAAGCTCGTCGACGCGCGCGGTCCACCGCGCCGGCACCGCCTGCCTGACGTTCTCAAGGACAATCCGGCTGGCGACCGCGTCGAGCTCCATGTGGCAGCCGGCCGGCAGAAAGGGGAAGCCCGCGTTGATCTGCCGTTCGAGATCCTGCCGCGACCCCCCGAGGAGCGCTCGGAAGCGCCGGTCGTAGCGAAACTCCTTGCGGTGCTGGCCGACGAAGTCGAGCACCGTGCAGACCGACTTCCCCTCGAGCCGGCGGAGGCCGCGGCCGAGTTGCTGGAGGAAGAGGGTGGGGCTGTCGGTGGGACGGAGAAAGAGGACCGTGTCGACGGCCGGCACGTCGACCCCCTCGTTGAACAGATCGACCGAGAAGACGACGTTCGTGCGCCGGTGCTTCAGATCGTGGAGCGCCGCGGCCCGCTCGGCGTCGGGTGTGTCAGCCCAGACGGCCGTCGCCTTGACGCCCGCCTCCTTGAAGATCCGGGCCATGTACCTCGCGTGCGCGACGCTGACACAAAACCCGAGGCCGCGAATCTGTGTCGGGTCTCCGGTACGCCGGTCGAGTTCCTTGAGGACCACCCTTGCGTAGGCATCATTGGCGGTCAGCACCTCGGTGAGGCACTCGACGTCATAGCCGGCCCCGCGGCGCCAGGGCACGTCCCGCAGATCGGTGGTGTCGTGGATGCCGTAGTAGACAAACGGCGTCAGGCGATGCTGGTCAATCGCATCCCAGAGCCGCAGCTCCGCCGCGATCCGATCGCCGAACCAGCTCAACACCGGCAGGCCGTCGCTCCGCTCCGGCGTGGCGGTGAGGCCGAGGAGCTCCCGCGGCGCCACATGCTCAAGCAGCCTCCGGTAGGACGGCGCCGCCGCATGATGAAACTCGTCGACGATGACAACGTCGAAGTGGTCGCGCGCGAGATGGGCGAGCCCCGCCGCGTCGAGGCTCTGGATCGAGGCAAAAACATGCTCGAAGCGCTGCGGCCGCGCTCTCCCCACCCACAGCTCACCGAAGGTCGGCTCGCGGAGGGCGTGCCTGAAGGTGCCGAGGGCCTGCGTGAGGATCTCCTCCCGATGGGCGACGAAGAGCAGCCGGGCCCGCGGGAGCGTGGCCGAGAGGCGGCTGTAATCGACCGCCGCCATCACGGTCTTTCCCGTTCCGGTCGCGGCTGCCAGGAGATTGCGGTGATACCCCTGGGATCGTGCCAGGGCGATTCTGGCGAGGAGATCTTCCTGGAAGGGCTCGAGGCGAATCTCGATCGGGCTGAGCAGGAACGACGGCCCCGGGCGCGCTGACTCGGTCTGCTCGAGAAACTCCTCGCGCCGGTAGGGAAGAAACGTGCCGCCATGCCAGTAGCTCTCGAACACCGCGGCAAGCTTGTCGACGGCGTCCGGATTCCGCGCCCCCGACAGGCGGACATTCCACTCAAGGCCCGTCACCTGAGCAGAGTGGGTGAGATTCGAGGAGCCGATGTAGGCGGTTGAGTAGCCGCTGCGGCGGTGAAAGAGCCAGCTCTTCGCGTGGAGCCGGGTGGTGCTCGTGTCGTAGGAGACGCGGATCTCCGCGCCAGCTTGCTCGAGGACATCGAGCGCCCGGGCCTCCGTCGAGCCGGTGTAAGTCGTCGTCAGGACCCGCAACCGGCGCCCGGCCTGCATCTGCTCGCGCAGCGTGTTGAGGAGCGGAGCGATCCCCGTGAAGCGAATGAACGCCATCACCAGATCGATCGAATCGGCCGAATGGATCTCGGTGAGCACCTGGCTGCCGACGGAGGGCTCGCCCGGCGCATTGGTAAGGATCGCCGTATCGAGGAGCGGAATCAGCGGTGGACGGATCTCCTCGGCCAATCCATCGGGGAGCACCGCCGCGATCGAGCGGAGCATCTCTCCACCCCGCAGCGGACGCTCTCCCCGATCGACGGCTGCGACAGCCCCTTCTGCCTGCGCGAGCTTCCCGAGGCCGTTGATCAGGCTGCGCGTCAGCCTGACGCCGACCGCCACACGCTCCTTCTCGTCAACCGTCGCGATCAGCCGACGGACGATCCGGGCGACATGGAGCGAGAGCCGGTCGGCCGCTTCCGCCGACCGGAGGGTGTCACGGCCTTCGCGCAAAGCTGGCGCGAGCCGCGTGAGCTCGGCAGCAAGGGCCTCGGTGAGGAGCGTTTCGTAGAGGCCGCGCGTGAGCGGATTCATGTCAGCCGTCCCCGGCGCCTTCGATCCAGATCGAGCAGGGACCCCCTCCATCCCCAGTCGCATCAAAAGCGAGGCGACAGGCCCTTTTCTCCCCTGGAGTGTATCGCCAGAAAGCCCTCGTCGGCGTTCATCCCCAGCACCCGGAGGTGACCTTGGAAAAGGACGACAACGCGTTGACCTTGATGGGTACATCCGTACACTTACAAAGGACGCAATACCACGGGGGGGGCTCGCTTGATCCCACAGTTCCTGCCAAACGGCCTGCTGCCCGAAGGGCTCCACGAGGCGATTGAAGCTGAAGTCCTTGGTCGTTTTGCCGATGTGTCGGTCGAGCGCAAGCGCCTCGGCCGCCAGATCAGTCGATGACTGCAGCTGTGTCGGGCGAGGCGGTTCTGCCTCAATGGCAGCTTCGTGACGGCCAAGGCCTCTCCCCACGATGCCGATGCCGTCGTGTGGCTCGGGGCCGATTTCAGCGATCTCGTAGAACGAGGCCACCCCGACGCGGTCGAGTTGGCCGAAATCCTCGGCATGCATCCGATGGAGCACCTCTTTGCCGCGGAAGATCGCCGGGACTGGGACGATTGGATAAATTTCTTCAGTCGCACGAGCGGATCCGCGATGAAAAAAGGGCTGATCGAGGTGCTGCTGTGATTACCAATGCCGCCGAATATGAGAAGGCCCACGGCGATCTGAGGATCCTCGAACAGAGGATCGCTGATCTCGAGCGCGACCACCCCATCGGTGAAAAGGGGTTCACGAAGGCGGGCGTGCGCAAGATGATCGCCAAGATCAACGAAGAACTCGCGGTCTTCGAGAGTCGTGAGGAAACCAGGCTGGCCACGCCACGGTGAGGGTTGACAACCTGGAACAGGCTTCGTCCCCGGCCGGCTAAGATCGATAGCCAGGAGACCCCGCCATGCCTCACGAAGCCACGTGCCCGTTCTCGTCCGCTCCCCAGGCCGACCCGTCGAAGGGGGCGGCGAACAGGGATTGGTGGCCGCAGAGCCTCCCCTTGCGGATCCTTCAGCAGAACCCGCCGGCAGCTGATCCGTTGGGGGCCGGCTTTGATTATCCGGCAGCGTTCAAGACCCTCGACTTGGCCGCCCTCAAGGCCGATCTCCGCGCGCTGATGACCTCGTCGCAGCCCTGGTGGCCAGCCGACTATGGCCACTACGGGCCGTTCTTCCTCCGCATGACCTGGCACGGCGCGGGCACCTACCGGACCGCCGACGGCCGCGGCGGCGCGGGGGCCGGCATGCAGCGGTTTGCGCCCCTCAACAGCTGGCCCGACAACACCAATCTCGACAAGGCGCGCCGGCTCCTCTGGCCGATCAAGCAAAAGTACGGCCAGAAGATCTCGTGGGCCGATCTCCTCGTGCTCACCGGCAACGTGGCGCTGGAATCGATGGGGCTTGCGACCTTCGGCTTCGGCGCGGGCCGGATCGATGCCTGGGAGCCCGACGAAACCTACTGGGGGCCGGAGAAGACCTGGCTCGGTGACGAGCGCTACAGCGGCGATCGCCAACTCGCCAATCCGCTCGCCGCCGTCCAGATGGGGCTGATCTACGTCAATCCGGAGGGCCCCAATGGCGTGCCCGATCCGGCCGCTTCAGCCCGCGACATCCGCGAGACGTTCGCCCGGATGGCGATGAACGACGAGGAGACCGTCGCCCTCGTGGCCGGCGGCCACACCTTCGGCAAGACCCACGGCGCCGCCGATCCGCGCCATGTCGGCCCCGAGCCGGAGGGAGCGCCCCTCGAGGCGCAGGGCCTCGGCTGGAAAAATAGCTACGGCACCGGCAGCGGCAACGACACGATCACCAGCGGCCTCGAAGGCGCCTGGACCCCTACGCCAACCACCTGGGACTCGAGCTACTTCGAGATGCTCTTCGGCTACGACTGGAAGCTGACCAAAAGCCCGGCCGGCGCCCATCAATGGATCCCGACCGATCCCGCTGCCGGGACGGTCGTCCCCGATCCCCACGATCCGGCGAAGCGGCACGCCCCGGTCATGCTCACGACCGATATCGCCCTCCGGGTCGATCCCGTCTACGAGCCGATCGCCCGGCGCTTCCACGCCGATCCAAAATTGTTTGCCGACGCCTTCGCCCGGGCCTGGTTCAAGTTGACCCACCGCGACATGGGGCCGATCTCCCGCTATCTCGGCCCCGAGGTTCCTGCCGAAGCGCTCATCTGGCAAGACCCGCTCCCCCCCGTTACGCACGCGCTTGTCGACGCCGCCGACATCGCGCACTTGAAAGAAGCCATCCTCGCGGCGGGGCTCTCGATCCCGGCGCTGGTGTCGACGGCCTGGGCTTCAGCCTCGACCTTCCGCGGCAGCGACAAGCGCGGCGGGGCCAACGGCGCCCGGATCCGCCTCTTGCCGCAGAAGGAGTGGGCGGTGAACGATCCACCCCGGCTGGCGGAGGTGCTCGACACTCTGGAGGGGATCCAGACGCGTTTCAACGGCGAGCAAGTCGGTGGCAAGATCGGCGGGAAGAAGGCCGTGTCGCTCGCCGACCTGATCGTGCTCGGGGGCTGTGCCGCGGTCGAACAGGCGGCCAGGAACGCTGGCCACACGGTGGAAGTGCCGTTCCGCCCGGGGCGCACCGATGCCACCCAGGCCCAGACCGACATCGCAGCCTTCGCTGTCCTCGAGCCGGTCGCGGACGGGTTTCGCAATTTCTGCAAGCCAGGCACGGGTGTGCTGGCGGAGCACTGGCTCGTCGATCGGGCCAACCTCCTCACACTGACCGTTCCCGAGATGACCGTGCTCATCGGCGGGATGCGCGTCCTCGATACGAACTCCCCGCCATCTCCCCTCGGCGTCTTCACGGTGCGGCCCGGGGTGCTGACGACCGACTTCTTCGTCAACCTCCTCGACATGGCCACACCGTGGGAGCCGGCGACCGAGGAGAGGGAAACCTTCGTGGGACACGATCGCACCACCGGCGCGGTTCGCTGGACCGGTAGCCGAGTCGACCTCGTCTTCGGCTCTAATGCCCAACTGCGTGCCGTTGCCGAGGTCTACGCCAGCGACGACGCCGCGGGGAAGTTTGTCAACGACTTTGTCGCCGCCTGGGCCAAGGTCATGGATCTCGATCGCTTCGACCTCGCCTGATCCAACCGGCCGGCAGACCGTGCATCGCGGCCGTGCGATCAGGCCGCGTCGACGATTTTGTAGACCTTTCCCCTGGTCTTGAGCCAGTCGATATCCCCGTCGATGGCATGCTCGTGGACCTGCCGGAGGAGGTCGACCGTCTCCGATTCGAGGCACGGCTCACCCGGATCGGATTCGGGGATCACCATTTCCACCTCGACGACCACGATCAGCCGATCGGTCTGCACGAGCCTCATCCGCTTGATTCTCTGCCCGGGAATACGCATCGATCAGGCCTCTTCGATCAGGTCGTCTTCATCAAGGAGGTGGGCGGTGACCAATTTCGCCACGCCTTCACGCCGCAACAGGCTCCACACCGCTTTGCATTCAGCGCCGTCGGGAAGGGGGACCCGAACTTCGACGATTGGATGCGGACGGGCCAGCGGCCGCTGGGACATCAGCCGAGCCTCCGACATGCCCTCTCCCCAAACCGGATCTCTGCTCCAAACCGCTCTCCTCACAACTTCAAGCCCCACACCGCGCCGCGGGCGCGGTTGCGGGGGATCGGGCGGAGCCGCTCGAGGGCCACAGCCTGCGGCGCGACAAACACCGGCGTGAACGTGCCACCGTGGGCGATGGCGATCGTGGCGAGATTGCGGTCATACCCCTGCTGCTCGCGGAGCTTGTCCGGATTGACCTCCCCCGTGCGCCGATCGATCACCGTCTGCTGCATTCCGAAGGTGTGCACAGCCGCGCCGCCGAAATCGGCCCCCTCGAGCCGGTCGACAACGCTCGCGCCGAGCTCACCGTCGGAGAGAAGATAGACCACCTCCGCCCCGAGGGCCCCGGCTAGCTTCACCGCGTCATGGATCCCCTGGCCACCGCGACACATCTCGACGGTGCCGAGCCAGGCCCGCAGCTTCTGCTTGTTGTCCGCCGTCGCCGGCTGGAGCCCCTCGACGGCGGCGGGCTGGAAGAGCGGGTAGGCCGCGTCGCTGGCGAAGATCACGAAAAACGACTGCTCGGGCTTGAGGGCGTCGACGGCCCGCGCGAGCTCCTCGAGGACAACATGAAAACTGCCGTCAGAATAGCTGTTGGAATTGTCACAGATGAAGCAGACACTGCGCCCTTGCCCGGCGCGGCCGAAGAACGCCGCGGCCGGCTTCCCTCCCGCCGCGCCTCCTCCCTGCCCGCTCCCTGCAGGCTTTCCGTCCCCGGGCCCGCCGATCTCGGCGAGCATCGCGCCGGCGTCGAGGGCTGCCATCGCCCCACCAACATCGTCGGCTGGCTCCCGCTCATCGAGCAGCGACTCCGACGGCGCTGGCTCGAGAAGCGCAAGCGGCTCTACGTCCGTGGGCAGCGCCTCCGCCAGCAGCTCCACTGGTTCGTCCGGCTGGGCCGGAGTGTCGATCGACACCAGGGCCGCCTCCTCGAACGCTGGCTCAGCGGCATCACCGACCGTGAGCGCCAGGCGGATCGGCTTCGCCTCGACCACCACGAAGATCGTCGCCAGGCCGAGAAGCGCGACGACATGCACGAGGGCACTGGCAAGCAGCGGCCCGACGGCCCGCTTCCGAACGCCTCGCTGCCCGGCGCCGCGCGGCACGGCGCGCCCGATCGCCCCTCGCCGGCTCCGTCGGATGGCCACCCCCGGCTCCGGCCTGGGGTTCTCGGTGAGAGTGTTGGTGTCGGTGTCGTGCTTGGGCTGGGCGCGGGGGCTGTGCTTCGTGGTGGCGCTGGTGTTCGGGGCGTGATGGTCGTTGTGAGCCGTGGTCGGCTCGCGCCGGGTTTGTCGGCGCTGTGTCCCCCGGATCGACGGCTCCCGGCTGGCCACCACGGCCGCCGCTTCCGTAGCGAGATCCGCCGCAGCCGCCGCGACGCCGGCCATGCCATCGCCGCTCCGCGAAGCTGAAGCCCGCTGTCGCTCCTTCGTCAGCCGCGCCAACTCCCCAGCCCGCTCACCGATCCGGCGCCCCAGATCGGCAAGCTCCTCGAGCACCTTCGCAATCCGCCCGTCGTCTCGGCTCATCGCCGCACCTCGCATGCTTCTTCATGCCCGGTCGATCACCATTTCCGTGGACTATACGCGCGTACATTCGGCTGTCAAACCCGCGCCCCGCGGCCGCGAAAAGCCCCCGATCCAGCCTCCGGTCTTCATCCCACCGTTGACCGGTCGGCCTGGGCCGTTGGCATCAAGAGTATTCATGCGTACAGTCTACCTATGCCTGCCATCAGCACCGTCTTCGGCATCGTGATCGAAATGTTCTGGCGGGAGCATAGACCGCCCCATCTCCACGCGACCTACGCCGAACATGAGGCGCTGCTGCCAGATGCCTGATCCGGCGTCAGTCACGGCGGTGCAGCTGCGCCGCCGAACGATCGTTCCGTCGCCTCCCAGACGGTGAGGCTGGGGGCATAGCCGAGCTCGCGGCGGGCCGCGGAGAGGTCGAAGTAGTGGTCGGTCGCCATCTCCTCGGCGAGGAACCGGGTCAGGGGGGGATCGGACTTGAAGCGGCAGGTTCGCCACGTTGTCTCCGCCACCGTTGCCAGCACCCGCGCCAGCCGCGCGGAGATCTTCCGCCGCACCGGGGCGACGGAGTGCAGCTCGAGGACCCGCGCGATCCAGCCCCACAGCGGCACCGGCGTTCCCTGGCTGATGAAATAGGCCCGTCCCCCCGCCGACGGCCGCTCGTCGAGCGCGGCGGCCGCAAGCCCGTGGGCTTCCACGCAATCATCGATGAAGGTCAGATCGACGAGGTTCGAGCCGTCGCCCACCTGCACGAGGCGGCCGGCCCGGGCGCGGGCGAGAATCGTCGGCACGAGATTCGTGTCGCCGGGGCCGAAGATCAGGTGAGGCCGCAGGGCAATCGTTCGCAATGCAGCGCTATGGGCCGCGAGCACGGCCTGCTCCGCGGCCGCTTTCGTCTCGGGGTAGAAGGCCTCGAAGTGGGCCGGGTAGGGCTGCGACTCATCGACCCCCCGCAGCCCGGCCGGCGTGGCCACGACGCTCGGCGACGAGGTGAATACCAGCCGCGGCACTCCGGCCTCACGGCAAGCAGCGATGACATGGTCGGTGGCCACGATGTTGCCGGCCCGGAAGGCCTCCCTGGTCCCCCACATCTTCACATGCGCCGCGGTGTGGAACACGCATCCAACACCGGTGAAGATCCCGGCCAGCGACGAATCGGCCGCGGGGGCGGCGAGATCGTGGATCACCGTCCGGATCCCTGCGGCGGCGAGCATGGGGGACGGCCGCCGGGCGAGGGCGATGACGTCGTGGCCAAGAACGTGGAGACGGCGGCAAAGGGCCGAGCCGACGAAGCCACTTCCCCCCGTGACGAGCATCCTCATGCCAGCGCCGTGCCCCCTGGCCCGATCTCGATCGCCGGCTGGGTGGCGGCCCACACGGAGAGCCTGTCGCGGAAGATCTTGGCGTTGTGCCGGGCGTCGACCGGAAACGACGGATGGAAGTAGAAGCGCCGGATCGGCGCCGTCACCGGATCAGCGGCGGCCAGGGCCCCCAGCTCCTCGGCCAGACGGCGGCGGGCGGCGACGGAGTGAGGCCAGTGCTCCCTTTTCGGCTCGACGACGAGCGCCGGCTTTCCATCGACGGCGACCAACGCCGACCGGCCCACGGCCGGATGGCGGTTGAAGATGTTCTCCACCGGCACGCTGTGGAATGCCCGCCCGGGCGTGTCGACCATATGGAGGCGTCGACCGCAGAAATAGAGTTGGCCCGTGGCATCGAGGTAGCCCATGTCGCCCATCCGGTGCCACACCCGGTCGCCATCGACGATCTTGCCGGCCGCGGTCGCCTCGGGGCGCCGCAGATACTCCCGGCTGACGGTGGCACCACTGACGACGATCTCGCCGATCTCGCGCTCAGCGCAATCGACGAGCGTCTGGCGTCCGGGGGCCGCGACCGGGCGGACGATGCGGAGGGTGACGCCGTCGATGGCGCGCCCCACTGGCGTTCCCTGCTCCCCGGTCAGTGCCATCACCAGGGTCTGATGACGGAGGTCCGCCGCCGCCGCGATCGTCACCGGGAGGGCTTCGGTAGCGCCGTAGGGGGTGAAGCTCTCCGCCTGGGGGCAGGCGGCCGCGACGAGGTCGATCGTCGCTTGCGACACCGGCGCCCCGGCCATGAACACGCGCCGCAGCTGGGGGAGCGACGTGCCGGTCTGCCGGCAATACTCCGCGAGCTTCGACCACAGCGTCGGCGAGCCGAAGCAGGTCTCGTTGCCGAGATCCTGCATGACCCGCACGATCCGCCCCGGCACGAGCGACAGCGGCCGGCTGGGATTGAGCGGCGGGAAGATGCTCCCCACGCCGAGGGCGGCAGTGAACAGACTAAAGACGGGAAGGAGCGGCAGATCCTGCTCGCCGCCGCGGAACCCAAACTGCAAACGAAACACCGCCAACTGCTCGGTGAGCATGCGGTTGGTGAACACGACCCCCTTCGGCGTGCCGGTGGCCCCCGACGTGAAGGCGACCAGCGCTGCGTCGTCGGCCAGGCGGGGAATCGGGGCAGGGGGCTCGTTCGACGGCCGGAGCAGATCGCGGACCCGCGTCGCCCCGAACATCGGAAACCGGCTCGCCACCACACAAAACCGAAGCGAGCGGAACAGCCCGGCTGCCTTGAGACGGAGAAGATGCGCCTTCGGCACGCCGATGAAGCCGCTCGGCTCGGCTTCTTTCATGCAGGCAAGGACTGCATCGATCCCCATGCCGGGATCGATGAACACCGGCACCGCGCCGCGCCCCATCACGGCATAGCTCAAGGCGAGGAAATCGGCTCCCGGGGAGACGAGCATGATGACCCGTTCGGCGGCCCGCAGCCCGGCCGATGTCAGGCCGTGCTCGTAGGCATGGATCCGGGCCGAGAGGGCAGCGAAGTTGATGGCGTCGTACTTGGGCGCCGCGCGCCAGCGGGGGAACGACGCCCGCGTCACCGCCGCGACCCACGGCGCGGCCGCGGCCGCCACCAACAGCGCCGCATAGAGCCCGCCAGCCGCGGGACGCAAGTCGGCGGGCCCGGCCGGATCGGTCACCAGTCGCAGCGGATCAGCTTTTTCCCCCCGCCGATCAGCGAGCGTCGGCTGCGCCCCGGGGACGGCGGCCCGCAGAAACGTCCCGACCTCGGCCACCACCCGCTCCGGGGCATCCTCGATGACCAGATGCGAGGCGTCGGGGATCGGCACCACCTCCGCCATCGGGAAGCGGGCGGCGACATGACGGAGGATCCCGGGATGGAAGCAGGGATCGCGCATCCCCCAGATCAGCTTCACAGGCTTCCCGGCCAGAAGCGGCAGGCCCGCTTCCATCTCCTTCATCGCGGCATGGCTCGGATGCGAGGCCTTGAAGGGGATGTCGCGGACGAAGCCCCAGATCGCCGTCCGGCTGGCGCGCGTGGGATAGGGATGGAGATAGCCCTCCCGCACGTCGGCCGCCAGCCCGTGGGCGGCCCCTTGGCTGACCAACAGATTGAGAAACCAGCGCGAATGCTGCGTGAGCCAGCGGCCGACCCGCGGCGATGCCGCCATCCGGATCACCGGCGGAAGCAGCGCGGTCTCCGCGAGCATCGTATTGAGGTAGATGAGCCGGTCGACATCGTCGGGGCGCCGGACGGCGAGCCCCGTCCCGATCGGCCCCCCCCAGTCGTGCATCACGAGCGAAAATCGGCCGATCCCGAGGTGGGCGAGGAGCTCCTCGAGATGGGCGATCCGGTCGACCGCCCGGAAGTGGACGTCGGCTGGCTGGTCGGAGAGTCCGCAGCCGATGTGGTCGGGGACGATCACCCGGAAGTCGCCGCGCAGCTCGGCGATCAAGCGGCGGAACTGGAATCCCCAGGTGGGATTGCCGTGGAGGCAGACGACGACCGGCCCGCTCCCCTCGTCGACGTAGTGGAGGCGGTGCCCCGCCGGAGTGCCGGGACAATTTCCCACCGAGAGGAACCGGGAGCGGAACGGGAAAAGCGTGGCCAGACCACCGGCATCCTGGCTACGAGGGTTTTGGCTCCGCGTGTCCTGGCGGTCGATGGGGGGCAGTCCGTTCATGGCTGGATCGGGCCTGTCTCCTACCACTCGAATCCGAGGAATCGCGTGTTGAGACCACTGCCGAAGGCGGCGAGGACGACCTTCTCGCCACGTTTGATCCCCTTCTCCTCCGCACCGATCGCCAGCGCGGCGGGAAGGCCCGCCGAGACCATGTTGCCGTAGCGCTTGTAGATCGCGAAGTCCTTGGCGAAATCGAGCCCCATCTCGCGGTAGAACGCGTCATTACACTGCCGCCCAACCTGGTGACAGAAGACATGGTCGACGTGGTCCTTCGACCATCCCAGCGACGCCGTGACATCCGGAAACGCCCGGCCGGCGAGCTTCGCTGCCGCCGCGATCAGCTGGGCCGCGTCTGAGGTCATGATCGGCGCGATCTCTTCCCCCTGGCCAACGCTGAAGTCACCGTTACCAATGCAAAGATTGTGGTGCTGCGACGCCAACCGCGACGCCCCACCGACGAACGTGTGGCCCCCTTTGGAGACGCTCGAGTGGCAAAGAACGGCCGCCACGGCGCCGCACCCGAGCGTCAGCGTGGGGAGCATCTGGAGCATCTTCTCGCGCGTGATCTCGGTGTCGCCGAGGATCTGGTCGAAGGTGGAGTGGACGACCTTCGAGATGTTTTCGCCAGAGCAGAGCACCCCCACCTTCACCGTCCCGGCCTCGATGAGGTGGGCGAGCATGATCAGGCCGTCGCTGAAGCCGATGCAGGCATTGGTGATGTCGAAGGCGAGCGACTGCTCGGGGATGCCGAGATTGTGGTGAACGAGGCAGGCCGTCGCCGGCTCGAAGAAATCGCGCGACACCGAGCAGTTGATGAGGGCACCGACATCCCCGGCGGCGAAGCCGGACTTCTCCAGCGCCTCTCGGGCGGCGATCGTCGCCATGGAGCTGGGGGTCACGTTCGTCGGCCACATGCAGCGCGTGGTCACGCCGCTGACGCGTTCGAGCGTGCCGAACGGGATCCGCAGCCGCTGGTAGGCGGGGGCGAGTCGTTCCTCGATCTCCGTGGAGGACAGCAGCGTGGTGGGGAAGTGGAGGCCGAACGCCTCGAGGCGAACATGGTCGAACCGGAACGAGATCATCAAGTGCTCCTCACTGCCCCAAAACCCCACCGACACCGTTTCAGACTCCACCACCATCAGGCCGGCCTGGCCGCACCCTGTGAATCACCGCGACCTGCCACGGTCGCCCCGCAGAGGATATCCGATCCGCTCCCCCCCCACCGCAACGACGGCAGCGTCTCCTCGGCGGGGGCCGCCACGGCGGCGGGAAAGGCCTCGAGTTGTCGCATCGTCGTCTTTCCCACACAGACGTCGAGCAGCCGCCCGAACCGGCGGAAAACACTCTCCTGTCGGTAGGGAAGTTTGTACTGGAGGCAAAGCGCCTTCACCCGCGGTTGGATGAGGCAATACTGCCGCATCGGCAGGTCGGGGATGAGGTGGTGCTCGATCTGATAACCGAGCCAACCGCTGAAGTAGTCGACAATTTCGGGGCCGCAGTGGTAATTCGCCGAACCGAGCACCGACATGACGTAAAACTCCCCCTTGCCGCCGTAGTGGAAGCGAAAGCGGTAGAGATCGTCGGCGGTGTGGTTGGGGGCAATAACGAGGAATGTGTGAGCGTTGGTGATCACCTCGGCGAGCAGCTTGTTGACGAGCACCGCCACCGCCGCCGTGCTCCCGAGCGGTAGGAAGAGGAGCGGAATGACGACGAAATGCCAGGTGGCGTAGGGGGCATAGCTCTCCAGCCACAATCGGCGCACCGCCGGGCGGCGAACATCGAGGACGCTCCCCAAGGTCAGCACGGCCATCGGCACCCCCCGCCGGCGCCGGCGGCCGCGGTCTTCGAGGACAGCGAGCGAATTGGGGGCGTAGTAGATGATCTTCCAGGTGCAAGCGGCGACGGCGACGAACACGACTTTGAGGGCCACCGGGATCCGCATCCGGCGGAGAAACTCCAGATGCCGCTCGGCCACGTCCGGATCATCATCCTCCCCGGTGTGGTAGTGGTGGAGGACGTTGTGCTCGTGGTCCCAGGCTGCGGGGAGGAGCCAGTCGAACCAGTCGAGATACCGCCGCCAACCACGGGCGAAGCCCTGGCTGGTGTAGCGGCGGGGAATCCCCGGCACGCGGTCGTATCCGCGGTGGAGGATGTGGTGTGCCAGGAACCACCGGGTGTACAGACCGAGGCTCAAGGCAATGGCGCTGACGGGATTGGGGATGATCCAGGCAGTGGCGTAGCCGAGGAGCGTCGCCACACGCCCATAGCGCTCGATCCGCTTGAGGTGGCGGAAGTCGGCAGGGCCGATCGCGGCATACGCCTCCGACTTGATGCGGTCGATGCCGGCAGTAAAGCCGGCGACGTCGATCCGGCCGAGATCCCTGTCCTTGGCCTCCAGACCGATGCTCATGCGGATAGACCGTGGTGGGGCCCGCCAGGCCCGATCCCCGGCCCAATTGGCCGAACGGTCGAAGCACCAGGAGGACGGCGGGACGGGGAGGCGGGAGGGGGCAGGGGACTGCGAATGGCTCGAGCGATCCGCCGGGGTTACCGACCCTTCGGCGAGGCTGCCTTGGCCCGTGCATCCTACGCGGCGGCTGGGAGGGGGGGAAGTGACCCGCAGGGCTCGGGCCCGAGCAACGAAAAAACGCCGGACAGAGGATTCCCGATGGCCCCGAATCGGTGGCCCCCCAGGTGCTGGCCTGGGCACCCTGACAGGATCGTCAGGTGGCCGCAGGCCAAGGGGACACCGGCGCCGGCCGACCGGGCCGCTTCAGAGTCTGACAGGTTCCGGAAGCCGTGTTTACAGTGACGTCGTTCGGTCGTGATCGACCGTCACGTTTCCACGTCGCTCCGTCTTTTTCCGGCCGCCTCATGTCGAGTGTTGGACAACCGGCGAAGCCTTCCCTGAAATTGGAAAAGCGTCTGCGGCGACTGCGGCAGATGCGGCGTCTGGCCATGGTTCCATGGCCGTGTCTGTGGCTCGTGGGGAACGTTCTGTGCCGCACCCGCTGGGGTCGTCGCCGCATCGTCCGGCGATGGCCGCGTGTGGGTCATCAACTGAACTTCTCGCGACGGTTGTTTGCCGCGCTGAGGCTGCCGCCGGACCGGGCGGAACATGCGTTGACGCAGATCTATCAAAACGGACTTTTTCAGCAACTCCTGCTGGCGCGGCTCGCCGCGTTGTCACCACGGAACGAAGCACGTCAGTTCGAGGTGACCGGATGGGAACATCTCGAGGCGGAACGTGCCGCCGGAAGGCCGGTCATCCTGGGCGGGAGCCACTTCGGTGTCAATCGTCTCTTTTGCCTTTGGCTGGCGCGACAAGGTGTGGAGGTGCTGTCGCTCGCCCACGAGGATCAGCTGCAGAAGATGGGGGCCACCAAACCGACGACGCTCGAGGTCGTCGAAATCGGAGCGGGGTTCACCGTCGAGACCGCGCTGTTGGTCATGCGACATCTTCGTTCCGGGGGTTGTCTGCAGGTCACGGGCGATTGGCCGATCCAAAAACAGGGTCCACACAGCTACGAGCGCACGTTCCGTGGCATCGCACGACGGTATCCGCAGGGAATGGCGAATTTCTCGCTGACGGGGGGAGCAGCCATCCTGCCCTATTTCTGCACGCTCGGGCCCGGGGGAAAAGTGCGGATTGAAATCCACCCGCCCCTGCGCCCTCCGGCGCAACCAGCCCGCGCCGGTTCCCCGGAACGAGAGGCCCAACTCGAAGACCTCGTCCACCGTTTTGCCGCCGTGCTGGAAGCCGAGATCGAACGGTCACCGGGATCGCCGCGCTGGATGTGAACCGCGCTCTACCCCACTGGTTCGGGCCGCGGAGACCGCACCCGCTCGAGCATCCGCCGCATCGTGAGCACGGCCTCGGACGGCTGGTGGGCGGGATACACCCGGCCGGCGAAGCAGTCGGTGATCTCCCCCTTGTGACTTTTGTGGGCCATCATCTGGAAGGCCAACGGGTATTCCCAGAAGAAGTCGATCACATCCTGGATGACCTGCTGCCCGAAGTCGCAGGTGGCCTCGTACTCCGCGAAGGGATCGGCCTCACGCTCGGTCGAGTTCGCCAGAACATCCCGTATCGCCGCCGCCGCCAGTCTCGCCTCGTGGGCCGAGAAAAACACCCCGAACGAGAAAATCGGATCCGTGAACCGGTGCGCGTCCCCCACGCACAAAAACCCCGGACCGGTGAAATTCTTCACCCGATACGAATAGTTGGACGCGGTGCGCACCGGTTCGGTGAACTCGATGCTCTGGAGCCTCGCGGTCAGGGCGGGATTCAGGTTCCGCAGTTTCCACTCCAGGAATTCTTCGGTCGATTTCCCGGATTGCGAGAAGTGCTCCCCCGGCACGACCACCCCGATGCTCGTCTCGGTTTCGCTGAGCGGAATGAACCACGCCCAGTGGTGCTTTTCCTGATAGAAGATGAGGGTGTTGCCCGCCGCTTCATCGGGGTCGCGGACCGCCCCGGTCACCCGGCTGAAGATGCCGACCTGCTTTTCGTAGTTCCCCCGTTCCTTCGGGCCGGTGACCCCCTGGTTCGCCAGGAATGTCTTCTGCCCCGAGGCATCGACGAGGATCCGGCAGGAAATCGGCTCCACTCCCTCGGCCGTCCTCACGCGCAGCCCGCGCACCGTCCCTTCTTCCCGCAGCACACCGTCGGCCTCCCCCTTCATCACGGTGGCTCCCCGGGCGGCGGCGGTCTCCAGCAGAAACCGATCGAATTCATCCCGACGCACCTGCCACGTCGTGGTGGAGGTCAGATCGCCATCATGTTGCCGCCGCATGACGGGGACCCAGAAGGTGTTGGTCCCACTGGCCCCATAGACCGTCACGCCATGCTTGACGGGGAATCGCCGGGCGGCCAGATCGGCTTCGAGCCCCAGATCGCGGAGGATCCCCCCCACCTCACCGGTCAACGATTCGCCGATGTGAAATCTCGGAAACGAATCCCGCTCGACGATCAGCGGTCGAATCCCATGCTCGAGCAGGAACAGCGCGGTGAACGAGGCGGCAGGCCCCCCCCCGACGATGACCACATCGTGCGGCCCGGGCAGATGGCGATTCAGGGTGATCATGGCGGCTCCTTCGCGATGGCGTATCCGCGGGGCGCCGGATTCGGGGCCTCCAGGCCCCGGCAGCGGGATTATACCGCCTGGAAATCGCTGAATTGGTCGCCCCCCGGGCACCAATCAGGCAGCGCTTCGCCAGGGGCCGGTTTCCCGCCGTCGTCATCCATCGAGCCCTCCGCGACCGCTCTCTCGAATCGGGCCGGTCTCGGTGAAAACGCCCCCGACCCCTATTCGAGATGCGGGGCGATGTCCTTGGCGCTGTAGGTGATGATCAGCTTCGCGCCGGCCCGGCGGATGCAGGTGAGCAGCTCGCACGTCAACCGGCGGCGTAGTGCCGCGTCGGTGCCGCAATGGTGGGCCAGCATCGCGTGGAACCCCGAGACGTCGTAGCCCACAAGCGGGACCGGAACCGTGTCCCGGGCCAGTGCCAGCACGTCGAGTGACGTCAACGCCGGCTTCACGATCACCAGGTCGGCCCCCTCCTCGACATCGACGGCGATCTTGCGCAGAGCCTCGCGGCTGTTTCCCACCTGGATCTGGTGCGTCGCATGCCGGCTCTCTTGCGGCGTCGACTGCGATGCCGCCTTGAACGGGCCGTAAAACCCCGAGGCAAACTTCGCGCTGTAGGGCATCAGCGCCACGTCTGACAGCCCGGCGGCGTCGAGTGCCCGCCGCAACGCCGCCACCACCCCATCCATCACGCCGGAAGGGGCGATGATGTCGGCTCCCGCCCGGGCCAGGACCACCGCCGCCTCGGCCAGCACCGCCACCGTCGCGTCATTGTCGATGCGTCCCTCGCGCAGAATCCCACAGTGGCGATGGTCGGTGTATTCGCACAGGCACAAGTCGGCGATCACCATCAGCTCGGGGCGTTGGTTCTTGATCCGCCCGATCGCCTCGCAGACGGCGTTGCCGGGGCGAACGGCTTCCGACGCGGCCGCGTCCTTGCTGCCTTCGTCGAGCACCCCAAACACCAACACCGCCGGCACCCCCACCCGGACGATCGCGTCGGCCTCGCGTTCCAGAGAGGCGCCCGCCAGCAGGTTCACTCCCGGTATCGCGGCGAGTGGCTCGCGGCGATCCCCCCCCGTCCCGGCGAAGATCGGCATGATCAAATCGGTGGGCCGCAGCGCCGTTTCGTTGACCATCGCTCGCAATGCGGACGTCCGCCGCAGGCGACGCAGGCGCGTCGGATCAAGAGACATCGGTGGGTCGCTCCATGACGACGGAATGCTTGTCCGGCAGATCGGCTGCCGTCACCGTTTCGAGCACGAACCGGCGCGGAATCTTGTACTCGGCCAGTTGCCCCCGGCAGTGCGCCAGGACCTCGGACTGCTTCAATGCCGCTCCCGCTGACAACCACAGCGTCGCCACGAGTTGCGACGGGGTTCCCTCCACCTCGACGCGGGCCCGGGTCACTCCCGATAGGCCGCTCAAGACCTGCTCGACCTCCCCGGCCGACACCTTGTTGCCGCTGATGTTCAGAAACCGCGGCGAGCGGCCTCGCAGCCACAGCTGTCCCTCATCGTCGAGCCACCCTCTGTCGCCGGTGAGATAGGGCCCTCCCGGAAGCCGCCCCTCATGAAGGCCTCCCGGCGACCAGTACCCCTTCATGACGGCGGGGCTGTGCACCCCGATCGCTCCCACCTCTCCCCGGGGCAGTGGGCGGCCATCGTCCGACAGAATCGAGACCTCCACCCCCGGCAGGGGCCGCCCCGCGATGCTGTCACCCGGCGCGGGCTCCACCGTCCCGTCCCCGAACGGCCCGCCGTGACGCGGCCCGATCGCGATCGTGCCCGTCTCGGAGGTTCCGAACAGTTCGCGGACGGGAATCCCGAAGCGTTGGCGGAATTGCCCAGCCACCCCCGTCGGCAGAGCCGCTCCGCTGGAAATCGCGTATTCGAGAGAGCGGCACGTTCCGGGGCGTACCTCGTGCCGCAACAGACTCTCGTAAACCACCGGAGAACCGATCACCACCTGCACCGCTTCTCGCTCGATCAGGTCGACGAAAGTCGCAGGAAAAAACTGTCGCAGCAACACGATCCGGCCACCCGACCACAGCGGCAGCAACAGCCCATTGGAAAAGCCGTTGGCATGAAAGAAGGGGGTCACCGGCAGAATCCGACAACCAGCCGGCCACTGTAGTTCGGCACCCACCTGGCGGGCGTTGGCCAGCAGTTGGGCGTGGCTGCGGATCACGATCTTTGCCGGACCACTGCTGCCCGAGGTCATCAGCACAAGGGCGCTGGTGTCGGCGAGGTCTCTTTGCAACAGCGCCTCGAGCCGGTCCTGCTCGGCCACGGTGGGGGCGGACGGACGGTCTTCCACGGCCAGCAGCGGCACCTTGCCCCAGGCCAGGCTGTCATGCCAGGGGGCCAGGGTCTGACGGTTTCCGATCAGCCCCGACACCGGCAACCCGTCAAGATTCCGCGAGAATTCCTCGGGGCGCCACTGCGTGTTGACGGGCAAGACGGCCGCTCCCAGCCAGTGACACGCCATCACGGCGGCGGCGTAGTCGGCCGAGTTGGGAAGCTGGATCGCGACGATCCCCCCCGGTCCGAAGCCAGGCAACGACCGCCATTGTCCCCCCCAGCCGCAGGCCACCTGGAGCAGTTGGCCGAACGTGGTCTCGTGCCGGTCCTGAATCACGGCCACCGCATCGGGCTGGGCGCGGCACCGTGCAACGAGGTCGGCAATCAGCACGTGAGTTCCGACAGCTTGTCGGCCACGTAGCTCACCAGACGCGGACGATCCATGAACAATTCCATCTGCAGATCGTCGATGGGGAACTTCAGACCGAACTCCTGTTCGAGCGCGAGGACGAAGTCCAGAATGCCGACCGAGTCCATCGCCGACAGGCTTTGCAGAGACTCCGCCTCGCGCCAGTCTTCACAGCGACAGTCGGCGGACATCGTCTTTTGGAAAACCTTGAACACACGCTCGTCGACCGTCACTCGAATCCCCCCTTCGAAATGCCGATGAAGCAGTTCACCGCGTTGATCCTAACCCAATCCCCGACCCCGAAGTAGCCCTCCGTTGCTGCCTGTCCGACCGCCGCCGACGATCGCGAGGAACGGCTGGCGCATCGGCTGGAGAGAGAGGACAGGATTGAAGGGCGACACGAGGAGCGCGACAAAAAAGAAGCACGATGAGAAACGTCGTCGCTCCGTGAAAGAGCCGCTTCCAGCGCCCGGCAAGCGTCTCCCAGACAGCCGCTTGGTCAACCTCGATCGACGTTTCCGCGGCACTCAGCGCCGAAACAAAGCTGGCGGCGCGGCGCCGCTCGACCTGCGCCATCCACCGGCAGAGGGCCGCGAGCATGCCGGCAAACAACGCCACCTCGATCGCCAGGATGCCGGTGCCCGAATTGCCGATCGGCCCGCTGAGCGCCCCGAAAGAAAGATCGGCGGCATAAACCACCACCGGCCAGAGCGAGGCAAGCGCCGAGAGCGCCAGGATGCCAATCCCCCATCGGGCGACGCCAGCCTCTGCCGGGCACGCCGTCATGAAGAGGACGCCGACGAGCATAAGCCCCGAGGCCACCACCGGCTGGAGCCAGCGCAGCGAAAGGCCCGCGTTGAAGCTCAACGCCGTCACCTACAGTCGTATCCCCTCGACCACCATGCAGAAGGCCGCTAGCCCGATGCCCGACTGAAAGCAGCGCAGTCCGCGCTGCGTGACGGGGAGGAATCGGTCGTTCATCGCGGGGCCTCCGTGGGATCTCCCCAGATCGGCCACACCCGGCCACCGGCCCGCTCCAGCCGCGCAAGTCTGGTGTCGTAGAGCGATTCGAAGACGGGCTGCGTGAGCACCGCGCTTGTCGCGCCGGCAGCGAGGACGCGCCCGGCTTTGAGCACGATCGTCCGCTCGAAGGCCGGCAGAATCTCCTCGACATGGTGGGTGACCATGACCAGCGCCGGGCCTTGGCCCCCCTGCAGATGTTCCCCCAGCCAGCCGAGGAAGCGCTCGCGCGCCCCGGGATCCATCCCGTCGCACGGCTCATCGAAAACCAGCAGCAGCGGGTCGGCGACGAGCGCCCGGGCCACCATCACTTTCTGCCGCTCCCCCTGGGAGAGGACGCCGAAGGGGCGATCGGCAAGATCGGCACAGCCGACCCGCTCGAGCTCCGCCGCCCCCCGCGCCCGGTCAGCCTCACTCGGCTCCATCCCCACGAAGAACTTCAAGCCGAGCTGCGCGAGCGTTCCCGACACGACCGTATCGAGGGCCGGCTCGTGGGCGGGAATCTCCCGGGCAATTCCCTCGGCCACCAGCCCGATCCGCCGCCACAGGTCGCGGAGATCTTGATATTCCTTCCCGAGCCGTTCGATCCGGCCCGTTGCAGGCCAGAGCTGGCCGATGGCGAGCTTGAGAAGCGTCGACTTGCCGGAGCCGTTGGGGCCCAGCAGGGCCCACCGTTCCCCCGGTAGCACGCGCCAGTTGACGCCGTCGATGATCCTCCGGCCGTCGCGCTCAAAGCCGACATCGGCAAGGTCAAACAGCGGCGGGGCGGGGCTGGGCATGAAACGATCCTACCGGGGGCCGGAGTGCCGTCTGGCGGTCCGGCCGCTGGAGGGAGCCAAGATTGACGACTCGACACTGCCTGTCGGTCAGGGGGCGGGGGGCTGCGGCGGCCCGGGGGGGGTGATCGGCGGGATCGGGAAGCCCTGGATCGATGGCGGGAGGAGTCCGGCCGGGGGGCCGCCGGGCCCCGGGAAACCAGGGGCACCGGGAAAGCCGGGGGCGCCCTGGGCCTGCGCTGCTGCAGCCCCCAAGGCACCAAGCAAGCGGAGCACGCCCGGATCGGCGTTGATGCGGAGCTCGATGCCGTCGGTGAGCGGGCTGACGTCAACGCGGCACGTGCTTCCTTCCTTGAAGTCCGCAGCGATTCCGGCGAGCTTCCCGGTGGCGTCGCCCTTGGTCATGATCGGCCAGAGCGAGGCGAAGTCGATCCGCACCGACACCGGAGGCACTCCGGAACCGGAAGGCACCGCGCCGAGCACGGTCTTCACCGGGGCGCTATCGGAACATCCGAGCCCGACAAACAGCGCGCCGTCGGTGGCGGCGAGCAGGGCTGGATGCTTGCCGAACGGACCGGCCGCGGCATCGCCCAACGGCAGTTTCAGGATGCCGTCTGCGTCGGGGCCGGTCGTGCCCGGCGGTGCGCCGACGGCAAGGAGGTTGCCGAACGCCGCCAGCAACGCCCGCGATTCGGCAAACGCAACCCGCGACACAAACCGTGGCGCCCCGGTCTCGTCCGCCGAGATCACAACCTCCTGCTCGAAGTGTTCCATCGCCTTCATCCGCTGATAGATGCTCTCCACCTCGGCGAGCGCTGCCTGTGCCTTGGCGTAATCGGGATGCGCCTGGAGCTTGGAGAGTGCCAACTTCATCCCGTTGACGCCACCGCCCATCGTCTCCTCGATCGCCATCCGCAACCACGCGTTCGTCGGCAGCGACACCCCCACCCACGCGGCGTCGGCCTCCCCGCCCACTGCGACGAATTGGGGACGGATTGCGCCGTAGGCTGCGAGCGTCTCGGCCATCGGCGTGCCGCTGCGTGCCCGTACCGAATAGGCAACGCTCAGCCCCTTTGTGGTCGGATCGAATGTCGCCTCGAACGTTGCCCGATCCGCATCGATGGCCATCGAGCGCACGAGCGATCGGACCACCTCCGTGGTCTCCTTCCGTGACCGCTCAGCGGCCGGTGGAAGATTGGCCGGGATCGGCGCCGCGGTGAGCAGCATTTCGAATTGGGCCAAGGCCCCTTGCCGCACCTCCTCGGAGACCGCCCCGTTGAACGACTCGACCGCCACGTCGGCCACCACGACCGGCGCCGGCGGATCAGCTGCGGCGCTGCGGACGAGATCGGCGTCGTCGGAAAGAAGGAAATAGCCCGCGCCTGGCTTCGCAAAGACACTCTTCCCCAGCATGGCGATCTCGTAGGAGCGTCCCTTCTGGGTCATTTTCCCGGGGAAGACGGTCTCGAGCGTCTTCTGGAATCGCTCCTTCCCCAGCACCGGCACCGCCACG
>CAMBFA010000051.1 GCA_945865325.1 Candidatus Kuenenia stuttgartensis
AGCTCGTCACGCCAGGCCGGGTCGTCGGGGAAGCGTGGGTTGGGGCCCCACACCGGGCGGCGACCGGAGCTGTCGAGAAGAAAGATCGACTTCAGCCGGGTCGCGATGTCGGCGGCAACACCCTTGATCGCGATCGGCTGGTGGCCCGACGCGGGAGTGGCGACGGTGAACTCCGGGCCGAAGGCCTTGCCGAGCTTCCGCAGGCTCTCGATGATCAGGAATGTCGTCGGAAACCAGACCGGCCCGCGCCAGTTTGAATTGCCCCCCTTGAGCTTCGACTCGGCCTCCGCCGGCTCGTAGTCGACCCGCATCCCGTCGTATTCAAACGACTCCCGGGCATGATGCCGCGAGAGCGAACGAATCCCGTGCGGCGAGAGAAACTCCTCTTCGTCGTGGAGGTGAACGAGGATCCGCCGGAGCTGATCGACGTTGACGATCGTGAGAAGGTGCGTCGTTGAGCCGTCGGGCTGGGTGATCCGGTGGATGACGTCGGCGGCGACGTCGCGGCGGTTGGCGAGGAACCAATCGAGGTTCCAGCGAAACTCCCGGAACGGGGCGATCCAGGCCTCCTCGAGGCGCTCGACCGCAAACAGTGGAATCAACCCGACGAGCGAGCGGACGCGAAACGGCGTCGAGCGGCCGTCGGCGTGGCGGAGGATGTCGTAGAAGAAGCCGTCTTCCTCGTCGAAGAGGGAGCAGCCCTTCGACCCCATCTGCTTCATCGCCGAGGCGATGTAGGTGTAGTGCTGGAGAAACTTCGAGGCGAGCCCCTCGTAGACCGGGTTGTCGTGGGCGAGCTCCAGGGCGATGCGCATCATCGCCAGCGAAAACATCCCCATCCAGCCGGTGGCGTCTGACTGCTCGAGCGTGGCGCCCCCCTCGGGACGCCGGCTGCGGTCGAAGACGCTGATGTTGTCGAGGCCGAGGAAGCCCCCCTCGAAGACGTTGTTCCCCTCGCGGTCGACCTTGTTGACCCAGCTGGTGAATGTGAGGAGGAGCTTGTGGAAGCAGCGCTCCAGCCAGGCGCGGTCGGCCTTGCCGTGCCGGCGCTTCTCCATGCCATACACGCGCCACACCGCCCAGGCATGGACGGGTGGATTGAGATCGCTGAACTCCCACTCGTAGGCCGGAAGCTGGCCACTGGGATGCTGAAACTGCTCGAAGAGGAGGAGCCAGAGTTGGTCCTTGGCGAAGGCCGGGTCAACCAGCGCCAGCGGGAGGCAGTGGAAGGCGAGATCCCAGGCCGCAAACCAGGGGTATTCCCAGGTGTCGGGCATCGAGAGGATGCGGTGGGAGTTGAGATGGCGCCAGTGCTGGTTGCGGATCGTGGCCCGCTCCGGCGGCGGCGGTGCAGCGGGGTTGTCGCCGTCGAGCCAGGCGGCGACGTCGAAGATGTAGGTCTGCTTCGACCACAGCAAGCCAGCGAGCGCCCGGCGCTGAACATGCCGCTCGTCTTCGCCGGCCGTCGCCGGGGCGACGGCGGCATAGAAGGTGTCGGCCTCGGCCTGCCGCAGCGCGATCGACTCGTCGACGAGCGCCGCCAGTGCCTCGCCCCCCAGCGCCTCTGGCTGATGATCGGAGAGAAGGAGATGGACCGCCACCGTTCCCCCGGCCGGGATCTCGAAGCGGCAGTGGAGCGATGCTTTCGTCCCAACAGACTCCGGGTTGACCGCGTCGGCATGGCCGTCGCAGATCGCCCGGTGGAAGGCGTCTTTGGTGAACGGGGAATGGCTCACGGGCCCCGCGCCGTACACCGCCGGCATGTTCGTTTCGTTGTCGGTGAAGAGAGGCACCTCGCCCGGCGCGGCGGTGGCGAGGAGCCAGCGCTTCCCGAGGCGGGCCGAGGGGGGGAGCCGCGAGGGGATCTCGGCGCGGGCGTCGTCGGCCACCAGGCAGAGCGTGCCGGGGAGGGACGGGGCGAGGGTGATCTCGGGCGTTGGGCGCGGGGAAGCCCCCCACGACCAGGTATTGCGGAACCAGAGCGTGGGGAGGACGTCGAGCCGGGCTGCGTCGGGGCCGCGGTTGGTGGCGGTGATCCGGATGGCGATCTCCTCCGGTCCGCGCTTCGCATACTCGATGACGATGTCGAAATAGCGGCCGTCGTCGAAGGCTCCCGTGTCGGCCAGCTCAAACTCCGCCCCGCGCCCCTGCCGGGCCACGTTCTCGGCGACGAGCTGGGAGTAGGGGAAGGGGGCCTGGGGATAGCGGTAGAGGAGGCTCATGAAGGAGTGGGTCGGCGTGTTGTCGACATGCACCCACCACTCCTTGGCATCCTCGCCATGATTCCCCTCCCACGGGGTGACGCCGAACAGACGCTCCTTGAGATGCGTATCGGCACCGTTCCAAAAGGTCGGGGCGAAGCAGAGGATCTGGTAGCGGTCGGAAAGCCCGGCGATGCCGTCCTCCCCCCAGCGATAGGCCTTGGCCCGGGAGTGGTCGTAGGTGAGATAGTTCCAGGCATCACCATCCCGGGAGTAGTCTTCACGGACGGTCCCCCAGGCGCGGTCGGCGAGGTACGGCCCCCACCGGCGCCAGCCCCCTGATTCGTCGGTAATCTGCCCGAGACGCTGCTGTTCCGGATTCAAGGGTTTGATCCCGTGGGAGGCTGGTGGCGTTTTTATCGACGGCGCCGGTTGTTCCGCCTCATCCTCCGGGGAGGGCGGTGGCGATCGTGGAGGTCGATGGAGTCCCAGGGTAGCTTGGGGAAAAAGGCTATTCAGCCGGGCGGGCAGGAGCAACGACGATGAGGGCTTTGTGGCGGGAATGGTGGGGGAAAACGGCCCTCAAGGGGGCCCGGTGGCCAGCCCGCCGCACCCCGGCTTGGCTCGGGGCGGAGGGGCTTGAGCCGCGGGCGATGCTGGCGGCCGACCAGCTTTCGACCGTCGAGGTCGAATCGCTCCTGAAGCGCGCCAGCGCCGTCACCCCGAGCAACGACGCCATCATTGCCATCGTCGACTGCACCGGGCAGATCCTCGGAGTGCGGACCGAGTCGGATATCAGCTTCGCCGACAACAAGACGCTCGGGTTTGCCATCGACGGGGCGGTCGCCAAGGCCCGCACCGGCGCCTTCTTCTCCAACAATCAGGCGATCCTCACCTCGCGAACCGTCAGCCACATCAGCCAGAGCACCATCACGCAGCGCGAGATGCAGGCTGACCCCAACAGCACGATCGACACGATCCAGGGCCCGGGATACGTGGCGCCGGTCGGCCTCGGCGGAACCTTTCCCCCGGGGATCATCAACACGCCGCTGGTTGATCTGTTCGGGATCGAACACACGAACCGGGTGAGCGTGCTCAAGCCGGGAATCTCCCCAGCGAGTCCGTTCGATGCGGCGAACTTCATCATCGATCGCAGGTCGTACTCAGCCCAGGTGGCAGGCACCTACGGGGCCGTCGGCTCGCAGGCGGGCCAGCCGCCCCAGCCGATTGCCCGCGGCATCGCCACGCTCCCCGGGGGGATCGCCATCTACCGCGCCGGCACCAACGAGGTCATCGGCGGCCTGGGGGTGTTTTTCCCCGGGAAGGATGGGACGGCGAGCTTCGAGCAAGGGTTTGTCGCCACCGCTAAGCAGACCCGGCAGAACCGGCTCAACGCGCCGAAGGCGCTCGAGGCCGAGCTGATCGCCCTCGAGACGCTCCTCCCGATAAACGTCGGGAAACCGGCGGTGGTCGACGTGCCGCTCGTGTCGCCGACACTCGCGACGATTACGCTCGCGCCGGCAGACATCATCGCGCGGGCCGGAGGGATCAAGCTCCCGCTCACCGCTCCGCGCTCCACTGCCCAGACCCAGGCACTCGTCAACAAGATCAACAACGCCGCGAGAATCAACCTCGGCGGGATCGCGCTGCAGAGCTTCGGCCCACAGGCCGGCCCTCTTGGTGTCCAGACGCTGTTTACGCTGGCCGGCAAACTCGGCCCCGGGACGGTCAGCGGCAGCGATCAGCCGGTCAAGGGGGCCGTAACCGTTCTGCCGGGCAAGCTCCAAGCCGACGGCTGGATCGTGCCGGCGACGGCGGGGAGCGAACTGACGGCGGCCCAAGTGAAGGGGATCATCGATCAGGGGACCGTCGAGGCGGGGAAGACCCGGGCCCAGATCCGGATCCAGCCGACCGGCACGAAGATGGTGCTGGCGGTGAGCGACTTCGACGGCACTATCCTCGGCCTCTACCGGATGAGCGGCGCTACCCTGTTCTCGATCGACGTCGCCGTCGCCAAGGCGCGAAACACCGTCTACTACGCCTCGGCCGATCTCCAGCCGACCGACCGGACCGGCACCGTCCCCATCGGCACGGCGTTCACCAACCGCACCTTCCGCTACCTCGCCTCGGCCCATGATCCATCGGGCAACACCGCCGCCGGCCCGGGGGCGTTCTCAATTCTGAAGGATGCGGGGATCAATCCGAAGACCGGGCTGAACACAAACCCGAACTCGCCGCCGCTGGCATCGTCGTTCAAGACGGTGCTCGGGTACGACTCCTTCAACACCGGCAGCAATTTCCATTCCACGACGATGCCTGCGGCCAACCAGAACGGCATTGTCTTCTTCCCCGGCAGTTCAGCCCTCTATGTGGGGCGGAAGTTGTCGGGCGGATTCGGCGTCAGCGGTGACGGCGTCGATCAGGACGACGTCGTCACCTCCTACGCCGCCGCCGGAAGCCCCCAGGGGAACTTCAATGCCCCGACCGATCTGCGGGCCGACAACTACCGCGTCAGCGGGATCCGCCTGCCGTACGTGAAGTACTCGCGGAATCCGTTCACCGGGGCGTGACGCCGACGGTGCCGTCGAGAAACAGCGGTCCGTCGTGCCGCTCGAGGGCCGCGCGAGCGGTGGCCGAGATCCGGCGCAGCCCGGCCAGCGAGAGCGGGCCGCGGTGCGCGGCGAGCCGGGCGGCCGGTTCGTCGTCAAGCGCCGCGATGCCATCGAGCCCGAGGGTGCCCGAGTGGCCGGCGAGGGCCTCGGCCGTGGCGGCATCGAGCGCGAAAAGCCCCTCGAGATAGAGGGCGCCTGAAACTCGCGCGAGCTCCGCGGCGGCCGCGCTCGAGAGCCGATGGAGTGAGCCATACTCGCGCCCCCCGTCGGCCACCAACCGGGCCGCCAGCGCCGCAGTGCCGAGGGCCTCGAGGCGCTCGATCCGCACCGGCCCGCGATGGCGGGCGAGCGCAGCCTCGGCCTCCGGCTCAAGCTCCCGAAGCGCCGCAAGTGAGAGCGCGCTTGGGTGGGGCTCGAGCGCCGCGGCAACGCCGGCATCGAGCGCTGTGAGGGCATCGAGCTTGAGCTCTGCCGGGTGATGGGCCAGGAGCGCGGCCAGGGGGGCGGAAAGAGCCGTTGCCGTCTCGGCGCGGGCGGCGAGGGCGTCGAGGAGGAGCGGGCCAGGGGCGGTGGCGAGGATGGTGGCGGCCTCGTCGCTGATGGTTTCAAGCCGCGAAAAATCGCTCCGCCCGGCCTCGTGCAGGCGGCGGGCGAGGGGAGCGGTGGCCAGCATCTGGAGCCCGGCGAGGGATGGGGCGGGAGCGGCGGCTGATGCCAGCAGCGCCTCGACATCGGGCCCGAGCCGCCCGAGCCGATCGAAGTCGCGCTTTCCCTCGGCGATCAGCCGGGCAGCCAGCGCCGGGCTGTCGAGCGACTCAAGCCGAGGGAGGAGAAGCGGGCCGTCGTGGAGGGCGAGGAGCGCGGCGCGGCCGGCGGGGAGCGACAGGGCGCTGGTCGAGGCGGCAGCGAGGGCGCCGAGCCGGAGGGGGCCGGGGTGGCGGGCGAGCGCCGTGGCGACGTCGTCGGAAGGATCGGCAAGGGCGGAGAGATCGAGCGGCTCGCCACCGCTGGCAAGCGCCCCGGCAGCGTCTGGCGAGAGCGTTTCGACGCGCGAAAAATCCTGCCGCCCGGCGGCAACGAGGGCCTTCGCCAGCGCCGCCGAGTCGAGCGCTTGGAGGCCCGTCAGCTCAATCGGCCCGCGATGGCGGGCGAGGGCCTCGGCGGCGGCCGGATCGAGGCGGGCTAAAGCGGGGAGCGCGAGCGGGCCGGCGTGGGGCTCGAGCGCTTCAAGCGCGTCGGGAGCGGGATCGGCGAGGATCGCGAACTCGAGCTGGCCGGGGTGGCCGGCGAGGGCTGCCGCCGAGGGGGCGTCGAGGGAGGCGAGGCGGTCGAAGGAGAGAGGGCCATCGTGGCGGGCGAGCAACCGGGCCCAGGCCGGGGCGAGGAGCGGGGCGGCCCGCGCCCCCGCGGCGAGAGCGTCGAGGCGAAGGGGATCGGGGGAGGCGGCGAGGAGCGCCGCGGCTTCGTCGCCAACGGTGGAGACAAGGGAAAAATCGCGGCGACCGTCGGCGAGGAGTCGGCGGGCGAGAGATGGCGAGGGAATCGTCGTCAGGCCGTCGAGCGAGAGCGGGCCAGGGGTGGCGGCGAGGAGGTCGGCGACGGCGGCCGGCGGGGCCGCGAGCGCGGGGAAGTGGAGACCGTCGCGATGGCGGCAGAGCAGTGCGGCGACGGGAGGATCGAGCGTGGTGAGCCGATCGAGGGCCAGGCGACCTGCCTGGCGGATGAGGAGCCGGGCGAGCGCCGGAGAGAGGGTTTCGGCCGACCGCGACCGGGCCACGAGTGCCGCCAGCGCTACCGGGCCGGCGTGCTGATCGAGGGCGCTTGCGGCGTCGTCGGGGATCAGCCAGGCGCCGTCGAGAACGAGTGGCCCGTCGTGCCGGGCGAGGGAAGCTGCGACCTCTAAGGACACCGTCGTCAGCCCGGAGAGGTCGACGGTGCCGGGAAACCGGGCCAGCTCGGCCGCCTCGTCAAGGGAGAGGCTGTGGAGGGTGTGGCGATCGAGCTCCGTCGGCGCCGGTGGAGGGAGCGGGGGAGGAGGGGCACCGAGATAGGCGATTATGGCGCCGCCGCCGATCCCCGCCAGCGCCGCTCCTGCCAGGGACGGCCAGATGGCGCGCCGGACCTGGCCGTGGGCTCGGGAACGGTGTCGGTGGGAGGGCATGGGAGCGATTCCGGTGGCGCGCCGAGGAGCGGCGGGAAGGCGTCGATCGCGGCGCCATTATGGATGCCGGCGTACGCGGGGGGGCAACAGCGGCCGGGATTCACACCGATCCTGCGTCGGGCTGCTGGCGACGGGGCGCGGACGGGGGAACATCAGAACGCGACCTCGAGATCCATGAAGCCGGCGAACAGGCTGTCGACGGTGCCGTTGGCCGAGCCGTAGAGGGCCCGAAAGCCGGAGCCGGGGAGGAGCCCCGAGACCCCCGCCCGGAAGATGCAATGGTTGTTGAGCCACGGCCGTGACTCCATCCCTAAGCTCAAGTCGGTACCGATCGACCGGGGGATGTTCTCCTGGAAGACGAGTTGCTCAAGCGGCTTGGTGGTGTCAAAGAAGAGGAAGTTGCAGTTGGTCACGAGCCTCGTGCGCTGCGTGAGCTCGAAGTCCATGCCGATGTTGTAAAGCTGAAGCCCCGGATTGACGAAGTTTGCCTGCGACTGAAACTTGTTGCTCGCCCGCAGATCGGGATAGATGCTCAGCAAGTTCTTCAGATTCGTCCCCGCCAGCCGGATCCCCTGCCGCACCCAATAGCTGAACTCACCCCCGGCGAACTGCGTGTTGTCGACGATGCCGTCGAAGCCGCTGCCGATGTTGTCGGTGGGGTTGTTGTCGCCCGAGGCCCAGAACACCGACGACCGGAAGCGGATCCAGTCGGGGGAGTAGGAGAGCTCGACGGCCGCCATCTCGGCGCTGATGTTGACCGGCTGAAGGGCAAGCTGGTTGAGCGTGTCGTGGCCGAAGGCGTAGTAAAAGGCGCTCGAGATGTTGATGTCGTTGATGTGCCCGTCGGTGGCGATGCCGGCGTAGGCGGCGTTGACCTCGTGCGGCGAGGCGATGCCGACCGGATCGGGGCGGACGAGGTTGCCGTTCTTGTCGTATTTGAGGCTGGCGTCGTCGTGGTCGAAGTGGAAGCTTGCCTGAGCGGTGTGGCCGGGCCAGAGGAGATCCTGCCGGTAGTAGTTGGCGATGAGAATCTGCTGGCCGCGCGAATCGAAGGAGTTCAGGAAGCTGTTGGTGTCTTTCTCGCGCTGGTCGAAGACGATGAGGTTGAATTGGTCGCGGTTGGCCAGGCGCGTGCCGAACAGGCGGATCGCCCGATTCAGATCGCTGAAGATGAAGCCGCGGAAGTCACTCGTGAACGGTTGCGAACCGCCGCGGATCGAGACGAAGTCGTAGTCGGGGCTCAAGTCGGCGATTTTCGCCTCGATGAACCACTCCTCGATCGTGGCGAAGCCGCGCGAGCGCCGGCGTCCCTGGGAGACGTCGGGGCTGACGACGCCGTATTCATAGACCTCGAGGTAGTTCGTGTTGAAGACCGGCGCGATCCGCAGGCGCCAGTCGTTCGGCTTGAAGGCCCGGTCGCCGTGATTGAGTTCGAAGGCGAGGGTGTAATACTCGAGAAACAGAAAGCCGTTGGGGTTGCCGAAGAAGTCCTCCTGGCCCGGCGTCGGCGTCGATTCAAACGGCGTGTTCGGCGTCGGCACTTGGCGGAACATGGCGATCGTCCGGCTGATCACCTTCATGTCAAAGAAGGTGTGCTGGCCGATGATCGGGAAATCCTCCTTGAGGAGGTTTTGCGTGTAGGGATTGAAGACGTTTCCGAGGGCGTAGGGATAGTCATCGAGACGCTCGTGCCCCTTGCCGTAGCGGTCCCAGGGGGGCACCCCGATCCGCCAGCGGTCCTCGACGGGAACGAAGTGGCTCGACTCCTGCTCCTCGCTCGGCTCGACGCTCGAGGCACCGGTGAAGCCGGCCGGCGCCGGGGTGGCGTAGCGGAAGAGGGGATCGGCGACAGTGCGCTCGCCGGCGAAGTCGTAGGGATTGTCGGCTGGATCGCCGAGCACAGGCGGGCCGCGCGTCGCCCCCGGGGGGAGATCCTTTTCCTCTTCCTCCGACCACCATTCCCCATCCGGTGGCGAGGGGATCGCTTCCACAGGGGAGCGGAGGGGATTGCGGTAGGGCCCCAGACTCTCGACCGGCTCGGCGCGCGCGACGAGGGCGCTGACGGTCATCACGATGGCGCCCATCACGACCATGCCCGACGCGGATTTGCTGAACCTTGCCCGCACCGCAGCCGACCTCAAAAACGATGGATGTTCACCGGCCGGCCCGGGGCGGCCCCCCGAGTGGGAAGGTCTGGCAAAGCCTGACGCCTGGGAGAGGCATGAGAGTTCTATCGGTCACACAGGGAGCTGAAATGACGACCTTCATGTCGGAGCCAGCCCCGAATCGCTCGCCCGCCCCGTTCCGCCCGGAAGAGGGGGGAAGTCGGGGAGTTTTGGTGATGACCGTCGTGGCAATCCTGTGGGGATGGGGTGCCGGCGGAGTCTGGGCCGCCGATCTGACGCCCTCGATGGGGCGCCCTGCCGCCGAGCGGAAACACCTCGCCCTCCCGCCGGACCAGCGTGCCGGGCGCCCGAAGTGCATCTCCCCGCTGGCCCGCCCCACCGATTCGCCCCATGAGAAGGGCTATTTCATCGGCGGGGGGGCGCGCGAGCGGAGCCGTGGCTCGTCTGAACGGGGGGAGCAGGAAGGGGTGTGGGGGACCGACTTCACCGGGATCATCATCCCCAAGCATGTCGACCTCCGCTGGTGGCACGGCCAGCGCGCCCAGGGGGGCACCGGGGCCTACCAGACCGATGGCCCACGGGTGCTGCCGGGTCACCGCTAACAGGCTGTGGCTCAAGCCGCTCCGCCGGCCGATGGCCCATGAAATGACGCTGCCGACCGCCGGCGCAACGATGGGAACGACAGTCTGCCGTGGTATTCTCCGGATGGAGTGACCGCTCTGGGGGATTGCCCGCTGGGGTTTTCCCGGCCTGATGACGCCAACGGAGGTAATGCCATGGCTGCTCGGTCAATCGATTCGGTGATCGCTGCAGGACCGATGCGTTTCCGAGTGTTCGTCCTTGTCGCCGCGTTCTGCGCGGGGAATGTCCTCTGTTGCGTCGGCCGCGCCGAAGAACCCGCCGTGGAGCTTCGCACGCGTAACGTCGTCCGCAAGAAGCTCCCCCGCGACGTGAAGTCGATCGCGCTGGAGTATTCGGTGATCCTCGTCGACGAAAACGGCAACGAGAAGCCGGTCGACCCGGTCAACCACACGTTTGAGGTGGGGGATTCGTTCCTCGTCCGCTTTCGGCCGCAGGATGATCTCTACGTCTACGTCTTCAACCAGGGCCCCAAAGGGGAGCGGGCGTGTCTCCTTCCCCAGGACGATGAGAAGCCGAAGCTGGTGGGGAAGGGGGTTGAGATCTCCCTCCCCGACGACGGTAGCTACTTCACCTTCGAGCCCCCCGCTGGCGAAGAGAAGATGATCGTCGTCGCTCTCCAGCAACCGGTCGACGATCTCCGTCTCCTCGCCAGGTCGGTGTTCCGCGACGGCGCGGGGGGCAAGCTCAACGCCAAACCGGCAGAGGGCGACAGTGAGGCGGAGCCGGACGACATCCGCTCCCGGGCCGAAGCGGCGCCGAAGCTGCGGGGGCCGTTGAGGAGGGTCGTCGAGCGGCTCGACAAGGAGCCGATCGACGTCGACGGCCGGCTGACCCACATCGAACCGCCCGGCGAAGGTGAGATCTCGAGCTACGGCATCGCCATCGCGGGGCCGAGGGCGGGGAATCCTGAGCTGTTCCTCGACATCCCGCTCAGGTCGAGCGGTGGCAAGCCCAAATGAACGCGGTGGGACGTGGGCGGGCATCTCCCGTGACACCGGCCCGGAGCGCGGCGAGCGCCTGGGCTCGGTCGGGCCAGTCAGCGGCGCCGCAGCGCGGCGCGGGGATGCTCGCGATAGCGAGTTTGGCGTCGATTGTGTTCATCGCGGCTGTGGGGCAGGCCGATGTCACCCGCCAGCTGCCTGAGCCGGTGCTACGGCTCGATCGCCCCGGCCACACCGCCGAGATCCGGGCGCTGACTTTCGCCCCCGGGGGAAAGCGGCTGATCTCCGCCGGGCGCGACAAGAAAGCGCTCGTCTGGCGGATCGAGCCGGCGGGCCTGGGGCCGGCCGACGGCGCCCCGCGGACGCTGACCCGTGACATCGGCCGCCGCCGGGTCCTCGAGCGGGATCTCCGCTGGCAGCTCGGGCGGGGGACGCGCGGAGTCATCCAGGCGCTCGCTGCGGCGCCGGGGCAATCTTCCCTCGTGGCCCTCGCCGGCAGCGGCCTGATGGGGAGCACCGGCGAGATTCTGCTCATCGATGCCGCCGACGGCTCCCTCGCGGCCGTCCTCGGCGGCGGTGATCGGCAGGGGCACCGCCAGGCCGTCGCTGCTCTGGGTTTCTCTCCGGACAGCGCCTGGTGCTTCTCCCAGGATCTCGATGGTCAGGCCTTCGCCTGGCAGCGCGACCGGGCCTGGGGAGGGGGCGAATTGGCCGCGCCCGAACGGGACCGTTACGGGGAGGTGCGGACCGCGGCGCTCCGTGCCCGACCGGCGACGCGCCCGCTGGCGGCCGTGAAGGGATCGCGCGTCGCCCTGCCTGTGCTCGTTTCGCCGCCGGGGGAGAAAGTCGAGGTCTGGCATCTCGATCTCCACGATCCGCTCCGGCCGGGGGAGCCGCAGCGCGTCGCCACCGACCATCTCGGCGTCGTCCTCGCGATGGCCGCCAGCCCTGATGGGCGGTTCCTCGCCTCCGCCGATCTCGCCGGTCGGCTCTTCGTCCACGATCTCGACGCCCCCGCCGCCGCGGCGACCGTCATCCAACTCGCGGCTCCCGCCCGTGCGCTCGCCGTGGCGCCGGATGGCGCCCGGGTGGTGTGTGGGGCCGGGGGGGGGAAGGAGAGCCGGCTCGAGGTCTGGCAGGTCGCCGGCGGGCAGCGCACCACCGCGCTGCCGATGCCCGACGAGGTCCTCGCCGTGGCCCTCTCCGACGACGGGCGGACGGTCGCCTGGAGCGGCGGCTGGAGCGAGGAGGTGTCGGTGGCTGACCTCGCGGCCCTCGACGCTGCGGCGGGGGATCGCCCACGGGTGCGCCGGCTCGGGGGCGTTGGACGCCGGGTGGCGACGCTCGCCTTCTCTCCCGAGAGCCCGCCGGGCCGCGTGGCGATCGGCTTCGCTCGTCCCGACGGGGAGCCGGTCTTCGAAACCGTATTTGACGTCGAGGGGCTCACGCTCGGTGCCGTCGGTGAACCGGGGGACTGGGCCCCGGCCCAGGGGAACGCGGGGACGTGGTCGCTGGCCCGCGCGGAGCGCGATACGCCCGGCGCCGAATCGTGGCGGTTGGCCCACGCGGGGCGCCCCGCGGGCACGATCGACCTCGATCTCGCCTGGCAGGGGAGGATGCCCGATGCCGAGCGGACCGTCGCCTGGTTGAGCCAACCCGGCGCGGCGGAGCCCTGGGCCGTTGCCGTCGGAACCGACCGGGGGATCACGATTCATGCCCTCGTCGACGAGGGCACCGCCCCAATCGTGCGCCGCTTCCGGGGGCATGAGGACGCCGTGGCGGCGCTGGCGATCTCGACCGACGGCCGCTGGCTTGCCAGTGGGGCCCGCGACGGCTTCGTGATGCTCTGGTCGCTCGTCGGCCTCGGCGGTACGCCGCTCTTCGAGCGCTTCGGTGTGACCGTCGCGGCGGCGGAGGGGGGCGCCGTGGTCCGGGAGGTCGACCCGGCCGGGCCGCTGGCCGGTAAGGGGGTCAAGGTGGGCGACCGGATCGACCGGGTCGGCTGGCGTGATGCCAAGAACGGTCGCCATGAGGCGATCGATGCCGGGGCCGTGGTCCGTGTGCTGACGGAGTGTGGGTGGTCGGACCAGATCGCCTTCACCCTCTCGCGCGCCGGGAAGGAAAACTCATTCAGCCGACTCCCCGCCTGGGAGAACGTCGCCGCGATCCATGTCGCCGCCAACCGCGAATGGGCGTTTTTTACGCCGGCCGGATATTACGCCGCCAGTGCCAACGGCGATTCCCTGTTCGGCTGGCATGTCAACCGCGGCCTCGAGCTCCTCCCCCGGTTTTTCCCGGCGGCTCGCTTCCGGCGCCGGCTCGAACGCCCCGACGTGATGATGCGGCTCCTCGACGCGGGGAGCCTCGATGCTGCCCTCCGGGCCGCGGCGCGGGGCGAGCCGGAGGATACCTCGGAGGTGCTCCCCCGACTCATCGAAGCGGCGCCGCAGGTGCGGATCGTCGCGCCCCTTCCCGGGGAGCTGGTGCCCGGCGAGACGGTGCGCCTCGTGGCGGAGATCGAGGTGGCCGAGGGGAGCGAGTTGGAGGAGGTCCGGGCCTATGCCACCGGGGTCGCCGGAGACGCCGTAGCGCCTGACGAGCACGTCGACAGCCCCACCGCGCCGGGCTGGCAGCGCTTCGCCTGGAATCTCTCCCTGCCGCGCGAGCCAAGGCACCTTCTCCAGGTCACGGCCACGACCGGCGCGGGGGTGAGTGGCGCGGCGGAGATCGTCGTGGCCGCCGGGGAGCGGGCGGAGCCGGCACGGCGTCCGCGGCTTCATCTTCTCGCCTGCGGTGTCGACCACTACCTCCACACCGAACAGATGAGCGGCTCCGGGCTGGGGGATCTGGCGTTCGCCGTCGCAGACGCAAGCGCCTTCCGGGAGAGCCTGTTCCGTGCTAGCCGTCAGCTCTACGATCCGGGGATCTCGGTGATCTTGAAAGACGCCGAGGCGACGGCCGACGGCTGGCGCAGCAAGATCCAAAAACTCGTCGCGGAGGTGGGGGGCGAGGCGGGGCCGGATGATCTGGTGGTCATCTTTCTGGCCGGTCACGGCCTGGTGGACGACGGCCCCGCTCGGACCTACCACTTTCTCTGTCACGACGCACTTGTCGACGAGCAGGATGGGCTGCTGGGGGCCCGGGAGGGGACGGTCACCTGGGATGACTTCCGGGCGCTGGCCGATCTCGGCTGCCGGAAGGTGGCGATCGTCGACACCTGCCACTCCGGCGCCCTGGGACCGGCGCGGCGGGCGGCCTCGTCGCGCGACTTCCGCGATCACATGTTCCTCGTCGTCGCCGCGTCGGGGGAGAACGAGCCGAGCCAGGAATCGGTAAGCTGGGGGCACGGGGCTTTCACCACGGTCCTCCTTGCCGCGCTTGGGGGGGCCGCCGAGCGCTCGAATCTCGACGACGAAGTCGAGGATCCGGGCGAGACCGTCGTGACCTTCGACGAGCTCGTCGATTACGTCACCGCCGAGGTGCCCAGGCTGACGCAGGCCGAGGCCGGGGTGCGCGGCGTCGCCGCGGAACACAGCGCCCAGCATCCGACGCTCTCGCCGGAGGGGCTCATCCCCTATGTCACGCTCCCGCTGGCGGGCGCAGGCGCGGTGACCAACGGTTCCAGCCCGCTCGGAGTCAAGGAGACCGGACCGTGACAGGGAGTGAGGATCAGCAGACCCGACGGGTGCCCGATGCCGGCCTGGCCTCGGCGTCGACCGCCCCCCTGACCGACCGGACGGTAGCCATCGACCGCGCGTCGCGCCCCGTCACGTTCCCCTATGCCATCGGAGATCCGGTCCTCCCTGGTTACCGGCTCGTGAAGCTCCTCGGCCGGGGAGGGTTCGGCGAGGTCTGGCAGGCCGACGCCCCTGGGGGAATGAGCGTCGCGATCAAGGTGCTCGTCAACGTCGGCCGGCGCGAAGGGACGCGGGAGTACCGGGCCCTCCAGACCGTGAAAAATATCCGCCACGCGCACATGGTGCCGGTGTTCGGGGTGTGGTTGAAAGCGAGCGACGGCACCTGCCTGGGCGAGGCCGACGTGGCCGAAGCGGGGCGAAGGATCCTGGGAAATCATGGCGCGGCAGGGGCGGAATCCGCGCAGCAGGCCCCCCTCGAGCTGATCGTCGCGATGGGGCTCGGGGATGGCACCCTCTACGACCGTCTCCAGGCCAGCGTTCGGGCCGGCGCGACGGGCCTCCCCCCGGAGCAGCTCCTCGACTGGATGCGCCAGGCGGCGCTGGCCCTCGATCATTTCAACGCCGGGGCCCGGACCGCGACCGGGGGGGCCGCCGCCGTCCAGCACTGCGACATCAAGCCCCAGAACATCCTCCTTGTCGGCGACGTCGTGCAGGTGTGCGACTTCGGCCTGGCCCGGACCCAGGGGGAGGTGCGGGCGACCTCGAACAACATGGCGAGCCTCGCCTACGCCCCGCCGGAGATGGTCACGGCGCCCTACGATCCCGCGCCGACGACCGACCAGTATTCGCTGGCGATCTCCTACCTCGAGCTCCGCACGGGCCGTCTCCCCAACCGCGACACGACCGTCGTCGGGGTGCTCAATGAAAAGCTCTCCGGCCACCTCGACCTCGACGCCGTCTGCGCCGCCGAACGGCAGGTCCTCGAGCGCGCGCTCGACCGTGATCCAGCCAAACGCTGGCCGAGCTGCTCGGCCTTCATCCGCGCTCTCGCCCCCGCCGTCGGCCCGCTCGAGGCAGCGGGCGCCCCCACCGCGCCGTCGAGCGAGGCACTCAAGGGAACCGACCGGACGGCAGGGGAAACGGCGAAGGTGGCCGGCGTGGAGCCGGCGCGGCCGCTGTGGCTCTGGGCCCTGCCGGTCGCCTTGGGGGCGGTGATCCTCCTGGCCATGTTTGCCCCGGGATGGCTCCGCGTCCGGCCCGCCCCGGTCGGTGCGGTTGGAAAGCCGGCGCTACCGCCCGAGGTGTGGGACAAGGTGACGCTGCCGCTGCCCCCCGGAAACGCTGCCGCTGCCGCGCGGAAGCGGGCCGAGGAGCTTGAGGCGAATGGGAAACGCATCGCTGCGGCCGAGGCCTATGCCGCGGTGCCCGGGATGCCAGTCGAGGAGCTCGCCGCGATTCTGTGGGATCTCCACAGCGAATGCATCGACGCCGGGCGTGCGGCCGACTGCATCCCGATCCTGGTGCGTCTGGAAGCGATGTACGGCACCGCCAACGCGCCGCAGGTGCCTGGCTTCGGCCGCTGGGACGTCGTCAATGCCCTCGCCTGGTACCTCGCCACGGTGCCCGAGGGGAGCAGCGATCCCACCCTGGCGCGGACCCTGGCGGAGGAGGCGGTGGCGCTGGCCGGCGAGGATCCCGAGAAGCGCTCAGCGTCACTCGACACGTTGGCAGCGGCGCTCGCCCGCGCCGGCGACTTCGCCGCCGCCGTAGCCAGGCTCGAGGAGGCGATCGGTCTGGCGGCGAAGTCGCAGCCTCTGGGCGATCTGGAGAAGCACCTCGAGGCCTACCGCTCGGGCGTCGCTTGGACGACCCCGTGATCAGTGTCGCCCTCCTTGCTTGGGGGGCTGGGGTGATTTTTGGCCCCGCCGGAGCGGCCCAATTGGGGCTCCGCCCGCGGCGCTTTTTTGCGATAACCGGGCTCCCTCCCCCATTGATCCAGGGAATCCCGTCATGACTCCATCCGCCCGTCCGTCGCGCTCCCTCCGCCCGCTCCGCCTCGCCCTGGAGGCGCTCGAAGACCGGCGGATCCTCGCCGCCTTCAGCTACGACGGGCCGACGAAGGCCCTGGCAATCAACCTCGATAGCGAGGGGGAGATGCGCGTGTCGAGCTCGGGGAGCGGCAATTACGTCTTCTCGCTCGTCTCCGCCGACACCTTCATAGGGACCGACATCACCGGCCTCTCCGGCAACGGGCTCGGCACCCTCACCGTCACCACCCCCCTCGACATCGAGCGGGTGGCGATCACCAATTCGCTCAACAATACCTCCGTCAACTTCATCGCCAGCACCGGCAGCTATGTCGATCACTTCGACGTCCTCATGACCCGGTCTACGGGAGTGTGGGTGCCGTTGGTGAAGGTCTCGGGGGCCACCGCCTTTGCCGGCGCCTCGACGCTCACCGCCACGTCGTCGAACATCTCCGTCGAGGGGTCGACGCTCTCCTCTGAGACTGGCGACATGACCCTCGACGCCGACCCCGGCAGCCAGGTGCCGGGGACGTTCACCGGCCTGATCGTCAACGCCTCGACGATCTCGACATCAGGGGGCTCGATCCGGCTCTCGGGCCGCGGCGGCGACCACACCGGCGGCACCCAACGCGGCGTGGCCCTGGTCAGCAACGCCACTGTCATGGCCGGCAACGACGGCACCAAGCAGGGCACGCTCTCGATCACCGGCTTCGGCGGCGCCTCGACCGGCCCGTCGAACCAGGGGATCATCATCGACAAGGGCTCGAGCGTCGGTTCGTCGGGTGGCGCGGTGACCCTCACCGGCACCGGGGGGGGCGGAACCATCGGCGCCAACGGGATCCTTCTCCAGGGGCGCGTCACCTCGGCCACGGCCACCGGCGCGGGGAATGAGGGGGCGATCACGCTCAACGGCACCGGCGGAGGGAGCGCCAGCGGCACCGCCAAAGACAACACCGGCGTGTCGCTGACCTCGACCGCCGCCATCCAGTCTGACGAGGGGCCGATCTCGGTTACCGGCCGCGGCGGGAGTGGCAATCCCCAGGCGGCGGCCCCGTTGGTCACCTCCCCCGGGCTCTCGGTGAAGGGGGCGACGGTGACCAGCTCCGCCGCCCCAATCACCTTCACCGGCGATGCCTTCGGGTTCGATCTGGCTGGCGGGATCGTGGCGACGACCAAGACCGTGACGGTGAGAAACATCGATGCCGATCAGGTGATCCGCCTCGGCGGCACCGCCAATAGTCAGTTGACGCGGATCGCCGCGAGCAAGGTGATCATCGGCCGGGCCGATCTCCTCCCGGTCATTCAGCAGGAGACGGTGGCCAACGGTGGCACGATCTCGCTTGCCAATCCCCACCTCCAGATGATCGGGTCGAAGATCGTGCTCCGGGGGCCGGTGACGACCGGGGGCACGCAGACCTACTCCGGCCCGGTCTACCTCGGCGAGGGGACCGAGGCGGTCACGCCGACACTCACCGCCACGGGGATCAGCTTCGAGGGAACGGTTGACGGGGCAAAGAACCTCACGCTCGCCGCCGGCAACGGCCCGATCCAGTTCGCGCAGGCCGTCGGCGGCATATCGCCGCTTGCCTCGCTGCGGGTCAACAGCGCTGCCGCTGTGACGGCCGCGGCGCCGCTGTCGATCGACGGATCGGCGGCAGGGGCACGCGCCAGTGGGATTGTGTTCGCTCCCGGCGTCAACGGCATCGACCTGCAGCTCCCTGGCAGCAAGGTTGTCAATACGGCCGGGAGTGGGATCGTCGTTGGCCCCACGCACGATTCGCGGATCGCCGGATTCACCCTCTCGAAAAACGCCGTGGCCGGGATCCAGGCCAGCGGGGCGATGCCGGCCACGACGATCACCGGCAACCGCATCGAGGGTGCTGGGAAGGGGGCCTTCGGGGCCCATCTCTCATCTGCCACCGGGCTGTCGTTCGGGACGTCGACCTCGGGGAACGTGATCAGCGGCACCTCGACCGGAATCGTCGCCACCGGCGACTTGACCGGCACCGCCGTCCGCTCGAACACCGTCAACGGCAACAAAGGTGGCATCAGCCTCGTCGGTGCGAGGAATCTCGTCGTCGCCACCAACGGGATCGGGAGCAACACCCTCTACGGCCTGCGGGCCGATGGCGACGCTACCGGGACGGTCGTGGCGGGCAACGCGATCACCGCTACCCCGCTCGGCGTCTCGCTCGAACGGGTCCGCGGGCTCACGCTCGGGGCTCCGGGAAGGGGCAACACGATCGCGGCCGGCACCGATGCTTCCGGTGCGTATGTCCCTGGTCGGACCTCCGTCGGCGTCGCCGCCGTCGGCGATCTCACCGGGACGCGGATCCTCGCCAACTCGATCTCCGACAACACCATCGGCCTCAAGCTCACCAATGCCAACCATCTCGCCGTCACCGGCAACAGGCTGTTCCGCGACCGCTTCCAGGGGATCGTCGCGACCGGCAACAGCGCTGCGACGACGATCGAATCGAACACGATCGAGGGATCGCTCCCCGGCGGGGGACGGGCGGCGTGGGGGCTGTTTGTCAACTCTGCCACCGGCCTTCTCTTCGGCGGCGACTCCCCGTCGCAGGCCAACGGAATCCATGGCACCGACAGCGCCATCGGCCTCACCGGTCTCCTCACCGGGACGGCGATCAAGTTGACGATCATCCGCAACACGTTCCACGCCATTCAGCTCCTGGCCGCCCGCGGCGTGTGGGTGCAGTCAAACGACATCAACGGTGCCGAGGGGCGGGGCTTGAGTGCAAAGGGGGATTGCAGCGGCTCGACCGTCCTCCTCAACACGATCCATTCCGGCCAGAACGGCGTCATCCTCGAGAGCACCCAGGGGCTGGCGGTGAAGAATAACCGCATCGTCTCCAACCGGAGCTTCGGCCTGTTCGCCAGCGGCGCTTCGGGGGGGACGAAGGTCATCGACAACATCATCGAGAACAACGGCGTGAACATCGCCACGTCGTCAGCGGTGGGCGGGTCGTTGCAGACAAAGTGACGTGTTCCCGGCGGCAGCGGCCGCGGTACGCCCGGACGCCTACCTGATCGATGCTCCCGGAGGCAGGCGACCCGATGACGCGCGCCGCAACGGCTACCTTTCTCGTTGTGGAGATCCTCTTCCTCGCAGCCGCGCAGGGAGTGGGGGGCTGGCCGTGGACGGCGATCGGTGGAGCGGCGATCGGCGCCTTGGCCGTCGCCGACTTCCGGCCGGCATCGCTGGCCATGGTCGTGCCGGGGCTGGTGTGGCTGGTCCTCTTCCGAGCGACCGGGAACCGGGAGCTTTTCTTCCCCTTCACGATCTATCTGGCGAGCCTCCTCGCGCTCCGCCTGGGAGCGCGGAGCACCTGGCAGGGGGTGACGGCCGGGGGGCTGATGGTGGTGCTGTTCCTCGCCATCCGCGCCTCCCAGCGGGCCAGCCCCAGGGTGCTCGCGGTGGAGCTCGCCGTGGCCGCGCTGATCCTCGCGGTGGTCGTCGGGACGCTCCCGGTCAGCCGGGGGAAAATCGCCGTCGAAGCGGCCGTCATCGGCGTCGCGTCGCTCCTGGCCTATGCCAGCCTGGCGCTGTGAGGCGGGCGGTTAAGGCGGGAATGGCCCCGGCGCCGTGACGCGCCGTTGGCGTCGCTCGCCGGCGCTGTATGCTCTGGCCCGCGGCTCCCGCCACTCCCCACCATTCACGAGGATTCAACGTCGATGCCCCACTTCCATATCCAGGGCGATTCCGACGCCTTCGACGATGCCGTGAATGTCGAGGTCCAGGGGGAATTGAGCCCCTGGGGCTTCGTCACCGCGGAGCGGATCGACGAGAAGATCGTCCTCCTCACCGAGGTGCCGCTGGCCGATCTTCAGAGCTATGACGGCATCCTCTTCCAGGTCGAATACGAGGAGGCGGGGGAGGATGGCGAGGACTCGATCGTTCTCCGTCAGGTGCAGATGTTTTTCTGGCCGTGGGATGACGACGAGGAGTTTGATGACGAGGACGAGGACGAGGTCGACGGCGGCGACGAAGACGGGGTCGACGAGGACAGCAACGGCTCGATCACGTAGCCGTCGGCTCACCGCCGCAGCAGGCACTCCGGGCTTTCGGGGATCGTCAAGAGCCGGCGCGTCTCCTCGAGGAGGAAGTCGGGGAGCATGAACGGCTCGTAGCCGACATGCTGCCAGCGCATTCTCCCGTCGGCAGCGACCAAGCAGGTGGCGTGGAGCGGCTTCCCCTCGAAATCATCCCAGGCGTCGAGGGCGCGGAAGGCCGCTCCGTCGGCGGCCGAATGGACCGGGAAGGGGAGCGTCTCGCCGGAATCGCGGATGTCGCTCGGGGCGTCGGTGCTCACAATCACGATCGGCAGCCCCGCCTTCTCGAACTCGGCCGCCTTCGCGACGAACGCCTTCACCTGCTCATTGCAGTGGGTGCAGGCCTTGCCGAGGGTGAGGATCAGGACATGCGGCCGACCGCGCAGCGACGCGGCCGACACCGGCTCCCCCGCGACGCTGACAGCGCTCCATTCCCCCGCCTGCCACGCCTGCCACTGCGCGGGTCCGAGCGTGGCCAGATCGGGGCGCACGCCGGTGTCCGTGGCCGCGGGGGCAGGAACGCGCCAATCGCCCAAGACGCCGGCCGCCTCGGCCACGGCCGCGAGGCGCCGCAGTGCCGGCAGATCGGGGTCGGCGTGGCCGGCGAGCTTCCGGACTTCCTGGAAGGTGGCCAGCGCCTCGTCACGCCGGCCGGCGCTCCACTCCATCCAGGCCTGGAGCGCGCGGGGGGCGAGTTGCTGCGGCTCACTGTCGGCGAGCCCCTTGGCGAGCTCGCAGGCCTTGGCGGGATCGCCGAGCGCGAGATGGAGCGGCGCCAGGCGGCGTTTGTCGAGATCGCCGACCTCGGGGAGGAGTGCCTTGGCCTCGTCGGTGCGGCCGTGGGCGAGGTGATCCCGCAAACGCAGCTCGGCCAGCGGGCGCCGCAGCGACTCGATCTTCTCCGAAATTGGCTGCATCGCGTCGGCCATCGCCTTGGAGATCTCGGCCGCCGACTGGTTCTTCCCGCGCGCGGCTGTCTCGGCCGTGGCGGCGGCGTCGGTCCGCTCGGTCCGAAGCCGGGCCTCGATCGCCGCCAGCCGCCCGAGCGCCGCCCCCCCGGCGGCGCGGTCCCCGCGGCCGTAGCCGGCGAGGGCGAGGAGCTGCTCGCGCCGCCATTGGTCGTCAAACTCGCGCCCCGGCTCGAGGTAGGGGGTGTCGGCGAGGCAGGTGGCCACGTCCCACAGCTCCCACAGCAGCATCGTCTCGAAGAGCCGGTCGCGGCCATACTGCCAGGCGCTGCCGTTCTCGTCGAAGATCTGGGCCGGATCGGGCTTCACCTCCTTCGAGCGCGGGATCCGCGGCATCGCCACGAGATTCGCGGCGATCGCTAGCCCCTCGCGAGCCCGGCCGACATGGTTGAGCGTGCGGATAAGCCACTCGCTGTTGTGGGCGAAGTTGTGGATCTGATCGGGGTAGAGGTGGGCGCGGAGCATCTGGGCATGGTCGACGCGGGCCGCCGCCTCCTGCTGCCAGGCCGCATCCTGCCAACGCTTCAGTTCGGAGAAGGTGTGCCCCGGCATGTGCCACATGTGGGCGATACCGGGGGCCGACTGACCGCACTGGGCCGCCGAACGGAGCGCCTCGGCGGGGCGCGAGCCGTCCCACAGGTGAATGAGATAGTGGTGGATCGGATGGAGCGGCGTCTTGGCGAGCACCTGGAGGGCGAGAGCGTCGATCGCCAGCGGGCTGGTCACCGCCAGCCCCACGCGGCTCTTGTTCCACCAGGAAAAGGCGACGAGGAACGCCCGGGCCTCGAGGTCGTCGGGATGGTCGAGGGCGATCTTCTCAACCGCCGCGAGAAACTCCGCGGCATGCGCCTTCCGCTCGGCGTCGTCCTTCTTCTCGGCGAAGAGCTTCCGGGCGGCCTCGATCCAGCCCTTCTCGCGCGGCGTGGCGGCGTCGAACGCCGGCCCGGTGGCGCGGGCGATGATCTGGCGGGCCCGGGCCTCGTTCTGGATGTTCGCCATCGCCATCCCCCAGTGGGCCATGACGCAGGCCGGGTCGATCTGGAGGACCGTGCGGAACGACCGCTCCGCCTCCCAATACCAGAAGCCGTGGAGCTGGCCGATCCCCTGCTCGAAATAGGCCTGGGCCTCCGGCGACGTGGTCGTGACGGGGAAGCGGACTCCACCGCAGCCCGGCGTGAGGGGGAGCCGGCGCCGCGGCCCCTCGGAGAAGCTCTCGCCATGGAGGGAGTGGCCCGGGCTCGGCGCGGCAGCCGGGGCCGGCGCGTCGTCGCCGCGGGCGCTGGTCGTCGGCGCCGACAGCGATGCCGCGATGAGCAAGGGAAAAGCCACCGCAGCGAGGGGGACGCGGTGAGAGATTCGTGCGAGCAGTGTGGTAGAGGTAAGCATGGGAAAAAGCATACCTTCGCGCCGAATCGGCGGCGGAAGAGCCCCGTCATCCCTCCACTCGGGTGGGGTGTGTCAAGCGGCGCGGAGGAGAAACGCGTTCGACCGGCTTTTTCCCTCTGGACGAAACACGCCGGCTTTAGCGAAAATCTCCAACGTCGAGCCTGTTTTATTCCGCACCACGCTTGTCCTCTCTGCTCGACGTGGACGTTCTGTCTCCCGAGGAGAACGTCGATTGCCTGCCTGCCTTCCGCGTGATTGCCTGCCCGCCGGTCATCCCACCTTTCCGCTCTCCCGCCAACTTTTCTCTTCTGCCGATCTACGCCCGTCGGCGGCACATCTGGCTTCATTCTGCCCTGACAATCGGAATGTCTGGTGTGCCGTCGGCGGCCGTTTTTTTCTCTCCCCCGATCGACGCCCCTGCGAAGGATTGAGCAGCCGGCATGGCACGGAGCGTCGTCCTCGCCGGGGCAAAGCGTTGCGAGGGATGCCGACTGCCGCCGCGCTGGTGCCTGTGTGGGGCCCTCGCGCAGGTCGACACGGCCGTCGCCGTTGACATCCTCATCCACCGCCGCGAGCAGTGGCGGCCGTCGAGCACCGGCGCACTTTTGGCCCGCTCGATCCGCGGCGCGCGGCTCCATGTCCACCGCCCTGATCCGCGCTGCCGAGAGGCCCCCATGCTGCCGGCAGCGCTGCTGCGGCCGGACCACGTCTGCTGGGTGCTCCATCCCCAAGGGGACTCGATCATCGACGAGTGCCCCCCCGCGCCCAGCGCACAGCCGAGGCAGGTGGTGCTCCTCGATGGCAACTGGCGCGAGGCGGGCGAAATGCTCCGGCTGATCAACGCCGCGGCGGGCGCGGCTGGCCGGGAGGGGAGCGCAGCGCTTCGCGTTGTCCGCCTCCCCGAGGGCGCGCCGGGGCGCTTCTGGATCCGTGAGGCCCCTGCGCCGGGGCAACGTGCGACCGCCGAGGCCTGTGGGGCGATCCTAGGATTGCTCGGAGAATCCGCCGCCGCCGAGCGGCTCCGGCTCCACTTCGAGTTGCATGTCTGGGCGACACTCCGGGCCCGCGGCAAGGTCGACCGGGCCAGGGCCTATCTGGCCGAATCGCCCCTGCTCGCGGCGGCCCCCGCGCTCCTGGCGGCGCTCGCGACCCGCCGGCCGGAGTGACGGGGGCTGACGGGGGGCGCAAGAAAGTGGTGTTGCCGCCGTGCCGGGAACTTCCCTACTTCTCTTTCCGCCATCCCCCCATTCCAGCCAAGGACCCGCGCCCATGCAGCGCTTCAGTTTCGTCAGGATCATCGCTTCGGTCGGGATCGCCGCCGGGTTGCTCGGCGCTGGCGTTATCTCGGCCAGGCCGGCCGTGGCGGCCCCACCGGTGCAGCAGGGGGCCGGCGACGCAGTCGTCGGTGATTGGCGGCCGAACGATCAGGACCTAGCGGTGCGGATCTTCGCCAATAACGGCCAGTATCTCGGCGCGATCGTCAAGGCGCCCGATCCGCAGATGATCAACCGGGAATTGATCCGCGGCCTCGCCTTCGATCCGTCGATGGGCGTTTGGCACGGCGAGATCTTCGCCATCAAGCAGGGGAAGTTCATGCCGATGACGATCCGCATGACCCCGGCCGGGTTCGACATGGTTGCCGGAAGTGGCGTGTTCTCCAAGACGATCAACTGGGTCCGCGCCCAGTAGCGGATCGGCGCCGGCGTCAAAACTGGTATTCGAATCCCAGATTCAACCCCTGCCCCCAGAAGTCGGTCGTCCGCAGGTTGTAGGCGGGGGCTGCCGGGCCGGAGAGCGTGCCCGGCGGGAACTGGGTCGCATTGACCGACGGATCGACCTGCGCGGCGGCGCGGGCCACCTGCGACCACCACAGGAACGTGTACCCGACCGACAGACGACACTGCGACCAGATCGCCCAGTCGACCGTGGCCCCCAGTTCGCCGACGGCCGCGAACGACGACGAGCCGTAGTTGCCGATGTTCGTCGGCTGGGAGAAGACGCTCCCGGCCGTCGACGTGGCCGATGGTGTTGTGCCGGCCGACGGGGTGACCGTCGTCGTCGTCAGCCCACCGATGTCGGTGTCGTAGAAGCTCCCCCCGAGGGCCATCTTCCCGAGGAGCTGGAAGCCCCAGCGCTCGACCCACCACTTCTCGATCAGCCCGAGCTCACCGCCGTGGAATTGCGTCCGCGCGCTGAACAGATCGGTAGCGAGGATCGACGTCGACGGAAAGCCGCCG
>CAMBFA010000052.1 GCA_945865325.1 Candidatus Kuenenia stuttgartensis
AGCGAGAAGCCCCCCTGCCGCTGCGAGCCGGTGTGGCATTTGCCACACTTGGCCCGGAGGATCGGGACGACCTCGTGGGAGAAGTCGACCGCCCGGGCCGGGATCGCCGCCAGGAGGAGCAGAGGCCACCAACCGAACGCGGATCGGCAGATCCGGCCGGAATACCAAAGGCTCGTCATGGTTTCACTTCGAAGGATCGAATCCCGGCGGCCATTATAAAGCTTTTCTTTGCTTCAAGGGCCGAACTGCCGCTGCCGGCATTGTTCACGGATACGGAGGGCACTGACCCGCGAGCCCTTCCAACGCGTGAGGGCCATGTTCGGCGAGCTGGCGTCGGCCCGAGCGACGATAAGCTCGGCGGCCGTGCTGCCCGTGGCGGCGTAGAGGAGCTTGTTTTGCGCCTCGGCGAAGAAGAGGGCCGTTTCCGGCTCGGTGGCCTTGTAATCGGAGCTCAAGGCAAAGAGATCGCGGACCTTCTGGTAGAAGCGTTTTTCCGACGCCCGGATATCACGGATTCGCGCGAGCAGCTCATCGAAATGGTCCCAGCCTCGGGGGTCTTTGAGGCGGGCGTCGTCGATGACGAACCCTTTGACCAAAAACTCCCGCAGATGGGTGGTGACCCACTGGCGAAATTGGACGCCACGAGGGGAGCGGACGCGGTACCCCACGGCGAAGACCGCGTCGAGCGAGTAGTGGTCCACGAGCCGCTCGACCATCCGCGAGCCCTCGGCCCGAACTATCCGGTATTTCCGGATAGTTGCGTCGGCCGGCAATTCGCCGTCGGAAAAGATGTTTTGGAGATGCTCGTTGATCGTCCGGACGTCCTTTTGGAACAGTTCAGCAATCTGACGCTGCGTCAGCCAAAACGTCTTGTGGTCGACCCGCAGTTGGAGCCGCGTCGCGCCGTCCGAGGATGTGTAGAGCACCAACCCCGGTGAGGGATCATCATTCGGTTTGAGCGCGTCGGTGGTCATCGATAGCAGCAATCGATTGCGAGCCCGAATCAGACAGCCCCCTCACGAAGACCAGTATACAACCGTATCCTTCAAGGGCCTAGGGCGTAGCGAAGATCGCTGACTACTCCGGCCGCCTGGTTTGTCGGTAAGGGAAAAAGCCGTATTCAGGCCGTGAGGCACTCAACGCCCCCCGGGGCCGTCACTTCTTGAACCGGGCATCGCTTTGGTTTCCTCGCGAGAGGGTGTAGGCGAGGAGATCGAGGACCTCCTGCTCGTTCAAGGTGTCGATCAGACCCTTGGGCATCAGCGACTCCACGGCCGGGATGATTTCGTCGATCTCCGAGCGGGAAATCTCCACGAACTTTGTCGCGTCCTCCGGATCGGTGACGACGACGACCTTCTCCGGCGACTCGTACACGATCCGGCCGGTGTGGGCCTTGCCCCCCTGGGTCGTGACGATACTCCCCTTGTACTGATCCGACACCACTTTGCTCGGGACCACCAGCGCCTCGATCATGTCCTTCAATTGGAAGCGGCCGCCGGCCTGCGTGAGGTCGGGGCCAGTCGAGCCGCCGTCGTCGCCGAAGCGATGGCAGACAACGCACCGGGCCGCCGCGAAACTGCGCTTACCCCCATTGAAATCGCGCCCGGTGGCGAGCCCCTTCTCGGCCGCCGCGAGAACCGCATCGACCGACCAGGCCTGCCCCGGCCCGACCGGCTTCGGCAGCGGCGGCGCGACGTAGGCCTTGCGGGCGCCGATCGTCTCCAGTGCCAGCTTGTCGTTCTCCGAGAGGCCGACGAGGCTGTCGTTCTCGATGTTGACGAGGAACTTCCGGAAGCTCGCCCCGCCGGCCCACTGCTGGGCCCGGTTGAACCAGCCGTGGTAGCCCTTGCGGTCGTCGAGCGTCCACGCGTTTTTCTCGTTGACGGTGCGGAGGACATACGCGAAGTGAACCTGGAGAAGATCACTGCGCTTCTCGAGGGCGTCGCGGACGGAGCTGCCGTAGCCGGCATTCCGCGTGATCAGCTGGCGCAGCTCCTCCTCGTTGGGGGCGAGGTTGGTGGACCCGGCCGACTTTGACGGCTCGGCCATGAGGCCGACAAGCTGCGTCACGATCCCCGGGGCACGGACGGCGACCAGCAGGCTCGAGAGCTCCCGGTCGAGATCGAAGGATCCAGATGGAAACAGCGGCCCGAGCTTGGCGGCGATCTTCTCCTTCGCCTCCGCCGGCGGTTCGCCGAGCCGGATCATCGCGAGTTGATAGGCGCGGACGAGATCGATCTTCCCAGCCGTGTCGAGCTTGGCGAGATCGAGGCCATCGAGGAGATCGAGGGCGATTAGCACCATCGGCTGCAGCGCGGGCTCTCCCTGCCGGGCGACGGCGATCGCCGCATGGATTCGGGCGAGTGGATTGGAGGTGGCAAGCCCCTTGGCGGCCCAGGCCTCGAGTGGCTGGTGCTCAAGCGCGATCCTGGCGGCGTAGCGGATGAAGCGGTCAGGATTGGCAAGCTGCGGGAGGGCCGCGGCGACGGCCGCCTTCGTGTCGGCCCCCTTCACATGAAAAGCCTCGAGCCCCTGGCGGACCTTGCGGCTCTCGGCGCCGGCGGTCGACTTGGCATCGACCGGGGCGGTCGATTCCTTGCCGACGTAGGTCACCCGGTAGAGCTCCCCCTGGCCACCACGGCCACCGACGGTGAAGTAGACAGCGCCATCCTGGCCGATCGTCATATCAGTCAGCGGGAGCGGCGTCCGCGACACGAACTCCTCCTTCTCGCCTTGGTAGGTCGAGCCGTCGGGCGTGAGGTGGATCGCGTACATCGTGCCGAACGTCCAGTCGCAGACGAAGAAGGCCTTCTGATATTTGGCGGGGAACTTCGCGCCGTAGCCGAAGGAGGCGCCGACCGGCGAGCCGGGGCCGATGTCGACGAGCGCCGGGAGGCTGTCGGGCAGCGCCGGCGACCACTTGCCGGCGCCCGAACGCCAGCCGAGCTCACTGCCACTCGTGGCATGGTTGACGCGCGTCGGTCGATACCACGGCGACCCGAAATCCCATTCCATGTCGGCGTCGTAGACGAACATCTCGCCGTCGGCGTTGAAGGCGAAGTCGTAGGGATTGCGGTAGCCGCCGGTCCAGATTTCCCACTCCTTGCCATCGGGATCGGTGCTGACGACATAGCCCCCCGGCGCGAGGATTCCGACGGCATGGCCCCCGGCGTCCCAGAGGCGCGTGATGAGGAGATCTTCGTCCCAGTTGGCGGGCAGGCGGCTCGACGCCTCCGGGGGAAGCTCGACGCGGCGCTGGTTGGGCCGGATGCCGCCGAGCGATTGCGGCTCGGTGATGTTTTTCACGGCGAACGGCGGGAGGGTGTGGTTGCCGCAGATGATGAACAGCTTCTTGCCGTCGGGGGAGAGGCGGATGGCATGGGGACCATGCTCCCCGCCCCCCTCAAACGCCCGGAGCTTCTCGACATGGTCGAGGATGTCGTCGCCGTTGGAATCGGTCGCCCGGTAGAGGCCGCTGCCGGGGCCGCCGTTGCAGACGACATACAGCGCGTCAAACGCCCAGAGGAGCCCCTGGGCACCGGAGAGCGCGACCGGAATCTTCTCCACAACCGTCGGCTTCGAGCCGTCGAGCGGCGCCGGCGTGATCCGCACGAGCCCCTTGTCCCCCTGGTCGCTGGCGATCAGCCGGCCCTTGGGATCGGTGGTGAGGCAGACCCACGAGCCGAGCAAGTCTTGAGGCACCGTGAACAGCTTCTCAACCTGGAAGCCGGGAAGGAGATTGAAAGGCTGCGCTGTGGCAGCCCGGGCCTGGCCGGCGAGAGCATCCTTCCACGGGCCTTCCCCCGCCTTGGCGACGATGCGGACGGCGACCGCCTCGGTCGGCTTGCCAGCTGGGGCCCCCTTCCAGCTGCCATCGGTGGCGATCACCTGCTCGCTCCCATCGGCGGTCGTGAGGACGATCCGGCAAGAAAACCCAGCCGGGCCCCCTTCGTTTGCGACGATGGCGATCAGTTCGTTGTCGCCGGCCTTGAGGTCTTTCGTGACATCGACCGCCACCGGATTCTCCCAGGAGTCCCCCTTGGCGATCTCCTTGCCGTTGAGGAGAAGCGTCATCCGATTGTCGGCCGTGGCGGTGACGATCCCCGTCCGGGCTCCGCCGGTGAACGACTTGGAGAGCCGGTATTCACCGTCGTCGCTCGGGCCCCAGATCCAGTCGGCCACCCCCTTCTTCGCGGCGGGCACCTCGTCGGCGGCGCCGCCGGCGGGCTGCTTCTCGGGAAGCTGCTCCCAGCGCTCGGCGGCTGCGGTGAAGCGGAGCCCGGCGCCGGGCGCGGCAAGGAGGAGGCCGAAGAGGATCGTGGCGACGCGACGAAGCGGCATGGGAGGCACTCTCGACAGGGGTGATAATGGCGACGGACAGGCCGGAAACGGTCAGCGCACGGCTCCGGACGGCGCTGGGATCTCCCATGATAGTCACCGGGGGATCGCGGTTGAAACAGCGAACTTGAGGGGCGGACGGCCCTCCCTTGGCACGAGATGGACCGCCGGCACCTTCACCGCCGCCAGCACACGCTCACCCGGGAGGAGCGCGAGCTCCTCGGCAGCAGCGCGCGTGACCAGCGCCGTCAGCTCGAAACCGGCATCAAGGCCGACGCGGACAAGCGGCCCCTCGGGGACCACGAAGCGCACCGTGGCGGGGAAGCGGTTGCGGGCGCTGACGCCCCCGTCGGTGTGCCGCAGGAGGACGACCTCTTCGGCGCGGAGGCAGACATGGACGAGCCGGCCGCCGTCGGGGGGAGCGACGGCCGTCAGCCGCACCCCGGCGACATCGACCGTCGCCAGCCCCGCCTCGACGGCGATCACCTCGCCGCACAGAATCGATTCGGTGCCGACGATCCGCGCTACGCGCGCATCGGCTGGACGGCTGAAGACCTCGGCCACCGTCCCCGTCTGGAGCACCCTCCCCTCCTCCATGACGACGATTCCGTCGCCGAGCGCCAGGGCCTCGGTGTGGTCGTGGGTGACGAGGACGACCGGCAGCCCCGTCTCGATGAGCCAGCGTCGCAGGGCCGGCCGCAACAGCGCGCGGAGCGGCGTGTCGAGCGCCGAGAGCGGCTCATCAAGGAGGAGGAGCCGCGGCCGGCGCACCAGGGCCCGCGCCAGCGCCACGCGCTGCTGCTGGCCGCCGGAGAGCGTCGCCGGCATCCGCCGAGCGAGGCTGTCGAGATCGAAGCGGCGGAGGGCCTCGGTGACGCGCACGGCACGCTCCGCTGCGGGGAGGCGACGCAGCGCGTAGCCGACGTTTCCGGCGACGTCGAGCCAGGGAAAGAGGGCGAGCTCTTGGCCGAGCATTCCGACATCGCGCGCCTGCGGCGGCAGGTCGATGCCCCGCGTGGCGTCGAACCACGGCACGCCATCGAACGCGATCTGCCCCGTCGCCGGCTGGTCGAGGCCAGCCAGCGCCCGCAGGACCGTCGTCTTGCCACAGCCCGAGGGACCGTAGAGAACGATCACGCCGCCGCCGGTCTCGACGGAGCCGTCGATCGTCGTGCCGGATCGATGGCGGAGGGTGAAGGCGGCGACGAGCCTGTGCTCGGTGTGGCTCATCGGCCCGATCCCTTCTCCACCGGCCGCCGCCCGAGCCGCTGCACGGTCACCAGCGCCACCAGCGCCACGACGACGAGCACCGAGGCCGTCCGTGCCGCCGAGGGATGATCGAGCGCCTGGACGTCGTCGTAGAGCGCCACCGAGAGGGTGCGGGTGATGCCGGGGATGTTGCCCCCGACCATCAGCACCACGCCGAACTCCCCAACAACGTGGGCGAAGGTCATCACCAGGCCGGTGACGATTCCCGGCCAGCAGGCGGGGAGGACGACGCGGAGGATCGTCGCGGTGCGCGACTCCCCCAGGCACCAGGAGGCCTCGACGAGGCGGCGGTCGAGGGCGGCGAAGGCTGCGGTGAACGGCCCGATCGCATAGGGGAGATTCATGAGCACCGCGGCGAGGAGAATGCCGCTGAATGTGAACGGGAGCGTGCCCCCGGTGAGCCTCCCCCAGACGCTCCCGACGAAGCTCTGGGGGGCGGTGGCGACGAGGAGGAAAAAGCCGGCCACCGTTGGCGGCAGCACCAGCGGCAGCGTGCAGACCGCCTCCACGATGCCCCGCAGACCCGCGCCGCGGCCGGGCGGAGCGGCGAGCCACCACGCCAGCGGCAGGCCGACGGCAGCGAGGAGGAGCGTCGTTGTAGCGGCGAGTCGGAACGTGAGCCAGGCGGCGGTGACGTCCAAGGGAAGAGATCCTGAGGGTCACGGCACCGCTGGGAACTCAAACCCATAGCGGGCGAGGATCGCACGACCGGCCGGCGCGAGGAGAAAATCGCGGAAGGTCACCGTCGCTTCGCGGTCGATGGCGCGGGCATGGATCGCGCCGCCGTGGCGGATCGGGGGGTGGGCCTCGGCCGGCACCGCCCAGAAGCGGCCGCGCTCCGAGAGCCTCGTTCCCTTCGCCAGCGCCATTGGCAGGATGCCCACCTCCGCCGCACCGCTCTCGACATACTGCGCTGCCTGCGCCGCGCTCTCGCCGACGGCGAGCTTCTCTTTGAGGCGATCGTGGAGCCCGAGATGCTCCAGCGCCGCAACAGCGGCCCGGCCATAAGGGGCGTGGAGGGGATTGGCGATCGCGACGCGGCGCACTGACGGGTCAAGCAGCGCCTCGGCGCCGAGCTTGAGGACGTCGATCGGCGATTCGTTGCGCACCCAGATGACCAGCCGCCCCTGGCCGCTCTCGAAGACATCGGCCTCGGCCGCGAGGCCGGCGGCCGCGAGATCGTGGGCGTAGGCGACGTCGGCAGAGAGGTAGAGATCGGTCTCGAGGCCGCTTTTGAGCTGGGTCAGCAGGACCCCAGAAGCCCCGAAGGTAGGGAGGAGGTCGAAGTTGGGATGCTCGACCTGGAAGGCGTTGGTGAGGGCTTCGAGGCAGGAGCGGAGATCAGTGGCGGCGGCGACGCGGATCTTCGTCGGCGCTTTCAATGCCCGCGGCGGGGCCGGCTTCGTACAACCGCCGGTGAGCATCGTCACGCAGGTGGCCACAAGGAGGGCCGTGACCACGACAGAATCGCGGTGGGCCGGGCAGAAACGAGGATGAGATGGCGCGCGGGGCATGCCTCCATCTTAGTCATTCAGATGGAGCGCCGCAGGTGAGGCCATGGAGGGAATCGTCCACGATGAAGCTAGTACCACGCCCCAGCGCGGACCATGAAGGTGTTGCCGGGGTGGGCGGTCGGCGTGTCGGAGTCGTAGTACTGCACGGTGCGGCCGAAGACGAAGCCGGTCTCGAGCCGCCACGAGATCCCCAGATCAGCCGGCTTTCGTTCCCAGCCGGCGATCAGACGGTAGTCGCGGATCACGACCACCTCGTCGGCGCCGGTCGCCGATTGCATCGCCCATTGGTTGCCGCCGAACTCCGCCGCGAGATAGCTCCAGTGGGCGGCACGGGGGTGCTCGGCGAAACGCCAGGCGAGGCGCGGGCGCGGGAAGATGAGCTCGAAGCGCTGGTCGTCGGCCGGGGTCCAGACGAGGCCGCCGGCCGGGAGCATGTCGACGTCGTAGCGGTCGAGGTAGATCAGGCCGGCGACGACGCGGAGATTGTCGGTCGCCTCCCAGGCACCGAAGCCATGGCCGGTGATCCGCAAGCTCTGGGAGGAGTCGTTGTGGAAGTCGCTGTACCAGCCGGGGGCGACGGCGAGATCGACGCCGAAGCGCTTGCCGATCTTCCGCAGCCAGCGCGCCTGGATGTAGCCCTCGTAGAGGTCGCTGGGCAGATCGACCCCGGCCGGGGCGTCGACGAGCGTGGCGCTGAAGCCGGGCGTGATGAGGAGCGGGGAATCGACCGTCGGCGCCGGCAGGCCGAGGGTTACCGACTGATCGAGGACCGTGAGCCCGAGGCCGTCGCTGCCGAGCTTGGGGAGCTCGGTGATCGTGGAGATCGCCTGCTGGAGCATCCCCGGCTTCGCTCCAGGGGGAAGCTTCCGCCCTGCCGGCGGCTCAAACTCCTGCCGCGGCTGCCCCGGCGGCGCCAAGTCGTCGAGGAGGAGAGGCTCCTGGAGATCCTGGGGATCGCCGATCGCAGCCAGGCGAACCCGGCCGGGGACGAACGCCTCCACCGCCGGCAGCGGCACTGCGACGTCGATCGAGCCGGCGTCGTCGTCGATCGTCGGCGGAAGCGGGAGTGGAAGAGGGAGCGGCTCGTCGGCGGCGAACGTCGGTGCTGCCATGACGAGCATGACGAGCATGACGAGCACGGTGAGCAACAGCAATGGAGAGACGTGACGGTGCAAGTGAGGATCTCCGGGCGCGGGGCCCGTCAGTAGCCCAGGCCGAGGCGAATCATCCAGGTATCGTCGAGATCCTGGATCTGCGGGGGGCCGTCGACGAAGAACAGCTGCCGGTAGAAGACATACCCGACCTCGAGATGGCCGGTGAGGCCCTGCGGCGTCTTCGGCACGAGCTCGCCGCCGAGGACGATGCGGATGTCGTTGTAGTCGAAGGGGGAGATCTGGCCGGTGGAGCGGCGGAAGGTCCACGCGCCGCCACCGTACTCCCCCGCCACGTAGCCCCACAGCGAGCGGTTGGCCACCTCGCTGAACCGCCAGGCCGCCTTCGGGGTGGGGAAGAGGATGTCGTAGCGGGCGTTGGCGTTGGGCACCCAGGTCATGCCAACGACGGGGAGGAGCTTCACCTGATTGCGGTCGAGGTAGACGATCCCCGCCTTGCCTTGCATCGTCGGCGTCAGCTGGAGCGTGCCGACGGCGCGCCCCATGATGCGCCAGCTCTGCGACACCATCACGTCCCAGTTGGTGTAGATGCCGGTGCGGATCCCCAGTTCAGCACCGAACAGCGGTGTGAACTGCGGGTTCCAGGCCGCGTCGACGAAGACGTCGTACGTGCTCGGGGGGAGATCGGCGAGCATCGTCGGCGTCGTCTGCGGTCCGTCCCAGAGCTGGAGGCCGAAGCCCGGAGTGATGAGGAGGGGCGCGTGGTTCAGATTGGCTTGGGAGTCGTGGAAGAACGGGATCGCAAACGTGGCGGTGGTGTCGAGCTCGTTGACCCCGACGCTCGTGCCATCGCCGCTGCCATAGAGATAGGCCCAGCTCCCGCGCACCCCCTGGAAGACGCGCATCGTCTGCTGCATCGTTGGGCTGGCCATGATCGCCTGCGGCGACAAGGACGACATCGAGGAGGATGGCGGCGGTGCGCCGTAGGGAGCCTGGGGAGGGACCAGCGACGGCGCCGCGGTCGAGTAGCCCGGATAGCCCGGCTGGCCGCTGAGCGCGGAGGGGGCCCAGTTGCCCGCCTGGGGCGCGGCGGCAGGAAGCTGCGTACCCTGGGGCGCGTAGGGATCCCACTGGGTCGGCGGCGGGGCGAGATACTGCACCGGCATGACCCGGTCGAGCTGCGACGAGGGGGGCGTGGGAAGTGACACCGTCTGGGCGTCCGTGACCGTCGCCCCGAGCCAGAGCGCGCACAGCAGCGCCACAGTCAGGCTCCGCACGGCGACACGGATCTTTAAGCGCACGGATCGATCCCTTGCCGGGCCGGGAAATGTTGATGGGATGGAGGGGTGAGCGTCGACAGCCCGGGGGGGTACCACGCCATCCGCCGCAGGGTCAAGGTCGTACCCCGATCTGGAAATTCGTTTGGGGGGACTGCCGCTTCCGGGGAGAACTGGGTAAAGAGGGGATCGGCCTTTTCCCTCATTCCCGGCGTCGCCAGGAAGGACTTATCCGTGCCGATCGATCGAATCGTCGATCCCGAGCCCTTCGATCGCGCCGCGCTTGAGCGGGCCACCGGCTTGGCCGCCATCGAGGTCCTCGCGGAGGTGGCCTCGACGATGGAACGGGCCCGGTTGTTGGCCGCCGAACCAGGCGTGCGATTGCCCCTGGCGGTCGTCGCCGATCGGCAGACTGCCGGGCGGGGGCGGCGCGGGGCGGGATGGTGGCAGGCCCCGGGGAGCCTGGCGACGAGCCTTGTCGTCGATGCGGCGCGGGTGGGAGGGGAGGCAAGCGGGCGCGTCTCGCCGCTGTGGTCGCTCGCCTGCGGCGTGGCGCTAGCCGAGAGCTTGGCCTTCCTCGAGCCGGCGATCGGCACGCGGGTCCGCTGGCCCAACGATGTCGTTGCCGGCGGTCGGAAGCTGGCCGGCATTCTCGTCGAGACCGTCCCTGGCGGACGGGTGATCTTCGGCGTCGGTGTGAACACGACCGGATCGGCCGCCGATGCCCCCGAGAATCTGCGGGGCCGGGTCGCGACGCTTCCCGACCTCACCGGCCGGGCGCTCGCACGTGAACGGCTCCTCGGCGTCTTCGTCCCCCGGCTGCTCTCCCTCTTGGGCGAGACGTCGCGCGATCCGGGGGTGCTCGTGGAACGCTACCGGCCGCTGTGCAGCCTCGTCGGCACCGTCGTCACGGTGCACCGCGACGATGGGCGCCGTCTCGTCGGCGTCTGTCACGGGATCGATGCCGATGGGGCGCTCGTCCTCGACACCGCGGCGGGGATGGTGCACCTGGTGTCGGGGAGCCTCACCGATCCGGCCGACGTCTGGCGGGGCGCGCCCTCCTGATGCCATCCCCCTCCCGGGCCACGGCCTGACCGCCGCGCCGGCTGCGGCGCGGGCCTGTCCGCAGCGCCACGACACACACCTCCCGGCCCCCGGTGGAGAGCTGCCGGGCCCGCGGCGTGAATCCCCAGCAGCGGAATTGCCCGAGCCATGCATCCAGGCCCGTGGCCCGCGACCAGTCGGGGATCTTGAGGGTGGCGATGATCCCGCCCGCTCGCGAGCCCGGGGCGGTGACGACGCGACCGACCTCTTCGAGGGTGCTCGTCGGATCGATGTTCATGTCGGCGATGACCCACTCGAATCCGCGCAGGTCGCGGAGGGGCACGTCGCGGGCCCGCTTCCGCCATTGCATGAAGCCGGGAAGCGCGGCGACGACCGGATCGACCAGCGCTGGATCGATACCGACCACTTCGAGGCCACTCTCGAGGAGCCGCTGGCAGGCACCGCCGGGGGCGGCACCGAGCTCGCAGGCGTGCTGACCTTCGCGGAACTCGACGCCGAAGCTCGCAATCGCTTCGTCGAGCTTGAGCCACGCGCGCGACACCTTGTCGCCAGGGAGGGGGCGCGGATGGAGCCCGCCGGGCCAGCAGGTCGAGGGCGAGGAGGCCCTGTGCCAGCCGATCCACCAGCGGTCATCGCCGTCGGAGAGGCAGTCAAGGACGAGATCTCCCGGACGGGCGATGCCGAGGGTCGCCTCCGGAAAGGCCGCGGCGAGCCCCGCGGCCGTCGCCACCCGGGGCATGTCGGCGACGACGTCGGCCGCGGCCAGGGCGCGGAGATCGCGCGGATAAAGATGGACAGCATCGAAGCCGGCGGCGGGGAGGCGTTCGCGGAGGGCGGCGAGTTTTCCGGCTTCGTCATCCCAACGGATCTGGCCGTAGCAGCGGAAGAGCGTGCGGGCGACGACAAGTGAATCGCGCACGCGATCGAGATCGGCGGGGCTCGGATCGAGGCCGGGAGGGAGGCGGAAGGTGACGACCCCCCGCCGCCAGGCGCCGCGGGTCGATCCGGGCAGGGCTTGCACCATTCTGGCGGCGACGACATCTTCGGCGCCGGCCTGGCAGGCGACGAGAAGATACTCACCGCGTGGTTCTGGGTCGTTCATCCGGCCACTATGGCCTGAGAACGGGCCGGACGGAAGCGGCCGTGCCGGAAAAGATGGGGACGAGCGCAAAAATCAGGCCGGCCCGGGCGCCCAAGGGCCCGGGCCGGCCTTTCTCGTCTGGTCAGGAAGGGTTCCCGGCTCGGTGCCCGCTCGCACGGCCTAAGGCCGCGTCGCGGATCGTCGCCGGGAAGGAATTACTTCTTGCCCTTCTTCTTGGCGACCTTCTTGGCAGCCTTCTTCTTCTTCTTCGCCATGGTGATGGCTCCTAGCGTCGAGCACCCGAACTCAAACCCTCGACCGATCCCTCGGGCACTCTGTTGAAGGGATCGGACGACGTACCGGAAACGAATCCGATTGAATGGTCTCGTCGGACCCCGTATCGGCGGGTCGACCATGACGCCTCGAACGCATCACTAGGAGTGTTGTGAAGGATTGCGTTGAAAACTGTCAAGAGAAAATCGTGAAGAAGCCACGATTTTTTTCACGGGCTGTCGTCATCGATCGTCGCGCATCGATCGCAGCGCTGTCGTCGCGGACGCCGCTGAGCGTGTCAGCGAAGCGCTTCCGACGAACTCTGCGCGAGTGATTCGAGCCACGCATCGAGCATCGCGCACTGCTTGGCGAAGTCCTGCTCACCGACGCCGAGCGGGCTCTTGAAGAACGGCGCCAGACCACGGAGCATCCCGCGCTCACCGCCGCGCCAGGCGCGTTCGGTGAGGCGCACCAGATCGATGACCAACGGCGCGGCGAGGATCGAATCGCAACCCTGCCACGTGAACTGGAACGTCATCGGCGTGCCGAGGAAGCCGCGGAAGTGGACATGGTCCCAGGCCGTCTTCCAGTCGCCCAACGACCGGATGTACTCGATCGAGACGTGGGTCTGTGGAGGATAGCCGAGGATCGAGGCGAGGAGGTGGTCCTTGCTGCGCACCTTGGCGGCCTTGTTGCGCGGGTCGTCGAGCACCTTGCCGTCCATGTTGCCGAAGATGTTGTGCCCCACCCAGCTCATCACCTCGAGATTGCGGGCCGCGAACATCGGCGCCAGGACGCTCTTCAGGAGCGTCTCGCCGGTCTTGCCGTCGCAGCCGGCGTGGGGCAGGCCGCGCGCGAGGGCGAGCTCGCACAGGGCCGGCGGCGTCGAGCCGGTGGAGGGGGTGAAGTTGACGTACGACGCGCCCGCCTCGAAGGCCGCCACGGCATAGAGGCTGCTCGCCGGCAGCGGGCAAGCAGCGGCATCCCCGAGGAGCGCGGCGACCTCGCTCCACCGCTCGGGGATTGGTCGGTCGGCGGGGGGCTCGGTGGAGGCGACGTTGACGACGACGACGTGTCGGAGGTTGTCGTGGGCCGCGAAGGCTTCGATGTCGGCGCGGATCCGGTCGATCGCCTCCCGTGGGGTCTCAACGACATTCGCGACCGAGGGATCGGCGAGCTCGCGGATCTTGTCCCCGGCGGCGACGACGGTGCCCGGGCGGAGCCGCTGCTCGATGGTGGCGAAGGAGTCGGCGGCGGCATCGAGCACCTCCGGGGTGATCGCCCGGCTCTCGACCCACATCCGCCGCGCCTCGTCGGCGAGATGGCCGGGGCGGATGTCGTGGCCGCCGATGACGATCTCGTCGAAGCCGACCAGATCGAGCGGCGCGCAGGGTGAAAGCGCTGTCACAAGACCATGGGGCTCGGTCGCGCCGCGGGCCAGGGCCGCCAGACCGGTGATCACGGTCGTCGCCACGCCCCCTTTAGCGCCGATGAGCCACAGCCCCGTGCGGCCGCGCGTCCGGTTGGCAGGGAGGGAGTCGGATCGCGGGGAAGAATCGCCGTGAGGGGCTGCCATGGTTGGGGCATTCCTGGGGTCGGTGGAGCGTGCGGCGGCTGTGGAACTCTCACCGCGGTGGTATCATGCACGACGCGCCGACAGCACGCAAAACGTGCCGCGTTTCCCCTCTCCTATCGGCTCCTCCCCGGCACCCTCCCAACCGCATGTCCCACCCCTCGCCCGTGTCCGCCTCTCGTCGCTCCCCCCTCGCCATCGCCACAAGGATGCACGCCCTCGAACCCTCCGCCACGCTTGCCATGGCGGCCCGGGCCCAGGCCATGGCCGCGGCGGGGGTCGATGTCATCGATCTGTCGGTCGGTGAGCCCGACTTTCCCACCCCCGACCACATCTGCCGAGCCGCTGAGGCGGCGATCCACGCCGGGCGGACGAAATACACGCCGGCGGCCGGTATCCCCGATCTCCGCAAAGCGGTGGCCGCCGACTACACCCGCCGCACCGGCTTGGCGGTGACGGCGGCACAGGTTGTCGTCTCCAACGGCGCCAAGCACGCGCTCCACAACGTCTTCACGGCGCTCCTCGACGAGGGGGACGAGGTGATCGTCCCTGCCCCCTACTGGGTGAGCTATGCGGAGCTCATCAAGCTCACCGGAGCGCGGCCGGTGATCCTCCCGACGCGCCTCGAGGATGATTTCAAGCTCCGTCCGGAGGCCCTCCGCGCCGCGCTTACCCCGGCCTCGCGGATGCTCCTCCTCTGCTCGCCGAGCAATCCCACCGGGGTGGTCTATTCGCCTCAGGAGCTGGGGAATCTCGCCGACGTGGCCATCGCTGCCGATCTCTCGGTCGTCGCCGACGAGATCTACGACCAGCTCGTCTTCGACGGCCGGAAGGCTGTCTCGTTCCCCACCCTCCGCCCCGGCCTCGCCGACCGCACCGTCGTCGTCGCCGGTGTCAGCAAGACCTACTCGATGACCGGCTGGCGGATCGGCTGGTCGATCTGCCCGGAGCCGCTCGCCAAGGCGATCGGCAATCTCCAGAGCCAGGAGACGAGCAATCCCTGCAGCGTCAGCCAGCATGCGGCGCTTGCGGCGCTGAACGGCCCCCAGGAATGCGTGGCCACGATGAACGCTGCCTTTCAGGTCCGCCGCGACCTCGTCGCGGCCCGGCTGCGGGCGATCCCGGGCGTTCGCATTCCCGACATCGGCGGCGCCTTCTATGCCTTCTTCGACATCAGCCCGATCCTCGCCCGCGGCACCCATGGCATCACGACGAGCGCGGCCTGGTGTGAGGCGCTCCTCGAGAAGGAGCACGTCGCCCTCGTCGCCGGGAGTGCGTTCGGCGCCGAGGGGAACGTGCGGATGAGCTTTGCCTCCAGCGAAGAGAAGCTCGAGCGCGGCCTCGACCGGATCGCCCGCTTCGTGGGAGCGTAGCCATCCGGCTCACTCAAGCTCCAACGCGCGGAGGTCGCGGAACTCCACCTTCATCGAAAGCCCGCCATGGATCTGGAGTCCGATCGGGGCCGGGTCGGCGTATTTCGGCGACGTGTACTGCGACACCGGCTCGCCGTTGAGCCAGACGGTGAAGGTGTCCCCCTCGGCACGGATCCGGATCCGGTTCCAATCTCCCGGCTTGAGCAAGTCGCCGGCGCGCTTGGCCTGCGCTTCTTCAGGATAATTCCCGACGTAGAACGAACAGGTCATGTCGCGCTTGAGGCTGCGCGAGACGCCGATCTGCAATTGCAATTCCGGCTTGCGGACCATGAACCCGCTGTCGATCTCCCCTTCAAAGCGCACCTCACCTTCGAGGATCACGTCGCCGTAGGCCTTCTCGGTGTAGAGCATCGAGCCCTTCTTCTCGGCGTCGTTTTCGCCGATGAGGATCCCGTCGACGACCTTCCAGTGGGGTTCGGCGGGGGGCGTCCAGCCGGTCAGATCCCGGCCGTTGAAGATCGATGGCAGGCTCGCTGTCGCCGGAATCTCCTCGGCGCGGAGGATGGGCGCGGTGGTGGCCACAACGACGGTGAGAAAGACGGCTAGGGCGCGGGGAAGCGAGTGGGGCATGGGGCGGTCTCCGGCGAAACTGTGGGCGGCAAGACTCTGGTGCGCCGGGACTGTGGCGCGCGGCGGGAAGTATAGACTCGCCTCCTGGCGCGATCGATGTGGGTACCGCATGAATGGAGCGGGAGCGACGATGGATTCGACTGCTGCGATCGTGCTCGCCGGCGGACGTTCGTCGCGATTGTCCAGTGCCGGGATCGTGTCCCCCGGTGGCAAGGCGGGGCTGGTGCTGGCGGGAAAGACCCTGCTCGAGCGGGTCTGCGGGCGGGTGGGGAGCGTGGCGGGGAAGATCGTCGTCGTGGCGGCGCCGGGGCAGGAGCTGCCTCCCCTACGAGGGCCTGTAGAGGTGGTGCGCGACAGCGCCCCCGGGAGCGGGCCGCTGGCGGGGATCGCCGACGGGCTGCGGGCCCTCGGCAACGCTGCGCCGACGGTGCTCGTCGTGTCGTGCGACGTGCCGCTGATTCGTCCGCAGATCCTCGGGCTGCTGCGGGAGGGGCTTCTGACAGGCCCGGGAGCGCCGCTGTGGGTGGTGCCGGAGGTGGGGGGCCATCTTCAGGTGCTCGTGTCGGCGGTCCGGCCAGAGGTTTTGGCGGCGATCGAGGCCCACCTCGCGGCAGGCCGGCGCGACCCGCGGTCGCTGGTGGAGAGTCTCGGCCGGGCAAGCAGAGCGATCGTTGTGCCTGAAAGCGACCTTTGCGCAACCGATCCGGGCCTGTGGAGCTTCCGCGACCTCGACACGCCACGGGACCTGGAGGAACTGGGGGATTTCCTCGCGTCCGGGGGTGAAAGCTGACCTACGGGAAATCAGGGGGGCACTTCTATACTCCGCCCCATGGCGACGCGAAACACCCGAGCGCATGAGGCTGACGGGCGCCCGCGGGGCCGCCGGGCCCTCCGCTGGGCGGTGGTCCTGGCGGCGATCGGCGCTGCGGTCTGGTTTGCGCCGGCCGCGGTGGTGAAGACGCCGCTGCGCGACTGGCCGCTGGCGATGGCGCTGGCCGGCATCGACGGCGGGATCTCGAGCCGGGCCGCCACCTGGAATTGGTTCGGAGCGGTCGAGTACCGCGATGTGATGCTTGTCGACCGCGGCGGCCGACCGGTCGCTGCCGCACGGCGGATGATCGTTGATCGTGGCCTGCTCAAGTTGCTCGTCGACCGCAGCGATCTAGGGACGGTGCGGCTGGTGGGAGGGGAGGCGCTGGTCGAGGTACGGCGCGGGGGAAGCGGGATCGAGGATCTCCTCGCCCCGTGGATCGCGGCGACGGCCCGGGCAGGATCCTCGCCTTCGCTGGAGCTCGAGGTCGTCGATGCCTCGGTCGAAGTGGTCGACGTCGAACGGGACGACGCCTGGCGGATGACGGAGCTGATCGCGGCCGGAAGCATCCGACCGGGGGCGACGCTGGCGGGCTGGACGCTCGCTGGACGGGTGGTGCACACCGGGGCCCCAAAGCGCGATCTCGCGGCGGCCTTCGCCGCGCCGCCGTCGGCACCGAACGATCCTCCTGCGCCGTCGCGGCTCGATCGGACGACGATCGTCACCGCCGCCACCGCGAGCCTGGCGCGGGCCGGCGGCTGGTCGATCTCCTCCCCGAACGACCCCGGAGTGCCGACTCCCCGCTCCCTCGCCGTGGCGGGCAATGGAGTGCCGCTCGACCTGTCACGGGTCGTTGCCGCCAGGTTTGATCTCCCCCGCGTGCTCGAAGGGACGGCCGATGTCCGTCTCGACATCCAACTCCCCTCCGCCACCCGCGCCGGCCAAGGGCTGCGTGTGGCTGGGCGCGTCGACGGCGCCCGGCTCGCCATCTGCCGGGCCGACACGCTCGAGCGACTGGTGGCCCTCGAACGCTGGGAGGCGCCGGTCGACGTCTCGATGGACGGCTCGACCGTCACGCTCCGCGATTGCCGGATCGAGTCCCCCCTGTTCCGGGCGGAAGCGTCGGGGCGGATCGGTCTGCCCCAAGGGACCGCCTGGGAGTGGGCCGAGTTGCTCATCGGCGACGACTTCGCGCTGGCCGTCGACATCGACCTGGCGGCGGCGTCGCGGAGCGTCAGCGGTGGACTGCACGTTCGTCCCGATGTCCGGGTCGCCGGCGGGCAGCTGCAGATCGCCGCGGCAGGGCGGGCGGAGGGGACGGAGCGAGTTCTGGAGGTCCGCGTCGGGGCCCGCGATCTGGAGGTTGTTCAGGGGACGAGGCAGCTCCGTTGGCCGGAGCCGTTCGTCGGTTGGCTGCGCTCCCGGCGAGGTGCCGGACGGGGGGAGCGGCTCCGCGTGGAGGAGGCGCGGTTGGCGACGTCGGCCTTCGAGGTGTCGGCGTCGGGCACGACCGAGTCGTCCGATCTCCAATGGACCGTCGACCTCGGTCGGCTCGTTGCTGACGCCGGTGAGGTCCTCGACCTCCGCGGCGTCGATCTCGCCGGTACGACGCGCGGTCGGGCCACACTCCAGCGAACGCCGGCCAACGGCGCGGCGACCGCCTCGGTCACCGGCAGCGTGACCGGCCTCCGCTGGCTCGCCGCTGGTCGCCCCGACTGGATCGACGATGAGATTACGATCGATGCCTCGGCGGCCGGATCGGTGGCCGATGGCACGATGGTTATCGACACGGCGCGCTCGGCGTTTGCCGCGGCGGGGGATCGCCTCGAGGTGAACGTCGCTGGAGGGGCGTTGGTCGATCCCGCCCTCTTTCCGTCGCTGATCGGGCTGACGCGTCGGCGCGGGGCGTGGCTGCGGCCGGCGCCAACCTCGACGGGGATCTCGGTCGATTGGTCGCTGCAGGGGGATCTGGCTGGCTGGCAGGCCCGGCTCGCGGCGCTCCTCGGCGATGCTGCCCTCCCGTCGACCCGTCTCGGAGGTACGGTCGAGGCCTCGGCGTCGCTGTCAGCCCACGGTGAATCGTGGCAGGTGACCCGGGCCGGCGGGGAGGTTGTGAAGCTCGACATCGACGGCGGGCGGATCGTCGAGCCGAGGTTGGTCGCCACGGCCGCCGGCACGATCGATGCCGCCAGTGGCCGGGTCGACATTTCCTCCGCCGAGGTCCTGACGGCGAGCCTCTCGCTGCGGACTGGCGGATTGACGATCCTTCCGCTGCCGGCCGGACGGCCGGCCCCCAGCGGCCCTTGGCGTCCGTGGGATGAACCGGGCCGATGCCGTGGCCGCGTCCAATGGCAGTGCGATGTGGGAAGGATGGCGACGTGGTTTGTCGATCCGGTGACGGTCGAGCGCTGGCCTGCGGCGGGGCGGGTGTGGGGGACGGTCGATCTCCAGGAGACCCCGGCGGGGCTCAATCTCCTCGTCGATGCCACCGGCAACCAACTCTCCCTCTCGACGACCACCGATCCGCGATCGTCGGCGCCGATCGATCCCACGGGTGCCCCGGCGCGTGAGGTGTGGGCGGAGCCACGGGCCCGGCTCCTCGTCGAGCTGACCCGTGCGCCGGTCGGCGACGCGCTGGCCATCAACCGACTCGTGCTCGAGTCGTCGACCGTGGCCGCAGCGGCCGTGGGGACGGTCCACGAGTGCTCGTCGCGCCCCCTCCTCGATGTTGGCGGCACGCTCAATTACGACTGGGGGATGATCTCCAGGCTTCTCCTTCCCTGGACGGGAGGTCGACTCGAGCTTGCCGGCGGTGCAGCCCGTCCCTTCGCGCTGCGGGCGCCGGTCGAGCCGCTTGTCCGTCTCGTCCTCGATGGCGTCGCACCGGGCAGACCGACAGCGGCGCCAGCCGTGGTCGAGGATGCACCGCCGCCCAAGACCGAGGTGCCGTTCCCCGAGAACTGGCTGGCGGCAATCCGGGGCGGGGGGCGCGAGGCCGATCCCGAGAGGCCGGTCCGGGCGGCACTGCCGGTGTCGCTCCAGCCCCAGGCGCGTAACGACACCGCCGCCTGGCTGCGGAGCCTGTCGATCGATTCCTCAACGACCTGGTCAGCCGGGGCTCTCGAGGGGATGCGGCTCGACGCCGGTGAGACGCCGCTGCGGCTCTTCGAGGGGCAATTAGCCCTCGGGCCGTTCGACGTCGGCTTCGGTGGCGGCCGGCTGCGCGGCGCGCCGTGGGTGCAGCTCCTCCCGGCCCCCGGCGAGCTCATCGTCCCGAAGGGGAGGGTCGTCGAGCGGATGGTGCTCGCCGGGCCGCTCGCCGACCGGTGGATGAACTGGATGTTCCCGATCGTCGGCCGCTCGATGCGGACGCAAGGACTGGTGAGCATCGACGTGGCCGGGGCCCGGCTCCCGCTCTCCGATCCCTGGGGCGGGGATGCCGCCGGGGAGATGGTGTTTGAGAATCTCGAGGTCACCCCGGGGCCGCTGATGGCCCCGCTGGCGAATCTCGTCGCCAAGCTCCAGGCGGCCATCGATCCGCGCTTCGCTTTCGGCGACAGAGCGGTCCTTCTGCGGGTCCGCCCCGAGCCGGTCCGCGTCCGCCTCGCCGCGGGGCGTGCCTGGCACGACGGCCTCGTGATGGACATAGGTCAGCTGAAGCTCCGCTCTGCCGGGAGCGTGGGGGCCGACGGGACCCTCGCGATGGTGGTCGAGATCGGCTTCCGAGGAGACCTCGTCGCGGGCGCGCCGCAGCTGGCGAAGCTGCTGCGGACGCCGCTGGTGATTCCGCTCAAGGGGACATCCGATCGGCCGCAGTTCGACGCCGGGGCGATCGACGGCCTCATCGCCCGGATCGTCGACAACACCGCCGAGGGGATCATCAAAGACGGCTTCGAGCGAGGGCTCGAGGGGCTCGAGGAGCTGTTCGGCAATCCCCCCCCCGCCGCCCCGGCGCTCCCACCGCGCCCCGTGACGCCGGCCACAGCCGTGCCGGTGCTGCCGCCACTCCCCCCGGCATCGCCCCCCGAAGCGCCCCTCTCGTTCTAGGGCGGGCTGAAGCCGGGCTCGATCAGGCCGCCGAACAGCTCGAGGGGTCTGCGCGGTGACCGGCGAGTCGATCAGAATCCCGACCGAAGCGCGCCGTCGCGGCGGAGGCGCCGGTCGGTAGCGGCGATGAGGTGCTCCAGTCGCCGGGCGTAGCTGTGGTGCTCGACCTCGAAGCCGTGGCGCGGGCTGTCGACGTAGTCGATGCCGGCGGGGCGCGGTATGCCGTTGCCCGGGCGGCCGCGCCAGCGGTGGAGGTACGCCGCGGCGCGGGGAGAGCGCTCCATCGCCAGGGCCATCCGGGCGATGAGCTGCCCCTGGAGGTCGGTGAGGCCCCACTGACCGCTGTCGGGCTGGATCAGACCGCAGACGGCGATGTCGTCGCGCGTGGGGTGAAGGGTGTGGAGGAACAGCCGCGGGGCGCCATCGACGGGATGGAGGTGGGTGTCGTCGATGAACGGCAGGGAGAGAACGTAGCCGGTGGCGCAGATCACGATGTCGAACGATTCCCGTGAGCCGTCGGCGAACGTCGCCATGTCGCCTTTCAAAAGGCGCACGTCACCGCGCGGCACGAGGGCACCTGAGTCGATCCGGCCAAGGATCTCGGAGTTGATCACCGGGTGGCTGTCCCAGAGGCGGTGATCGGGCCGGGGGAGCCCGTGTTTCCAGGAGAGACCGATCGCCCGGTCGATAGCGCGGAGGCTCACGAAGCGGCGCAGCCATGTCGGGGCTCCCATCGCCAGAAGCCGTTCGCCGCGGAGATCGGCGGGGCGGCCCATGATGAACCGCGGCACGACATGGTAGCCGCGGCGCGTCGAGTGAACGGTGCTCTCAGCGTGTCGGGAGCACTCCACGGCGATGTCACAGCCGGAGTTTCCTCCGCCGATGACGAGGACGCGCTTTCCTGCGATCGCCACCGGATCGACCGGCGACTTGTAATGGCAGGCATGGAGGAACGGCCCGTCGAACCTGCCAGGAATGTCGGGCCAGCGCGGTGTGTGGTTGTGGCCATTAGCGATGACGACGCCGCGGCACACCAGCGCCCCGCCGTCTGCGGAGACCGTCCAGCCGCCGCCGGGGCGGGGGGTGACCGCGGCCACCGGGGAGCGCGTGCGGATGTGGGGCCGGAGCGAGAACCGATCGGCGTAGGCACGGAGGTAGGCGAGACAGCGAATGTGGTCGGGATAGGCGGGCCACTGCCGCGGCATCGGGAAGTCGGTGAAGGCCGTCAGTGACTTCGAGCTGATCAGCCGCGTCGACGCGAACAGCGCCGAGGCGCTCGAGCCGAAATACCAGTTGCCGCCGACATCGTCCTCCCGTTCGAGGCAGATGGCGCGGATCCCCAGCGCGAGGAGGTTCTTGAGGGCCGTGAGTCCTGAGGGCCCAGCGCCGATGACACACCAACCGCTGTCGTCGAATCCCGGGCCACTCATCCTAGGCACCCGGCAAGCGCGCCAGCGAGGCGTTCGAGGTCGCCGTCGGTGTGATGGCACGCGAGGCTCGTGCGCACGAGGCTGCCACCGGCCGGGACGCTCGGCGGGCGGATCGCCGGCACGAACAGTCCGTCGTCGGCGAGCCGCGCCGCCAGGGCGACCGCCTCGTCGGCGCTCCCCACGATCACCGGCACGATCTGGGCCGCCGCAGCGCCGAGATCAAGGCCGGCGGCGCGGAGCCGATCGCGGAACGCTGTCGCCTTCTCGAGGAGCGTGACGCGGCGGTGGGGCTCCTCGGCGAGAAGCTCCACCGCGCGCAGCGCCGCACCGGCCACGGCGGGGGGATGGGCCGTGGAGAAAACCCAGGCCCGGGCGGAGTGGCGCAGCCAGTCGACGAGGCGTGGGTGGCCGGCGACGAAGCCACCGGCCGACCCCAGCGCCTTCGAGAGCGTGCCGACGCGGACGTGAACCCCGTCGGCAGTGTCGCTGGCCTCGACGAGGCCGCTGCCGCGGGCCCCGAACACGCCGGTGGCGTGGGCCTCGTCGACCATGAGGATGGCGCCGTGGCGTCGGGCGAGCGCGGCGAGATCGGAAAGCGGTGCGATCGTGCCGTCCATCGAGAACAGACTGTCGGTGACGATCAGCCGGCGCCGCGCCGGCTCGGCTGCCAGGAGGTGTTCGAGGGTGGCAACGTCGCGGTGGGGGAAGACGGCGACTGCTGCGCGCGACAGCCGACAGCCGTCGATGATGCTCGCGTGGTTGCGCTCGTCGCTGAACACGATGTCGCCGGGGCCGACGAGCGCCGCGATCGTGGCCGTGTTGGCAGCGAATCCCGAGGGGAAGAGGAGCGCGTCGCCGGTTCCGAGAAGATTCGACAGCGCCGTTTCGAGGGCCGCGTGGGTGGAGGAGTGCCCGCTCACCAGCGGGCTCGCCCCGGAACCGAATCCCTCCCCGCAGGCAGCCCGCGAGGCGGCCTTCGTCAGCCGGACGTCGCCGGCCAGCCCGAGGTAGTCGTTGGATCCGAAGTTGAGCAGCGTTCGGCCGTCGAGCTCGATCACCCTCCCCTGCCGCCCCGCGCGGACGCGGCGGGGGCGCTCGAGGCCGTCGCGTTGCAGAGCTTCGAGCCCCGCTTCGATCCAGGCCAGGGGCTCCGGCAGCGCCGCGGAGGCGGCGGGGCGCGGGGGGGCGGTGAATGGCGGACGGCAGGTCATGCCGACATTATGGCCATGTCGGCCGGCGTGGGGATGGTCTGCCCACCGACATCACCCGGCGCCGAGCTGCTGGATCGTGCGGAACTCAGCCGCCGTCACCGGATGAACCGAGAGCCGACTGCCGCGCTTGAGGAGCTCGAGGCCAGCCAGGGCCTTGACACCTCGGAGCTCGTCGAGCGGGACCGGCCGCGGAAAGACCTCGACGAGCTTCACGTCGACCATCGACCAGACCGGATTCTCTGGGCAAGCCTTGGGATCGAAGTGGTCGTCGTCGGGGTTCCAGGCGCTCGAGTCGGGATAGGCCTCGCGGACGATCTCGACGACGCCGACGACCGCCGGGGGGGCGCAACTGGAGTGGTAGAAGAAGGCCCGGTCGCCGACCTGCATCGCGCGGAGGAAATTGCGGGCCTGGTAGTTGCGGACGCCGTTCCAGCAGGTCGTCTGCTTCTTCGCCTTGCGGAGGGCATCGATCGAGAAGCAGTCCGGTTCGCTCTTGAGCAGCCAGTGTTGCACGGGGGGATCCTTTGTCGTCGTTGCCGGGGGCGATCCTCCTCAACGGGGCCCGAACGGCCCGCCGCCGCCACCCATGCCGAGGGCCTGGCGGCGCTTCTCGACCTCGCCGAAGTATTCGGTCCAGCGGGCCCGCTGGCTCGGGGACGATCCGTCGATCATCCGCTTCCGCCAGGCGCTGCGATCCTCCTCGGAGCGCGGCCCTGGCCCACCGGCTGCCTGCTGCTGGTTGCCGGCGGCACCGCCTTTGCCCCCCTGGCCACCGAGACCCTGGAACATCGATCGGCTTCCCTCAAAGGCTTTCTGCATCGACTGCATCTGCTTGAGCTGGTCGTCGATGAGCTTTTGGCGCTGATCCGGTGGGGCGGCGAAGTAGGAGTCGACCCGCGCCTCCATCCCCTTCATCATCAGTTTCCGCCCCTCCTCCATCGCCTTCGGCCGGAGTTCCTCCGGCAGGCTCTGGATCTTCGCCATCACGCTCACCATCGTTCCCACCCGGGCGGCGGTGTCGAGCATGTTCTTGGGGGCTTGATCGGGCGGATACTTCGCCGCCGCATCGGCCATCACGGTTTTCACCTCGGTGAGCCGCGGATCCTCCTTGGCGCCGAGCCATCCCCCCCACCACGCCCCGACCGAGACCAGCCCGAGGAGGAGAGCCAGAAGGAGACTGGCGAGGACGACAGGCCGCCGACGCGACTCGCTCGGGGCGCTCGATCGAGGATTGGCATGGACGGAGGGCATCGGGGTGGGGCTCCTGTGAGAGGCAACTTGCAGTCGTGGATTCTCCCATCGGGGGGGCTGGGAAGCAACGCCGCTTCAGCCCGGTGCAAAACGGGGAAACGACAAAAAGACGGGGGGGGGGGGG
>CAMBFA010000053.1 GCA_945865325.1 Candidatus Kuenenia stuttgartensis
CGCGAAGGGGCTCGAGTTCGACAACGTCTGGATGGTGGGGCTCGAAGAGGGGATCCTCCCGCACCATCGGTCGCTCGCCGACGGGCTGAATGCGATCGCCGAGGAGCGTAGGCTGGCCTACGTGGGGGTGACGCGGGCCCGCAAGCGGCTCGTGCTCTCGATGTGCCTGACGCGGATGAAGTGGGGGAAGAGCCGTCCGTGTCGCCCGAGCCGGTTTCTCTACGAGCTCACCGGCCAGGCCGATAAGTTCAGTGAGGAGCCGCCAAAACCGAAAAACGCTCCGCCCCGGCCCGGCGCCAAGCGCTCCCAGCGCCGCGGCGCTCGCTGACGGCCGAGCGATCCTTGTGCCGCGGAGAGCGGCGCGCGGATCACCGGGTTGTGGTAGCGTGAGGGGTGGTGTTTCACCCATTCTGGGAGCGTACCCTTTTCCCCCGTTGCGGAGTCGTGCCAGACGGCCCGGGGATCCGTCTCTTGTCGCGCTGGAGTCCGGCGTCATTCCTGGCCGAGCCAGATGCGTTATTTTGTCAGATCGGGATATGCCACGTCGATCGAGAAATACGATGGCGCTGCCGCTGGCGACTGACTGAACCCAAGCCGAAGGTTTATCCATGGTCCATTTCTTTTGCGATGCCGGCCGCCGATCCCGCGAGGCCGCCCGGCGGCGGCGGAAGGGGAACCGCCAGCGTGACCTGAAGCTCGAGTCGCTCGAGCCGCGTTTGGCTCTGGCCGTCATGACGGGCCTGCCCGACACCATCGCGCCGGTGGTCCGCTCCGTCGTCCTGCCGGCGGCCGGCACCTACGGCACCGACCGGGCCCTGAACTTCAAGGTCAACTTCAGCGAGCCGGTGAAGCTGGCCGGCGACCAGAGCACCATCACGCTCCCGGTCGCGGTCGGCTCTGCGATGCGCGAGGCGCAGTACGTCTCGGGGAGCGGCACGAAGTCGCTCACCTTCCGATTGACCGTCAAGGCCAACGACGTCGACACCGACGGGATCAGCGTCGGCCGCGTCAACTCGGCCGCGATCCGCGACTTCGACTTCAATCAGGCTAACCTCGCCCCGCGGATCCTCGACCGGGCCGGCAATCCCGCCAGCAACGCCATCCCCGCAATCGACACCAGCCGGATCCGCATCGATGCCACCGGCCCCGTCGTCACCTCCTCCAGCGCCTTTGTCACCCGGGGGCGGCAGGTCTCACTCCAGGTCACCTTCGATGGACCGGTCATCGTCAAAGGCAAGCCGACGGTGCCCGTGATCATCGGCGGGCAGAACCAGTCGCTCGCCTACACGGCCGGCTCGGGAACCAAGACGCTCACCTTCGCCGTCACCATGCGCAAGGGCGCTGCGGTGGCGAGCCCGGCGTTTCGCGGTGAAAACGGCCTCGTCGGGAACGTGATCCTGCTCAAGGCAGCCGCAGATCTCAAGGACAGCTTCGGGAATCGCGTCACCGCGATCGGCGACGACTTCGGCAAGACCAGCACCGCCGCGGGCAGCCGGGTCGTCGTCATCGAAACCCTCTCCGAGCAGGCGAAGAACCGTCCCTTGGCCCTGCCGCCAGCGGTCGCTCCGCCGGCGCTGTCCCGTTCACTGCCCCCGCCGATCGCCGCCGTGCCGCCGCCTACACCACCGCCCCTCGTCGTGCGGTCGGCGGCGACGTTTGTCCTGCCGGCCGCCGTCGATGGAATCGTCGAGTTGTCGGGGGACATCACCGGCAACGCGACGTTTCGCGCGGGCACGGTCTACGTGATCACGGGTGAGGTGCACGTGCGGAAGTTCGTCACGCTGACCATCGAGGACGGCGTCGAGGTGCGGATCCGAAACGGTAAAGAGAACTTCACGACGATCACCTCGTGCGCCCTGATTTTCGACTCGGGGTCGTCGCTCGTGGCGAAGACCGTCACCTTCCAGGCCGCCGATGCTGCCAATCAGCCGGTGAAAGAGGCCGACAACGGCGGCGTCTTCTTCTGCGGGGGGACGCGAAAGGCCTCGAAAGACGACGTGTCGTCGATGGTCGTCGGACCGCGCGTGGGCTGGTCGTTCAACGCCACGAACATCGTGGCCAACTCCCTGGGCCGAAAGGATCCGGCGGAAGGTGACGGCGACGGAAGCCGGCTCGACGACATCGATGCGGTGTCGCTGATCGGGGTGATCGCCGACGAGTGGAACGTCCCGGCGGTGGAGATCAACCACTCGGGCGACGACGGCTTTGATCTGACGAACTCCGACATCGAGATGGAGCGTATCACGGTCATCGACCCCGTCGAGGACGGGGTCAATCTCAGCTCGAGCTACCTGTCCATCACGCAGTCATTCATCGTGGACATGACGAATCGGGAGTTGCCGGATGACCGCGAGATCTTCGACTTCGAAGTCGACACCGGGCCGTCAATGCTCACGATCGTCCAGGGGGCCTCGGTCGATCTCCGTGGCTACTGGGACTCGAGTCACGACGATCTCCGCATCTCTCTGAGGTCGCGCGACATGCCCGCGCCGTACCCGCCGTATGCGCGAAACCTGTACGCCTGGAAGGGCCGCCTCGAGAAGGGGCCGGCAGAGATTTTCTCCAAGTCGGATCGACGGTAGCCGGAATCGATCCAGCCATTTTTCTCACGATTCTTCTGATCCCAACCACGAGAACGACGCCATGCGCCCCACGACGCTCTTTTCGGTTTTCTCCCGCGCCTCCCGCCGCTCTCAGGCAGCGACCCACCGCGCCCGGAAGACCCGGCTCGCCGCCGCCGAGCGGCTCGAGGAGCGAATCAATTTGACCGCAACGATCGTCGATCTGGCGGCGTCGCGAGCCGGCTCAGAGAACCATGCCGCCTACGACCAGTTGCCGATCCCCGCTGGCGCCACGCTCGTCGACGTCAGCGACTCGGGCCGCTACGTACTCTTTTCGAGTACCGACACCAACGTGATCGCCGGCCAGCAGACGATCCCCTCGATCAACCCCGACCTCTTCTGGCTCGACACCGCCATGGGCCAGACGCGGCTCGTGACCCATCGGGCGGGCAACCCGGTGCAGTCGGCCGGCTACGCGGGGCTCGAAGGCTCCAAGTACCTTCCGGGGTACGGACAGTGGCCGATGTTCGAGCCCCTTTCGGCCGACCTCAGCGGCGACGGTCGGAGCGTCGTCTTCGATTCGATCATCGCGGCAAACGAGTACGACGCGAGCGTGCCGGTGGAGAACGATCAGGCGACCTACCGTCCGGTGAAACGGGATGCCACGACCGACACGTGGAACAACTTCCAGATGGGCACGGTGGACGTGTTCGTGTGGAGAGCCGATGGCGACGCCGCCAACAGCATCGCGCTTGTCAGCCGCCTCAATGCCGAGGGCCAGCGGCAGGCTGTCGCGACAAACGCGTTGGTGCCTGGGCTGCCCGTACCGAAGCCGGGCCAGCCGATGGCGACCGGCGTGTTCGCCCAGGAATACCTCCCCGTGCTCCCGGATAACTTCCAGAATCTGGTCCAACAGGAGCCCCAGGAGTCGCTCTCCCTCAACAAGGGCATCTCCGAAGACGGCACGAGGGTGCTCTACGACAGCTGGGTGCCGGCCGGCTGGATCGACATCGTGAGACCGGGCATCCTCGACCAGCAATCGATCTCCGTGAACGCGCAGGGCCAGGGCGCCGGCAGCGACTGGACACTCGACAGTTTCGTCGCCAGCACGAGGGGCTTCGGCGGCAGCGGCGTTATCGGCCAATGGTCGGCAAAGACCGTGACCGTCAACGTCGATGCGACCGCGGCCCTCGGCAACTATACCGGGCCGGCCATCGGCCAGGGCGCGTGGGCGCAGCCGTTCGAGGCGATGTTCAGCCAGATGAGTGGCGATGGCACGCGAGTGGTTTACAGCACGCGGCGGACTTCCGCTGAGATCGTGGCCGGCACCACCGACTCCGATTTCTCCCTCGATGTCTTCGCCAGCGACGTCGACTCGAGCACCAACCTCCTCGTCAGCCGGACGTGGGACGATGCCACGAAGGCCGCAGGGTCATCCCAGCCGAACTTGTTCGACGGGAGCGTGCGCCCGTTCGTTCGCAACTTTGTGGCGGAGCTGTGGGATTCCCAGAACCACTCGGTGAGCAACGACGGGAGGACGATCGCGTTCACGTCGTCAGCCGGCAACCTCGTGCAGGGCTGGATCGACGTGACGGCGGACTTCTCCGAGCCGGTGATCGTCGGCGGGAGTAAGTGGACGGCGTTTCAGCCCAACCCGATCGATATCTACGGCTTCCAGTTCACCTCGGCTTCGCCGAACGTCTCGTCCGGGAAGGCCGCGCTCGTCAACTCCCCTGACGGTCTGGCCAACACCAACCGGATCGCCAGTTTCGGCGGGATGTCGGCCGACGGGTCGTCGTTCCTCTTCTCTACCGCCGCCAACAACTTCTACCTGCCCGGGTTCACGTCCCCCTATCCCTTCACGCAGAACCCGCCTCAGAACGCGCCGCAGACGCCGCTGCCGCTCAACTTCATTCTCGGAGGTTTCGACAATCTCTGGATGCGGAGGATCGACTGGGCCGCCGGGGGCAAGGGCGTCACGATCCTCGTCTCGGTCGGCTTCAACGTCGATGCCGCTGGCAAGCCCGACCTGAGCGGCAAGCCCAGCGCCTCGGGCAACCAGGCGACGCTCGGTTCGGCCACCCCCGCCGGATCGCGCGACGTGCTCAACACGATCAGCCAGAGCGGCCGTTACGTGATGTTCTCGAGCAAGGCCAACAACCTCGTCCAGGGGGTCTTTGATCGGAGCTTCAAGGGGGGCGTGTTTGTCCGCGACATGGTGGGCAACCGCACAACACTGCTCACCACCACCGCCACCGGCAACGTTCCCTCGGCGGGCCTGTTCGTGAGCTCGGCGATCGCGTCTGACGACAAAACTTCCCGGTTCGCCTCCTACGTGGACGGCACGGGGGCCAGCGACATGCAGACCCGGTTCCGCACTGAGGACGTGGCACCGGGGCCGACGAGCCACATCTACCGGATCGATTATCCGGCCGTCTCGAACGCGGCGTCGGCCACCAACCCGGCCATCTTCACGGTCGCCGGAGTGGACTCCAAAACGGATGTGAACACGCGTCCGGTGCTCGAGTTCCGCGATCCGGGCACGACCGTCAAGCCTAGCGTCAAGACCTCGCCCGGCCAGCTCCTGCCGAACTACGCCGGAGAATGGCGGACGGCGACGGGCGACATCAACGCCGACGGGGTCGTCGACTATGTCTACGGGGCCGGCCCGGGAGGGAAGGACACCGTCGTCGTGGTCGATGGAAGAACCAACTCGGTGATCTGGCAGGTGGCGGGGATGTTCAAGCTCGTCCCCGGCGCCACGGGGGCGGCCGCCCGGCCCGGCGTGTTCGTCGCTACCACCGACGTCAACTGCGACGGCTTTGCGGACGTGATCGTCGGCTCGGCGGGTGCACGGCCGAGCGAGGTGAAAATCTACGAAGGGCGCCGGGGCACGCTCCTCCGCTCGCTGGCGCCGTTTGGGGCCGGGGCACGGGTCGGGGTGCGTGTGGCCGGAGGCGACGTCGATGCCGACGGGTACGGCGACGTGGTGGCGGGCGCCGGCCCAGGCGGAGGGGGCAAGATCTCCGTCTACAGTGGCCGGATGCTCACCAAGGGGGACGGGTCGCTGCCGCTCCAGGATGCCTTGCTCACGTCGTTTGCCGTCAAGGGGGGAACGGGCGTGTTCGTGGCCGCGGCCGACATGAATCGCGACGGCAAGGCCGAGCTCATCGTCGGCTTCGACAAGGCCCAGACCGTGAGCATCTACGACGGACTCAAAGGCACGCTCATTTCGAAGAGGGATCTCGGCCCCGCCTTCCGGACCGGCGTCCGCGTGGCAGCCCGGGCGGGCCAGGTGATGGTCGCGTCCGCGGAGGGGATCAGTCCGACGATCCAGCTCTACGCGTACGCCTTCGCCGAAGGCGGCGGCGAAGGGGTCTGGACAGCTCGGTCGACCCTCGCCAACGAGAAGATCAGCGGGTTCACCAAGTCCAACACCCGCGGGCTGTACGTCGGCTGATCGTCGCGAGCTCCGCTTCGTCGTTTTCAAGACCGCTCACCTCACCCGCGAAGGACCGACGGGAGCATTGCCAGCACCGTGCCCAGGCCGCTCTTTCCCGCTGCACACCGGCCGTAGAGATCGACCACACCCCGCGCCAGACGAGCGCCCGAACCATGCCAGGGAAACCATGGCGGCCGGATGGCCGCGGCGAGCGGCGCGCGGATCACCGAGTTGTGGACCAACGGCAACAGGAGCGGATCGTGGACAAACCCGATCCCGCTCTTCGGTGACGCGAGCGTCCCCCCGGGGAAGCCCCCCCACGGCACGTTGCCGAGGGCGTACGCCAGCGCCGACCAGGTGTTCACCGCCACCACCCCGAAGGCGAGATGATCAACGAACCGCTCGGCGTGACGGACATCGACCGCCGCGAGCCCGGCGGGAATCGTCACACTCGCCGCCAGCGACCCCGGCAGCCGATGCGAAAACGCTAGGGCCCGGCCGCAATAGTCGGCGAGCGTGTCGGCATCGATCGGCACCTCGGCCACCACCGGCACGAACCATTCGCGACAGACCAGGCGATCGTCGGCCGCGACGTCGACGCCCGTGGAAAGGCTCCAGGGAAGTGTGCCGTCGGCGGGGGGAGCGCGGCCCGTCGCCGCCTCCCAGTCGCGCCCTGCCCCGGGATACCAGCCCGGCCGCGCCGGCAGGGAGGCGAGCCGGCGCTCGACCAGCGCGAGGAAGTCGCCGCGCTGTGGCCACGATTCACAGGTAACGATGACCTTCGTGGCGATGCAGTTGAACGAGGTGTTGTTGGCGATCGAGGCGGCGACGAGATCGGCCTGATAGGCAAGCGCCGCCCGCGAATACCGCCCCGGGAGGATGAACCAGGGGGTGACGTTGCCGAGCTCACAGGTGATCGGCTTGGAGAGGCGCGGGGATGCAGTGCGATCGGCAGGATCGGCAGCTCCCCACACGATGGCTCGGTAGGTCGCCTCACCACCGGTGACATGGACGTGGGTCGTCTCGGGGGCAGCGATGGCGGCTTGGGCAACGTCAGCGCCCCCCTCGGCAATCACAACCAGCCCTGCCTCGACCAGCGGCCCAAGCGCTGCAGCCAGGTGCGGCCGGAGCGCCGCATGGAGGGGATGGAGCTTCAGAAACACCCCCCGGCCATGTTCGAAAATCTGGGAGAGGACGTCGGCAGCCGACAGGCCGGTGACATTTCCCGCCCCGAGCACCACCGCCACGCCGCCGGCGCGCGGACGCTCCTCCACTTCGCGCCGCCAGGCCTGCTCGAAATTGGCGAGGCCGCCGGGATCTTGACAGCGGACGGTGGCCTGGAAGCCCTGGTGGATCATCGCGTCATGAAGTGTGCCGAGCGGGCCACGGGCGGGGAGGAGATCGAGGCCGACAAGCGCCGGAGGTGTTCCCCCCACCGAGCGCCGGCCAGCATGGAGGAGGCGCGGCGCCGAGGCGGCGCGAGGGAGCCCGCGCGTGGCCAGGTCAACCTGCGCTCGGGCCGTGAGGAGGCACAGCCGAGCCGTCACCATCGGCCCGGTCGCCAGCTCCTCGGCCAAGCCCGGGCCAGCGCCCGGCGGGCCGCGCTTGATCGCCACGGCCGCCTCGGCCCAGGGGCCCGCCACGGCCACCGTCGCCAGCGCCGTGCGACGGGCGAGCTCGCCACGCTGACGGGCGTCGGTGGCGGCAAAGCGGCGGGCGCCCGCCGCGAGCCGGCCGAGCCGGGAAGACAACTCGGAGGTATTCAAGGGAGGCTCGCGGAGGAATCGGGAAGGGATCGGGAAGGGATCGGTGGGGAACGACGGCGGAGCCGACGGCGCGGGGAATCCTCCCCGGCTCTCGAGCCGGGCTACTTGCCGACGCAGTGCCGGGAGAATATCCGGTCGATGAGATCGGTGCCGATCGTGTGGCCAGTGACCATGCCGACAGCGTCGATCGCCGTCATCAGCGACTCGGCCAGGAGTGGCTCCTCCGCCGGGCCACCGGCCAGCCCCACCGCCGCGATCGCCTCCGCTTCGACCAAGGCTTGCCGCGCCCCCACGAGCCCAGCCCGGAGCCGCTCCGCCGCTGAGCCAAAGCGGGGCAGGCTTGCCACCGCCGTGGCCACCTCACGACGGAGGCAATCGAGCCCCAGGCCGGTGGTGGTGCTCGTGGCGATCGCGGCGCCACCGTCGCCGCTGGAGAGGCCGCGATCGCAGCGTGTGAGGATCTCGATCACGACCGCCCCGGGAGGCACGGAAACCTCGTCGGGCCAAGCGCGCTCCGCTCCCTGATCGCGACACCACAGGACAATCTCCGCCCGACCGACCTCGGCGATCCCCGCTTCCGCCGCCGCCGCGGCCAGCCCAGCCTCGGGCTGATCGGGCCCCTCCCCTTCGCGCTTCCCCACACCGGCGGTATCAACGAGGAGCCATTCAACGGCGCCGGCCTGGCCGGGGAGCCCCGGCGAATCGCCGCCAACGACCGTCTCGAGCCAATCGCGCGTCGTCCCTTCTTCATCGGCCACCAGCGCCGCCTCGCGGCCGACCAGGGCGTTGTAGAGGCTGCTCTTACCGATGTTCGGCGGGCCACAGATCACGACCCGCGGCAGCCGCCCGCGCGCCCCGGCATCGCGTGATTCGACCTTCGCCACCGCGGCCTCGAGGGCGTGGCCGATCTCCCTGAGTGTGGCGATCACGCCTCCCCAGAACGCGGCGCTACTCTGGCCGAGACTATCGGGGCTGCGCTCGTCGGCAAAATCGATCGCCGCCTCGACGTCGGCCGTGAGATCGAGGAGGCCCTCGCGGAGGGCATGGAGATCGCGGCCGACCCCGCCAGCAAGCCGGTCGAGGGCGTGCGAAAGCTCCCCGGGAGAACGGGCGTCGACCACGGCGAGCACCGCTTCGGCCTGAATCAGATCGAGCTTTCCGGCGAGGAAGGCGCGGAGGGTGAACTCTCCGCCACGGGCCAGCCGGGCCCCGAGCCGACAGGCCTCGACAACCAGCGCCTCGACCAGCGGCTGCGAGCAGGGGAGCTGCAGCTCGGCAAGCGGCCCGCCGGTTGGGCCCGCCGGGCCGGGCCAACGGAGAATCTCGACGCCGATCGCCCCCCATTCGGCGCCGAGCCGATCGGGGCGGAGCGTGGCGTGGATCGCCCGCGGGGCGGCAGGGAGCGGCCCGGGAAGGACAAACAGCCCGGCAAGCAGGTCGTCGACCCCCGTGCCACCGAGGCGGACGATCGCGCGGATCCCCCGGCCGGGGACCGTGGCGGGGGCGACGATCAGGTCATCCGGATCCCACATCGCTCACCTGACGTTCCCACCCCGCCGGGATGATCTCATCGCTTCTTCCGCGCCTGACGGCGCTTCCGCTCCGCGTCGCCGCCATGAGCGGCGTTATGGGCGGCGCCATTGGCCTCGGCTTTCGCCCCGGTGGAGAAAAAAGGGATATCGATGATCCGCCGGCCGGCGCCGGTGCTCCCCCCCGCTGCCGTGGCCGGCGCCGTCGTCGGGAGCATGAGCCGCTCGGCGATCCCCCACAGGCTCGAAGCGATGAAGTAGAGGCACAGACCGCACGGCACCTTGAAGAACATCAGCGCCATGAAAAACATCATGTACTTCATCACTTGCTGCTGGACCTTGGCCTGCTCGTCGACCGCCGGCGGCATGAAGAGATGCTGCTGCCAGAGGAAGAGCAGGATGGTCGCCAGCGGAAAAAGATTGAGGTACGGCCCCAGATAGCCTTCCGGCGCCGTGAGGAAGGTGGGGAGGACGTTCGTCCAATCCCAGAACATGTCGGGGGCGGCGAGGTTCGAGCACCAGCGGATCGCCGAACTGAACAGCGGCGCCTGCCGCAGTTCGACGTCGGTGGCGAGCGACCGGTAGAGCCCCATGAAGATCGGGATCTGGATGAACACCGGCAGGCAGCCGCCAACCGGGTTGTGATCGTGCTTCTTCCACAGCTCCTGCGTGGCCTGGTTGCGCTTGACCGGATCGTCTTTGTACTTGTCGGCGATCGCCTTCATCTCCGGCTGGAGCGCCTGCATTTTCTGGGTCGAGAGCGCCTGCTTACGGCTGACCGGGAACATCGCCCCGCGGACCATGACCGTGAGGAGGAGGATCGCGATCCCGTAATTCCCGATCACGGCATGGAGGACATGGAGGATGGCGATCATCGGCTTGGCCACCCAGCCGAACCAGCCGTAATAGACGAGGTCGTCCATCGCTGCCCCCGGAGCACCGTAGCGAGCGAGGAGATCGGGCTGCTTCGGCCCGGCGAAGATACGATAGCGGTGGCGGACCGGCTTCCCCGGCTCGAGCGCCATCGGCCGGGAGATGATCCGCGCGGTGACATCGACGAGCTTCTTCTTCGCCGCCCCGGGAACATCCCCGACGGCGATCGGGCGGACCTCGGCGAGATCGGGGATCTCGCTGTCGGTGGCGGGGATCAGCGCCGCGGCGAAGTACAGGGCATCGACGCCAGCAAACGACAGCGGCTTGCCATCGCTGACGGATGTGGCCGGATGCTCGAGCTTGTTGTCGGCGATCTTCAAGCCGCTGACGATCGCCGACGGCTTGCCGGCGAACCGCATCGCCACGTCCCGGACCGCGAGCGTGCCCCAGTCGCGGGCGACGCGGGCGGTGTACCACCAGCCCTCCGTCGGCAGCCCCGTCGGACCGTCGAGGGCGTAGGCGACCGTCGTCGGCTGATCAGCCGCGAGTTCGACGACGAGGTCGAGCGTCGCCGGGCCACCGTCGACGCCAGGCACGAGTCGGTATTCCTTGGCAACGGCCAGCCCGCCGGGCAGCCGCGTGCTGAAGCGCACCCCGTCGCTGCCGGGAAGTGACTCGGCCTTCCAATCACGATCCACGAGCCCCAGACCGGGCAACTCGTCGAGCGGCTCGCGCCGCGACCGGCCATCGACCGATTCCAGCGACAGCCGGAAGGAGAGCGGATCGGCCGGGTCAGCGTCGGGATTCTCCACCGGGGCCGCGAGGTACTCGGGGCGAACGACCTCGAGCGGGCGACGATCGAGGCGGACTTCACACGCCCGAGCGAGATCCCCACGCCGGGAGTCGACGGTGATCGCATCCCCCGGCTTCGTGCCGTCGAGGGCCCGATCGAGCGCCGCGGAATCCGTCACCGCCACGCCGCCCACCCGTTCGATGACGTCGCCGACGGCCAGCCCGGCCAGATGGGCCGGGGTTCCTAAACCGACGACGCCGATCCGGCATCCCCCTGCCACTGGTGCAACAGCAAGGTGCCCCATCGATCCGCGCCGGTCATCCTGATCGTGATAGCGCTCGCCCGCCAACTCGATCCGCTCCACGGCAGCACCGCGGCTGGTGAGCGTGAAGAGCACCTGCGCGGGGCCCTCCGGATCGAGCGACCCGAGGGCATGACGGGTGCGCGGGGCGGCTTCCTCGGTCGGTGCGGCCCCGTCGGCGGCGGCATCAGCGGCGCCATCGGCCTGGGCGCTCTCCGCAGGCTTGTCCGCAGCGCCGAATGCCCCTTCAACGCCGGCCTCTTCCCTCGCGGCGGCGAACGGCCGTTCGGCATCCCCCGGCTCGGCCGGAGGGCGGGGGAAGAGCCAGATTTGGAGGAGCTGACTGCCAAAAATGATCGCGAAGGCGATGAGAGCGAATTGAACGTGACGGCGTTCCATGATCTCCTCGGGCGATTCACCGCCCACCGGGCTCCCCGCAGGGAGCCACTCCGGCCGTAGCACGAGAGCCGTGCCACATCGACCGCTGCCGCCGACCGATCCAGGCCCCGAGCGCGCGGCGGGGGAGCCACGCCCGGAACCGGAGGGTCGCAGATCGCGAACCTCCACAGAAACGCGCAGTATACCAACCGACGGCCGGTTTCCCGGGGGTCCTCTTCAAGGCCGCAGCCCGACATTCAAGACCCCGCCGGGAGCAGATCAGCGCCCGACAAGGAGCCGATCACCGAGATAGTTGTCAAGATCGGCGACGAGGTAAATCTTCTTACAGGTGACGTCCGAAGGATAGCGGATCCGCCGGAAACGGACGACGACATCGTCGGCGGGGGCGCCAGTCTCGAGGATTACGTAACTGGCACGGGAGTCGAGGTCGCGGGGCTGCCCGACGGAACCGACGTTGACCATTGCCTTCGGCCCGGGGAGCGTCCGCCGCCACTCGGTCTCCGTGAGGCTGATCTCCGGGGCCTCAAACTGCGGCGCCGGCGTGAACACGCCGGGGATGTGGGTGTGCCCCTGGAAGCAGTAGCGGCCGACGAGCTCGAAGATGTGCTCCATCTTCAGGGGATTGTAGATATCCTCGGGGAAGACATATTCGTCGAGCGGGCGCCGGGCCGATCCATGAACGAAGAGGAGATTCCCCTCGACATGCGTCCGTGGCAATTCCCCCAGCCAGTCCATCAGCCGGTCGGCGGCGTTCTTCGGCATCGCGTCGTGGTGCTCGAGTTGCGACCGCGTCCAGCGGATGGCGCGCTCGGCACCGACGTTGAAGCCGTCGGGATCGAAGAGGGCCCCCTGATCATGGTTGCCGAGGATCACCAGGGCACAGCGATCGCGGACCAGCCGGGCGCACTCGCAGGGATTCGGTCCGTAACCGACGATGTCGCCGAGGCAGGTGATCGAATCGACCTTTTGCTGGTCGATGTCAGCGAGCACCGCGTGAAGCGCCTCGAGATTGCCGTGGATGTCGCTGATGATCGCCCGCTTCACGCCAACTCCACCCCGCTATGCCACCCCCGGGGCGGCGCCACGACGAATCTTCACCCGACCGGGCGACGATACGGCAGGCCTCCGAGCCCGGTCGGAAAACCTGAAAAAGCAGTGAAACCTCGTCAGACTACGGCGACCTGCCCCCCCGGTCAAGCAGCGTCCATCCCCTCGGAGCCGATTCTATGAAGACGGTCGCCATCGACACCTCCCTCTCCTCCGGGAGCGTCGCTGCCGTCGACGGCGAGCGGGTGGCGGAGGTCCGGTTCTCACCCGCCCAGGCCCATGCGAAGCGCATCGCCGCGGGCTTGGCGGAGGCGACGGCCGAGCTGGGCTGGAGCATCGCCGAGGCCGACCTCGTGGCGGTGATCCGCGGGCCGGGCTCGTTTACCGGGCTGCGCGTCGGCATCGCCGCCGCCAAGGGGATCGCCTGGGCGGGCGGGATGGGCCTCGTCGGGGTATCGGGATTCGAGGTGATCGGGGCCGCCGTAGGGGGTGGCTCACCGATCCATGTCGCCTTCGATGCCGGCCGCGGCGACCTGTTCGTAGCTGCAGTCCACCCCTCACCGAGCGCCCCTACCGGCTGGCAGACCGACGGGGGTGTGCTCGTCCCGATCGCCACGTGGGTGGCGCAACTCCCCCCTGGTGCGACCCTCGCTGGCCCCGGGCTCGACCTCGATGCGGTGGCGGCCCTCGTGGCGGCGCGGGGCGACCTCCGGCCGGTCGATGGCCCGGCCCGCTACCCTTCGGCAGCCGGAGCCGCCCGCCTTGGGCAACGCCTTGCGGCCGCCGGTCTGACACAGGCCGCAGCGGAGATCGCCCCCGACTACCTCCGCCCGAGTTATGCCCAGGAAAACGGGGCCGGCCCTTCCCGCTGACCGCTCGCGGGGCGTACAGTCTGGGCCTTTGCCGGCCGCCAATCCCTCCTTCCCTCCGCCCCGCCTCGCAGGAATCGTCATGGTCCGCCCGATCAAGAAGCTGCTGGTCGCCAACCGCTCCGAGATCGCCATCCGCGTCTTTCGCTCGGCCCACGAACTCGGGATCCGCACCGTGGCGATCTATGCCCACGAGGACCGGTTCGCCCTCCACCGCTTCAAGTCAGACGAGTCCTACCTCATCGGCCGCGCCGGCGAGCCGATCCGCTCCTATCTCGACTTCGAGGGGATCGTCGCGCTGGCCAAAGCGCACAACGTCGATGCGATCCACCCGGGCTACGGGTTTCTCTCGGAAAACCCCGATTTTGCCGCCGCCTGCCTGGCGGCGGGGATCACGTTCGTCGGCCCACGCGTGGAGCTCCTCGAGACACTCGGCGACAAAACGGCCGCCCGCGACCTCGCCAAGCGTGCCGGGGTGCCGATCCTCGCCGGCAGTTCGCAGCCGGTGACGAGCCAGGCCGAGGCGCTGAAGATCGCCAAGGAGCTCGGCTGGCCGGTGATGATCAAGGCGGCCCACGGCGGCGGCGGCCGCGGGATGCGGGTCGTCCGCGGGGAGGACGAGCTCGCCGTGGCCCTCGAGAGCGCCCAGCGCGAGAGCAAGACCGCCTTCGGCAGCGCGAAGGTGTTTGTCGAGAAGTTCATCCAGCACGCCCGGCACATCGAGGTCCAACTCCTCGGCGACATGCACGGGGGGTTGGTGCACCTGTTTGAGCGCGATTGCTCGGTGCAGCGCCGCCACCAAAAGGTGGTGGAGGTGGCCCCAGCGCCGAACCTCGACCCCGGCATGCGGAAAGCAATCTGCGACGCCGCCCTGGCGATCGGCCGAATGGCCCGCTACGAGAACGCCGGGACGGTCGAGTTCCTCGTCGATACCGACACCGGCCGGTTCTATTTCATTGAGGTCAATCCGCGGATCCAGGTCGAGCACACCGTCACCGAGGAGATCACCGGGATCGACATCGTCCGTCGGCAGATCCGCGTTGCCGAGGGCTACCGGCTCGACGACCCGCAGATCGGCCTCGGCAACCAAGACGCGATCGGCTCGATGGGGACGGCGATCCAGTGCCGCGTCACGACCGAAGACCCCGAGAACCGCTTTCTTCCCGACTACGGACGGATGACCGCCTACCGCTCGGCCAGCGGCATGGGGATCCGCCTCGACGCCGGCACCGCCTTCTCCGGCGCCGTCGTCACCCCCTACTTCGACTCTCTTCTGGTGAAGGTGACGGCGCGGGGATTGTCGCTCGACGAGGCGGCCGGCCACATCGAGCGCTGCTTGCAGGAGTTCCGCGTCCGTGGCGTGAAGACGAACATCCCATTTCTGATCAATCTCGTCACCCACCCCGAATTCCTCGCCGGCCGTTGCACGACCAGGTTCATCGACGACACGCCGGCGCTGTTTGACTTCCCCATCCGCCGCGACCGGGCCACCCGGCTCCTCGAATACCTCGCCGACACGATCGTCAACGGCAATCCGCTCGTGAAGGGGCGGCCGTCAGCGGCCCGGCGCACCTCCGCGCCGCTCCCCGAGTTTGACCGGCTCTCGACGCCACCGGCGGGAACGAAGACGAGGCTCCAGGAGCTCGGCCCGGAAAAGTTTGCCGCCTGGATCCGCGACCACAAGGGGCTGATGGTGACCGACACGACGATGCGCGACGCGCATCAGTCGCTCCTCGCCACCCGGATGCGCTCCTTCGACATGCTTTCAATCGCCGATGCCTACGCCCGGATGGCCCCGGGGCTGTTCTCGCTCGAGATGTGGGGGGGCGCGACCTTCGACACCTCGATGCGGTTCCTCAAAGAAGATCCCTGGGACCGCCTCGCCCGCCTCCGGGAACGGATTCCGAACATCCTCTTCCAGATGCTCCTCCGGGCCAGCAATGCCGTCGGCTACACCAACTACCCCGACAACGTCGTCACGGCCTTCGTGAAGGAGTCCGCGGCCGCCGGGATCGACCTCTTCCGGGTGTTCGACCCGCTCAATTGGGTGCCGAACATGCAGGTGGCCATGGATGCCGTCCGCAACGCCGGCGGGATCTGCGAGGCGGCGATCTGCTACACCGGTGACGTCCTCGATCCGACCCGGACAAAGTTCTCGCTGGCCTACTACGTCGAGCTCGCCCGGCAACTCGAGAAGCGCGGCGCTCACATGCTTGCGGTCAAGGATATGGCCGGGCTCTGCAAGCCCTACGCCGCCGCGACGCTCGTCAAGGCGCTCCGTGAGGCGATTGGGATCCCGATTCACTTCCACACCCACGACACCTCCGCCGCGGCGCTGGCCAGCGAGCTCGAGGCAGCCCGCAACGGCGCGAGCATTGTCGACGCGGCGATGGCGCCCTTCGCCGGGCTGACGAGCCAGCCGAATCTCAATGCGCTGGTGGAGGCGGCCCGCCACACCCCACTCGACACCGGCCTCGACCCCGAGCCGCTACGGCATCTGGCCCGCTACTGGTCGGCCGTCCGTGAGCACTACACCGCCTTCGAATGCGGGATGAAGGCCCCCGACGCCGATCTCTACCTCCACGAGATGCCAGGGGGACAGTTCACGAATCTCCTCGAGCAGGCGAAGGCCCTCGGGCTTGGCGACCGCTGGGAGGATGTCTGTCGGGCCTATGCCGACGTCAACACGCTCCTCGGCGACATCGTCAAGGTGACGCCGACGAGCAAGGCCGTCGGCGATTTGGCCCTCCTCCTGGTGACCAACGGCCTCCATGCCGGCGATCTCCTCGCCGATTCCCGCGAGATGGCCTTCCCCGAGTCGGTCGTCGATCTGCTGTCGGGGCGGATGGGCCAGCCGCCGGGTGGATTCCCCGAGGCGGTCGTGCGGCGGATCGTCCGCCCCGGCGACCTCGTCACGGGGCGCCCCGGCGAATCGCTCCCGCCGGCCGACTTCGAGGCAGCCGGGAAGAAGGTGGCGGAGATCACCGGACTCCCGGCGACGCATCAGGAGGTCCTTTCATGGCTCCTCTATCCGCGCGTCTTCCAGGATTTCGCTCAGCACCGCGCCAAGCATGGCGACGTCAGCGTCCTCCCCACGCCAGCGTTTCTCGAGGGCCCCAAGCCGGGCGAGGAACTGGCCGTCGACATCGAGCCGGGTAAGACGCTCGTCATCCGCCTACTGACCGTCGGGGAGCCACACGCCGACGGCACACGGACGGTGTTCTTCGAGCTCAACGGCCAGCCGCGGAGCGTGTCGGTGGCCGACCGCAGCCTCGAGGCGAAGGTCCAGCGCCGACCGAAGGCGGTCATCGGCGACGCCCGCGAGGTCGGCTCACCGATGCCGGGGCTGATCGTCACCGTGGCGGTGCGGGCCGGCGACGTCGTCACCCGCGGCCAGAAGCTCATCAGCCTCGAGGCGATGAAGATGGAGACGACCGTCTACGCTGAACGAGACGGAAAGATCGCCGAGGTTCTCGTTGCCCCTGGCACGCCGGTCGAGGCGGGCGAACTGGTCGTGAAGTACGCCGACGGCTGATCGGCCCGGCGTCGCTCACTTCCTCGCTCACTTTTTCTCCTGGGGCGGCTTCCGCACCGCTTCAAGGGCGGCCGCAGCCTCGAGCCAAACCTCCTCGAGGTCGGGGCGGTCGAGTGCCGCCGCCATCGCCGCCAGGCGCCGGCGGACGGCGGTATCCGCCGGTTTGGCCCATGCTTCCTGATGGAGATCGGCGAACTCGCGGCGCAGGGCCCGGATCCGCTCGGCCTCGGCCCGCGTTTCGTCGGCCTCAGCCTCCCGTCCACACCCGGCATAGGCCTGCGCAAGCTTGAGGCGGGCGAGGTAGTCGCGCGGATGCCGGGCGACCACGCGCTGGAGCGGGCCGAGGGCCCCCTGCGGATCGCCATCCTCCAGATGCACCGAGCCGTCGAGGACGAGGGCGCCGAGATCGTCGGGCGACGCCCGCAGGAGCCGATCGACGATGGCCCGGGCGGCGGCGCGGTCACCGATCGCCAGGAGGCATTCGGCTCGGATGAGGTCCGCGGCATCGGACGCGGAGAGCGGCTCGAGCGTCGCCAACGCCTCGCGGTGACTGCGGAGCTTGACGAGACTCCCAGCCAACTCGACGAGCACGTCGTCACGATCCGGTTGGTCGGGGGCGCGCCGCAGGCTCTCTCGGTAGTGCTCAATAGCCTCAGAATAGCGCTCGTAGTCGTTGTGGATCAGCCCGAGGAGTCGATGGGGGCGGGAGTCGGTCGGGGCGAGCCGCGCCGTCGCCTCGAGTTGCTCGATGGCCGCCGGGATCACCCCGGCGTCGTAATACATCGCCGCGAGGAGCCGATGGGCGTCGACGGAGTCGGGCGTGGCGGCCAGCACTTCCTTCAGCTCCTGCTCCGCGACGGGGTAGATCCGCAGCCGGTAGGCGGCCTCGCCGCGGACGAGGTGGCTGAAGCGGGTCAGATCGGCATCGGATGCCCCGTCGGTTTCGGCGGGGAGCGCGGCGAGGACATCGAGCGCGGGGCGCGAGAAGCCGCGGGCGACGAGGAGTCGCGCCTGGACGACCGCGGCCAGCCCCGTGGCACCGCGCTCCCGCAGCCTGCGGATCGCCGCGCGGGCCGCGGCGGCATCCTCACGATCGACCGACTCCCAGGCCTCCCTGGCAAGCACCTGTGGCTTTTGGGGGAGGGCCTCGGCGCGACGCCAGCCCCCCTTCCAGAGCACCACGGCGGCCACGGCCACGGCCGTCACGGCGACGAGAAGCCCCCCGACCCGACGGCCGGAGAGGCGGGGACTGCGAGGGAGTGCTGCCGTCATGGCGCTCCTCCGGCCGGCGCGGCATGCCCACCCCCAGGCATCGCCCCGGCCTCGACGATTGTCAACGTCGGCGCCGCGCCTTCGACTTCGACCTCCTGGACGATGCCCGACGGCCAACGGATGCGGAGCCGGGGCGCTGGCCTCGCTGCCGATGTGGGGAGGATGACATGGAGCCGGCGGTCACTGTGGGAGAGATAGCTCCCCCCGCCGGTGACCTGGAGCGCCGGGGAGGGGGCCGTGCCGTCGAGCACCTCGACCCGGGCCCCAACGGCATCGCGGTTCGACACCGTCCCCACGAGGTGGACGAGGAGCGATCGGCCCGACTGGGGGAAGCGGTTCTCGAGAACCGCGACGGGGGCCTCGACGTGCGACACGGCCAGATCGAGATCACCGTCGCCATCGAAGTCGCCACTGGCCAGCCCCCGGCCCATGTGGGGCAGGGCGAAGTATGAGCCCGGCGCTGGGCTGCCGCGCCGGAAACGGTTGCCGTCGAAGCGGAGGAGGAGCGGCTCCTGGAGGAGTGGCGAGGCATCGGGATATTTGATGACATGGCCATCAGTGACGACGATATCGACCCAGCCGTCGGCGTCGAAGTCGTCGCAGACCGTGCCGAAGCCGACGAACAGCCCGCCGATGTCGGTGATGCCGTACCGCCGGCTGACATGGAGGAAGTAGCCCCGCCCCTCGTTGCGGTAGAGGGCGAACCACTCGCGCTCGAAGTTTGTCACCCACAGATCAGGGAGGCCGTCGCGATTAAAGTCGCAGAGGTCGATTCCCATGCTCCCGTTGGGCACTCCCTGGTCGTCGAGCGCCGTCCCGCTGACGAGCCCGCTTTCGATCAGATGGCCGCGGCCGTCGTTGACGTAGAGGAAGTTGTCGGTGGTGTCGTTGGCGACGTAGACATCGACATCGCCATCGACATCGAGATCGGCCAGGAGCACGCCGAGCCCCTTGCCGTCGCTCCGCAGGCCAGCGGTGGCGGAGGCGTCGGTGAAGGTGCCATCGCCGTTGCCGTGGCAGACTGCGTCGGGCAGCCCTTCGAACGAGCGAGGCGGACAGATATCGCGGATGGTCGCCGACGGACCGCAGCGGGGATGGTTGTCGAACGACCAGTTCACATACCGGGCAAGATAAAGATCGAGCACGCCATCGCCGTCGAGATCGGCCCAGCCGGCGCTCGAGCTCCACCTGATGTCCTCCCCGGCCGGCGACGGGGCGGCCGTGAACGTCCCATCTCCCATGTTCCGCCAGAACTGCGGCACGCCGTACCCGGTGACGACGAGATCCTGAAAGCCGTCGTTGTCATGGTCGCCGATGGCGACGCCGTGGGAGTAGAGCGAGGCGTCGATGAGCCCCGCCTCCGCCGCCACCGGCCGGAACGTCTTTCCCTCTCGGCTGCGGAACAGATCGCAGGGCCGTCCGCTGATCGTTTTCCCGGCCGTGATCCCGCCACCGCCGGTGGCCACGAGGTCGAGCCATCCGTCTCGGTCGAAATCGAACCAGCCCACACCCCCACCGAGCGATTCGAGGATCGTGCACTGGTCCGCCTCGCCCCCGTTGCGGTAGGTCGACGCGATCCCCAGCTCCGCGGCCCGTTCCTCGAAATCGATGCCCCGGTCTACGGCGGGATTCCCCGCCGGGGTCGAGGCGCCGATCGGCGCGCCGGAGCGGGCTGAGGCGAGGGGAATCGCCGCAGGTGGTCGCGCACAGCCTGGGCTGAGGGCCAGCAGGGCGAGCAGCGTCAGGCTCCAGCGGCCTCGGCTCATGGCGCCACCGCCCCGCCGCCGGCCGACGGTCGAGCTCCGTCCGCCGCCGCCGGGCCGGCCGGACCTGGGGGTGGGGCGTCACCGGCCAGCTCCCGATGATGGGCGGCTCGCGGGGCGTCGCCAAGGGCAGCATAGTGGTCGGCGAGCACGCGGTGGGACAGGCCGTGCCCCGGGTCGATCCGGAGGGCCGTCTCGAGCCACTTCAGCCCCTCCTGCTCGAACCCCGCCTCGAGGAGGATCGCCCCCGCCTCGGCACGGAAGCCGGGGTCGTTCGGCTTGCCAAGGGCCTCGTGAGTGATCGTTGCCAGACGCCGCTGGCGTTCAGCGAGCCGCTGCGCGCTCTCACGCTCGCGCTTCGCCCCTTCCTCGTCGCCGAGCCGCAGCAGCGCCCCGGCGAGCGTCAACCGGGCCCGCGTGCCGCGCGGATCAACGTGCACCGCCTGCTCGAGGAGCATCGCCCCCCGCCCCACCTCCCCGCCTTCGAGGGCCATCTGCCCCAGCTCCGTCAGCGCCGCGGCGGCCTGCTCGGCCGTCAGATCGGTCGTGAGGGCATCGTGGTAGAGATCCCGGGCGGTGGCCTGATCACCGGCCCGCAGCAGGCAATCGGCCAGCCCGAGGACGGCGCGCGGATCGTCGGGCCGCTCTGCCAGACACTCCCGGAAATGCCGCTGGGCGTCGTCGAGCCGGGCGGTGTCGAGCTCCAGCCGGGCGACGCGGATCCGCACCTCGTGATCGCGCGGATTCATCGCCAAGGCCCGGGTGTACTGTTCGAGGGCGAACACCGGCCGCTCGAAGCGATCCTCGATCACCCCCATCCAGAACGAGGGGAGCGGATTGCCCGGCTGCCAGCGCGACCAGAACTCGAGGCACTCGCGGGCGTCGTCCATCCGGAACGAGCCGATAAAGCCCTCGGCCAGGGCCTCGTAGCAATCCTCGGCGAAGGCATCGTCGGCCCCGCCGGCCAGCATCCCGCCGATCCGTTCTTTGACAGACCCCACATCCCCCGACTGGGCACGGGCGAGCATCCGCTGCCGCGTGATCTCCTCCTCGCTCCATCCCAGCGCCTGCGCCGCGTCGAAGCAGCGCTCGGCCTCGGCGAACCGGCGCTGGCGGCGGAAGACCCGCCCGAGGAGAAACTCCCGCTGGGCCGCGACAAGCCCCCCGGCCGCCGCGCCTTCCCGGAGGAGCGTCTCGGCCCGCGACCAGTCGTGATCGGCGATCGCCGCGCGGATCGTGGCCAAGGCCGCCGCCTCGCGGAGGCTCGGCCCCCACCACGCCGCCACGCCGAGGAGGAGGGCAAGGAGGGCGAGGAGCAGCCGACGCCGCGTCGGGCCGGCGCCGGAGGATCGTCCTTCACCCATGGCCCGCGCTCCCCATCGACGGGCTCTTTCAGTCCTTGAGTTCGAACGTGAACACGTTCTTGGCGGCGTCGATTGTCACCTCGGCAGTCAGGCCGCTGGTATCGGGGCGGCCGTACTTCGCCGGGATTTCCCCCTTCTCGACCTCCCCCTTCTTCTTCTTCTCATACATCTTCATCATGTCCTCGGGCTTCGGTGCCGCGGGCATCGAAGGGGCCGCCCCGGCAAACTTGCTCACCGCCACCTTGCACGCTCCGGCACGGGCCCCGGGTTGACCGTTGGTCATGATCGCGAACTTTCCCTGGGCATCGGTCTTGCCATCGCTCGGGGCACCGACCGACGGCACGAAGCTCACCGTCGCGTCGGCCAGTGGCTCCCCCTTCCAGCTCACGGTGCCGGTGGCCGGATAGAGCTTTGGCTGCGCTGGTCCACCACAGCCCGTCAGGCCGATCGCGAGTGACGCCACCACGGCCACCAGAGCGGCAGCACCGCGGCCCCCGGCGCAGCCCCGCGACGAATACCATCCCCGTTCCATGCCCAGCCTCGCCATCACGAGCCTCCCTCCAAGAATGAAACAAGGGTCAAACAAGAGCAAGAACACGGCCCAGCGAGCCGTGGCTGGAAAACCTTCTCCCGATCGCCGCCGCCCGCCTCAAGACCAGACAGATGCTGCCCGGGGCGGCGATCCGCCCCGGGCAGCCCTGAGATCCACCGTTGCCGGATCGCTCCGGCAGGAGGGTCGGTCAGTCGTCGCCGGCGATCGTCCCGCCATCCTTACGGCCGCCGAGCCGCTGATAGACGGTGTGGTCGATCGTTTCCAGGATCATCTTGGTCGAGCCGTCACCGTAGAGGAACTGCGCCCCGCCGGCGTGCTTCGAACGGAAGCCCCACGAGTAGTTCCAGTTGCTCTTGGTGAAGCACTGCGGATTCGGGACGCGCTTCGTGGTCGCGTCGGCCTGCGAGTCGTAGCAGGTGGTCATCGTGTTGATCGGGACGACCATCGAGGCATGGGCATTCCCCATTCCGTTGAAGCTCCACAGCCCCTCGCGATGGTCATGACAGTCGGCGAGGATCTCCCCCACGAAGATCGTCTTGCTAAGGCCGTCGGAGATCATGTTGAAGGAGCAGCCCTTCTGTTCGGTGACCAAGCGCGAGAAGACGCCGGAGATGTCCTTGAAATTCCAGGCGTTGCCATGGTCGGCCCCGCCAGAGGGCACTTCGGCGAAGCCGAGGTACTGGTTGCAGTTGCCGTCGGCCGACGGGGTCCGCTGCGAGCCCAAGCTTCCTGAATAGCTCGACTGGAACCAGCCACCTTCGTCGGTGATGCTCGGATCGGAGGGGCAACGGGCGAAATTCAGCTTCACACTGCGGACTTGCTGTCCGCCCCCGGCATCACGGAAGCGTTCGTCGCCCCCGCTGTTGAACTTGATCTTCGAGGCCAGCCCGGTCTGCTCGAGGAACGGGAGCACATAGGCATGCCAGGAAAGCGCCGGCGTTCCCCACGGCGTCGACGGAGCACCAGACGGCATGTAGCCGTTGGTGTCGTGGTGATTGTGGAGCGCCAAGCCGTACTGCTTGAGGTTGTTGCTACAGCTGCTCCGCCGGGCCGCCTCACGAGCCGATTGAACGGCTGGCAGGAGCAGGCCGACGAGCGTACCGATGATCGCGATGACCACTAGGAGTTCGACGAGCGTGAACGCGCGGCGAACAGGTCGCATTGCCTTCGTCATGGGAATCGCCTCCGGGAGCGATGGATCGGAAAGTATGGAAGGATGGGAATGGAACGCGAAGGGACGTGGTGCGCGGCGTGATGCGGGTGATGGAGAGCGGCTTTGGGCGTTCGTCCCGTAAGGGATCCCTCCCTAATCGGGAGTATCCGGACAAACCAGTGGAGCCAACCGGATAGAGAGTCCCCAGAAAAAAGAGCGCCGAAAAAAATCTCCCCCAACCGTTAAAAATCTACCAACCCCATCGTCACCAAGACAAGCCCCGGCTTAGAAATCGTGCGCGTTCCGATTTCTGTCAGCGGCTGGAAGGCCGGTTGAGCCAGACCCGCAGGCTCGGCGCGGCGCGACCGGCGATGCCCTGGGTCCAGACGCCGGCGAGGATGTCGGTCCGCCCATCCCCATCCGCATCGGCCAGGGCAACGCTGGCATACCGGCAGTCGTCGCGCTCGATGCTGTGGGGGATCCAGTCGCCATCGGCCCCCTGTTCGACCCAGACGACGGCGTCGAACGTGCCCGACGGCTCGTGGGACGCCCCGGGATGGAGGGCGGTGGCGACGACGTCGAGGTCGCCGTCGCCGTCGAGATCGGCGGCCCGGGCCTGGGAAACGCCCGGGAAAAGGGCGATTTCGACGATGCGAAACCCGGCCGCCCCGTCATTGAGCAGCGCTCGGATGCCGTGCGTCGGCCGGGCCAGTCCGCTGTCCATCGTGTCGCCGTTGGCGTGGAGGATGTCGAGGTCGCCGTCGCCATCCAGATCGGCGATATCGATTCCGCTGGAGCCCCAAGAGGGATCGGGGAAACGGACGAGTTGACGGTGCTCGTGGCCCCCGTCGCCACGAGAAAACCAGGCGTCGACCGTCTCGTGCTCCTGAGCAAACGCCGCCACAACGTCGTCGCGGCCATCACCATCGAGATCAGCAACGCGCACATCGAGCACCCCGTGCCGCGGATCGATGACGATCTCCCGGAAAGCCCCTGCTGTCCCAGCATTCCCCACAGCCCCCGGTTCCGCCCCCCCGAGCAACACCCGCAGCGCCCCGCTCGCCCGCCAGCC
>CAMBFA010000054.1 GCA_945865325.1 Candidatus Kuenenia stuttgartensis
CCGGTGACGGAATCCTCACGCTCGCCAACGCCAACTCCTACGACGGCGGCACCACGCTCGCCGTGGGGACGTTGCTCGCGGGCAGCGATCAGGCCTTCGGGTCAGGCATGCTGAATCTCACCGGCGGGGTTATCGGGTCGGCCAGCGGCCAGCGATCGTTCGCCAACGCCTTGTCGATAGACGGTGGAGCGGTGCAATTCGGTGATACCGAGCACCTCGCTTCCCTGTTGTTCACGGGAACTACGGCCCTCGCGGCTGGCCAGCGGACCTTCAACACCGTGGCCGACACCACGTTCACCGGCATTCTTGCCGGGAATGGCGCTTCGCTCATCAAGACCGGTGACGGAATCCTCACGCTCGCCAACGCCAACTCCTACGACGGCGGCACCACGCTCGCCGTGGGGACGTTGCTCGCGGGCAGCGATCAGGCCTTCGGGTCAGGCATGCTGAATCTCAACGGCGGGGTTATCGGGTCGGCCAGCGGCCAGCGATCGTTCGCCAACGCCTTGTCGATAGACGGTGGAGCGGTGCAATTCGGTGATACCGAGCACCTCGCTTCCCTGCTCTTCACGGGAAATACGGCCCTCGCGGCTGGCCAGAAGACCTTCAACACGGTGGCCGACATCACGTTCACCGGCATTCTTTCTGGCAATGGCGCCTCGCTCATCAAGACCGGTGACGGCGCCCTCACGCTCGCCAATGTCAACACCTACGACGGCGGCACGCAGATCCAGGATGGAGCCATCCGGATCGCCAACGACTCCGCCCTCGGCCGCGGTGCGATCACGTTTGGCGGCGGTGCCCTCGCCTCGACGACCAGCGACAGCCGCACGATTTCCAACAACGTCACCTTCAATGGGGGCGCGACGATCGGCGACGGCTTATCGAACGGGGCGTTCGTCTTCAACGGGTCCAACAATGTCCTCGCCAGCGGTCCCCAGACGATCACCACGAATGTCGCCACAACGTTTGTCAACGGGTTCACTGGGGCCGGCGGCTTGACGAAGTCGGGGGCTGCACCCCTGACCCTCAAAGGACTCAACACGTATTCTGGCAATACGAACATCGAGCGCGGCAAACTCGTCCTCGACGGATCGATCTTCGGGTCGAAGGAGATTCGCCTCGCCGCCGGTGCCGTTCTCGGAGGCCATGGCCGGTTCGACGGGACGATCTCTGGGTACGGCAGCGTCGACCCGGGGAATAGCCCCGGTATTCTCTCGGCTAGTTCTGTCACTATCTCTACGGAGACGGCTCCCCCGAGCGGGGATGGACAGGCTCTTCAAAACGGCACAGGAATGAGCTTCTCCTTTGAGTTTACTCAATTGGGCGCTCCGACTTGGTCGAACGCCGCCGCGAGCGGCAATGACGTCCTCCTTCTGACCGGCTCCCCGGCCTTCTCGACGGCACTCACCAGTGCGAACAACGTGAACCTTTACTTCGATGCGAACCTGACATCGAGTTTCACGACCAGTGCCTGGCAAACCGTGCAGGGCGGTTTCTTTACCGTCGACACGACCAATAGCCTCGCCTCTGCCATCGCCGGGGCAAGCTACAGCTATTACTTTGAGACCAATGACAGCGGCTCGTACCCAACGTTCTTCTACAACGGGCAATCTTACGTGACGGAGTCTGCAGCCCGCAGCCTAGGGCTCTTGCCGAATGGTGGGCAGAGTTTCGTCGTCCGTGAGGCGACCGTCGCAAGCGCGAATTTCGACCCAAACACGAGCATTGGTACGGTCACCGGTCTCACGATGGAGATCGCCTCGGTTCCCGCCAGGCGCCCCAGCAGGGGCGCGATCATCGCGGTTCCCGAGCCCTCCACTTGGGTGATGGGGCTTATGGCTGCCGGTATGGCCCTCGCCCGCCGGCGCCGTCTGGCCGGGTTGCTCGCCCGGCTGCGGAGATCGATTCCGCTTTGAAGCCGGTGGGTCCCTGCGGTTCACCGTCGAGAAGCGTTTCCCCGGTTCGTGAAGGAGTGCGATCATGATGGTCTACTTCGACGTCGAAGCTTCCGTGGCCACAGGCGCTATCGTTGCCCGCCATCCGGCCCCGGTTAGCCGTTTGGCCTGCGTGCCCGGCCACCTTTCGTCGCTCGTGCTCTCCGCCGATGCCGGGGTGAGGCGGCGGCTCGAGGCCGCCACGGAACTTGCTGGCTGGTCGATCTGCGACACCCCGGCCGATGCGGCCTCCTTCGCGGGCTTTGCCGACGCCGACTACCAACTCGTGATCGTCGATCTCGTCCATCCCTTCGGCGGAAACCTCGCCGCCGCCCAGCGGGCTGCGGCGGAGATCGCGGGCCACCCGGAGACGCTGCTGGTCGTCTGCGGCGCGGAGGATGCGGTCGAGCATGAGATCTGGGCCCGTTGCCACGGCGCCTTCTGCCATGTCTCCGGCCAGGTCTCTGGCGATGCCCTCGTGTCGCTGCTCAACAAGGCCCGGGCCGCCGCCAACCGCCACACCTCCCGGACGGTCCGCGGCACGATCTGAAGCGCTCGCTGCGCTCCCCTTCGCCAGTCTACGGGCGAAAGTTCTTAAACGCTTTGCGACCGTTGGAGCCCTGAAACGTGTCACGCAAAGCCACGTGGCTGCGGCTACAATGAAACTGGCCGCGACAGGCCCCGCGCTGCGGCCAGTTGGGTGGCCCCTGACGGCGGTCGGGATCCTTTAACCAAGGTCCTTTTCAAGAGCCGTTTCATGATGGGCTCAAAACGCTTCCGCTTCATCGGCTTCGTAGCGACGATCGCTGCGCTCGGAGCCCAAACCGCGAGTGTTGCCGCGGAAGTCGACTGGTCGCCTCCCGCCCCGACGGCTACCGCGTCGACCCTGTGGCTGAATGAAGCCGCTGGGTCCTCGACGCTGGGGCAGGGGATGCTCCAGCTCAATGGGCCTGCGGAATCCTTGGTGCTCACCGATCCCTCGACCGCCAACCATACGGGCCTTTTGACTCTCACCGGAACCGTGCCGACCTTCCACACGACCGTCGCCGCCGGTTCGCAGGACTCAATCGTCGGCATGAACATCGGCTCCGGGGAGCCGCAGACCGACCATTTCGGCAGGACGGTCATCAATTCGCTCGTCGCCGATGCTGCCACCGATGTTTCCCAAATCACGAAGACCCGTCGGGCAACGCTCCTGCTCGATGACGCGAGCACCTACTCCGGCGCCACCACCCTGTTTGACGGATCGCTCGCCGCAGGCAACGCGAAGTCGTTTGCCAGCGGAGCCTCCGGCCTCAATGGTGGTGCGCTCTCCTCTCCGGATTTCCCCGCGGCCCCGGCTCAGACTTTTGCCAACAGCGCTTCGAACAGCGCCTCCGTCGGAAGCACCGTGACGTTCGGAGACACGCTTTCCCCCGTCAATACCGGCTTCAGTAGCGGGATCGACCTCCAAGGGGCCGTGCGAACGTTCACGACTGGCGCCAACATCACCTTCGACGGCGTTGTCGCCAACGGTGCCATGAGCAAGTCAGGGACTGCTGCTCTCACGCTCACCGGGATCAACACCTACGCCGGTGGCACCACGCTCACCGAGGGGACGTTGTTTGCCGCGAATAACTCCGCCCTTGGCAGCGGTCCGCTGGCCCTGGGGAGCGCGTCCTCCGAGACGATTTCCTCGGATGCCAGTGGAGCCTCTGCTTCCCGGACGTTTGCCAACGCCGTGTCGGTCAACGGCGACGTCACCTTCGGCGATGGCAGTAACAACGGCGCGATGCTCTTCGCAAGCTCTGCCAATCTGGGCAACGCCGGGGAAACGCCGGTCTTCACGGTCAACGCTACGACGACGCTCGGCGGTGCAGTCACTGGCGAGGCAGCCACTGGCAAGGCAGTCACTGGCGGGGCAGTCACTGGCGGGGCAAGGCTGACAAAGACTGGCAGCGGTGTCCTCACGCACTGCGGCAGAAATTCCCATTCAGGAGGAACGACGTTCGCCAGCGGGATGATGCTCGCCGGCAGCAACGGCTCGTTCGGATCGGGGGCGTTGACGTTCGCCGGGGGGGCCATCGGATCGGCCGACAGCACCCCGCACATCTTCGCCAATTCCATAGTGTTCCTTGGAAATCTGACGATTGGAAACTACATCGACTCCCTAGGTGCCCTGACATTCACGAGTCAGGTCGATCTCGGAAATAGCGACCGGCGGTTGACGACGAAGTCGGACGCGACGTTCACCGGGGCGATCGCCAACGGCTCGATCACGAAGGACGGCCTCGGGGCCCTCGTCCTCTCCGGATCGAACTCATACGCCGGCGGCACCACGCTCCTCGAGGGGACGTTGCTCGCCGGCAGCGATCGGGCCTTCGGGCCAGGCATGCTGAATCTCAACGGCGGGGTTATCGGGTCGGCCAGCGGCCAGCGGTCGTTCGCCAACGCCTTGTTGATAGACGGTGGAGCGGTGCAATTCGGTGATACCGAGCACCTCGCTTCCCTGCTCTTCACGGGAACTACGGCCCTCGCGGCTGGCCAGAAGACCTTCAACACCGTGGCCGACACCACGTTCACCGGCATTCTGGCTGGCAGCGGCGCTTCGCTCATCAAGACCGGTGACGGGATCCTCACGCTCGCCAACGCCAACACCTACGACGGCGGCACCACGCTCGCCGTGGGGACGTTGCTCGCGGGCAGCGATCAGGCCTTCGGGCCAGGCATGCTGAATCTCAACGGCGGGATCATCGGGTCGGCCAGCGGCCAGCGATCGTTCGCCAACGCCTTGTCGATGGACGGTGGAGCGGTGCAATTCGGTGATACCGAGCACCTTGCTTCCCTGCTCTTCACGGGAACTACGGCCCTCGCGCCTGGCCAGCGGACCTTCAACACCGTGGCTGACACCACGTTCACCGGCATTCTTGGCGGCAGCGGCGCCTCGCTCATCAAGACCGGTGACGGGATCCTCACGCTCGCCAACGCCAACACCTACGACGGCGGCACGCAGATCCAGGATGGAGCCATCCGGATCGCCAACGACTCCGCCCTCGGCCGCGGTGCGATCACGTTTGGCGGCGGTGCCCTCGCCTCGACGACCAGCGACAACCGCACGATATCCAACAACGTCACCTTCAATGGGGGCGCGACGATCGGCGACGGCTTATCGAACGGGGCGTTCGTCTTCAACGGGGCCAACAATGTCCTCGCCAGCGGCGTTCAGACGATCACCACGAATGTCGCTACGACGTTCGCCAACGGGATCTCCGGGGCCGGCGGGCTGACGAAGTCGGGGACTGCCACCCTGACCCTGAAAGGTGCCAACACCTACACCGGCGACACGATCATCGAGAGTGGCAAACTCGTCCTCGACGGATCGATTGTCGGGTCGAAGGAGATCCGCCTCGCCGCCGGTGCCGTGCTCGGAGGCGATGGCCGGTTCGACGGGACGATCTCTGGGTACGGCAGCGTCGACCCGGGGAATAGTCCTGGCATTCTCTCGGCTCTTGCCGTCGATCCGGGAGCGGTTCCCGCCACTGGAAATGGAGTTTCCGGTACCGCCGGCGGATTGAACTTCACCTTCGAGTTCACCCAGTTGGTCGCTCCAACTTGGTCGGCCACCGGGACGAGCGCGAGCGGTAATGACGTGCTTCTTCTGACCAGCAGCACCCAGGCCTTCACGGCGAACCTCACCAACGCCAACACCGTCAATATTTACTTTGCGTCGAATCTGACCAGCACGTTCACGGCGAGTGCTTGGACATCGGTGCAAGGTGGTTTCTTCACCGTCGATAACACGCACAGCCTCGCCTCTGCCATCGCCGGCGCGGACTTCCAATTCTTCTTCCAAAGCGGCACGGGTGCGTTCAGCTACAACGGTAAAAATTACGTTGACCAGACTCAAGCCCGCAGCAATGGCCTTCTTCCGGCCAGCAGCGGGCAGGGGTTCGTCGTCCGTCAGGCAACCGTGGCAAGCGCCAACTTTAATAGTTTAACGTTTTCGCCTACCCCCGTTCTTAACGGTCTCTCGATGGAAATCGTCTCGGTTCCCGAGCCCTCCACCTGGGTGATGGGGTTCATGGCTGCCGGTGTGGCCCTCGCCCGCCGTCGCCGTCTGGCCCGGTTGCGGAGATCGATCCCGCTTTGAATTCGTCGCTTTCCCTGCGGCTCACTGTCCAGAAGCGTTTCACCGGCTCGTGAAGGAGTGCGATCATGGTGGTTTCCTTCGACGTCGAAGCTTCCGTGGCCACAGGCTTCATCGTGGCCCGCCATCCGGCCCCGGTTAGCCGTACTGCTGATCGTCTGCGGCGCGGAGGATGCGGTCGAGCACGAGATCTGGGCCCGTTGCCACGGCGCCTTCTGCGACGGCGGTGAAGATCCTTTGCCATCGTCCCTTGCCACGCGCCGCCTCTGAAATCGGCGGTTTTCCGGGTCGATCAGGCGCCGGGCACGGCCAGCAGCGCTTCGACCTCGGCCAGGCGGCGCTGGTCGGGCGTCGAGAGCCAGCGCTCACTCAGCCCCTTCCCCTTCGCCTCCTCGAGCGCCTTGCGGGCTTCCGCAAGATTGCCATTGGCGGCCTCGATCACCGCTAGGTGGAGCAATCGCAGCGGGGTCGGCTCGAGCACGGCGGCTTGGCAGTCCTCGAGGGCCCGGATCGGCTGCCCGAGCGACAGCCTGACCATCGACCGGGTGTCGAGGAGCTCCGGATCAGGGCCGAGCACCCGGATCGCCTGGTCGAGCAGTTCGGCAGCCTCGGGAGCCGTCTCGTCACGCGTCAGGAGCCAGGCCAGATTGGCGGCGACGCGGGCCACCTGCTCCTCGCCGAGCCCGTCTGCGGCAAGGAGCCGGCGGTAGATCGCCTCCGATTCCGCAGGACTCCCCAGACGTTCCTCGATCGATGCCGCCCAGAACTCGACCTCGAGGTTGCCCGGATTCTCGCGCCGAGCCCGGTCGATGATCGCCGCGACTTTAGACACCAGCGACCGCTCAAGTGTGCCGGGGGCCAGCTTGAGGATTCCCTGGAGCGTGGCGAGGATCCGGGGGATGGGAAAATCGCCGATCAGCGGCACGAGGAGATCGACCGCGTCGGCGATCCTCCCCTGGCGACCGAGGAAGGCCGCCCGATCGAGCGCACCGAGCGTGGAAAGCGTGGCGTATTCCTCGTAGAACCGGGCTACAGGTTCGACGAATCCGAACTCCTCGGCGATCCGGGCGCCCGCCAGGAGCCGGTCGATATTCTCCTTCCGCACCCGTTCGTCAGGCAGGATTCGCTTCATGACACGGCCGATGACGGCCGGATTCCCCTCGGCGACCGCCATCTTCAATTCGAGCCGGCGCAGTGCGGGCGAGTCCTTGTCGCCGACGCGAGATCGCCCCATCCACTGCCGGGCGGAGAGCAGATCGCCGTGATCGAGGAGGCCGTCGACCAGGAATGCCCGTAGGGCCGGCGTGGCATCGTCGGTGAGCGCGACATCGAGGAGTACCTTCCGGGCTTCTTCCCAACGCCCGAGTTGGGCCTCCATCCGTCCCAGGGCGAACCGCTCGTCAACGGTCAGCGCTCGCCGCTCGGCGAGGGAACCGATGAGAAGAATCGCCTGCCGCCAGTGCACCGGCTCCTTCCGCGCCTGGAGCAGGCTCACCGACACCGCCAGATCGTCGGTGGCCTGACGCCCCTCCCCGTCAACGTTCCGCGCGAGCAGGTCGAGGGCTTCCTGGAACTCGGGGTAGGTCCCCTTGGCCAGCTGAATGGCCAAAAGCCGCCTCGCCAAGACGAGCGTCGGGGTGCCCTGGGCGGGTTCGAGGGTGATGATCCGCCGCAGTTCCTTGCGGGCCTCGTCGTCACGACCGGATCGGATGAGAAACTCCGCGAGATTCCTCGCGGCGTCGAGATCGTCGGCTGCAGCCTCGACCTTGGAACGGTGCAACGCTTCGGCCCCGGCGAGATCCTCGATCGTCTCGAGGGCCCGAGCGCTGAAGAGATCCCGGCGGTCGGCGTCGATCGCCGTCTCGGCCACCCGGATCGCCTCGCGCGCATCGCCGCGCCGCCCCTGCGAGACGAGGAACCTGACGAGTGTCAGCCGGCAGTCGGGACGGTCGGGGGCGACGAGGATCGCCTGCCGGAAGGCCGTCTCGGCCTGCTTCGGCCGGCCGTAGCCGGCAACCAGTCGGCCGAACCACATCCATTGCTGGGGATCCCGGCAATCCTCCGGGGTGATCCGTTCGGCACGGGCTAGCGCGGAAGAAACTCTCCCCGCGCGCCCCTCCAAGTCGGAGATGATCCGTTCGATGGCAATCCCCCCGTGCCCCTCGAGATCGCGAATCACCTCCTGGGCCTCTTCGTAACGACGCGCCGCGTGGAGCATGATCGCCATCCGGCGGAGCGTGGCCCATTGCCGCCCGCCGAGATCGATCGCCCTTCGCAACTCGCCGATCGCGAGGTTGCGATCCCCGCGGATCTCGGCGATTTCGCTCAACAAACGCGGCACCGCGCTCCAGCGGGGACGGTCGGTCACCACCTCGACGAGGAGATGCCTGGCCTCCTCGAGATCGACCCCATCCTCGACCGACAAGGAAACCTCGACCGCATCCCCGTCCAACCGGTCGCGACGACGCTCCAGCACAGCGGCCACGAGCTTCAGCGCCTTGCCGTACCGACCGTTGGCATCATCGGGATGGGCCATCGCCACGAGGGATTCCGCGTGGGCCTGGATCGCGGCAAAATCCTCCTCGATAAACCCCAGATCGATGAGCGTCATGAAGCTCGTGAGATCATCGCCGTTGAGCTTGGACATTCCCGTGGCCACGCGCCGGGCCCCGCCGACGTCGCCGACTTGGAGAAACGCCGAGACCAATTCCTGCCTCACCCTCCCCCCGGCCGTCGCGGACAGCCCGGCAGCCCGCCGCTCGACTTCCTCCAACCGACGCACCGCCTCGCTCTGCGGGAATTCCAGGGCGATGAGAATAGCGGCCCGGAGCATCTCGGCGGCACTCCGCAGCTCCTCCGGCGCCCCATCGATCACCTGCACCGCCGAATCGCCCCCCAGCAACACCGCCCGCTGACCGAGGAGAATCGGCGACCGGGGGTGGGTGGCGACCGCGATCGCCGAACGGGCCAGTGCCTGCGCCCGCAAGCCCTTCGCCTCGATGACGTCGATCTCCAACCCCTCGAGTAGGGCCGGGTCGATCGGTTCGGCGGGCGTCGCGCTCTTGAGAGCGGCCAAGAGCGTGTCGACCTTCGACCAGTCACGCTCGGCGACGGGGCGCCGCGTCTGCTCCCAGAGCCGCATGCGGATGAGCGGAACGAACACCGCGGGCCGCCCCGCCAGACTGTCGATCGGCATCTCCTTGGCGATCGTCTCACAGAGCTCGAGCGAACGCTCCGACCAGCCGACCCGCTCGTAGGTCAGTGCCATGGTGAGGAGCGCCTCGATCAGGTTCGGGTCCTCGTTGAGGAGCCTGAGGCCCGCGCCGACGGTCCGGTCAGACTCGCCGAGGGCATCGTGGCAGGAGGCGAGGCGGAGATCGACCATCCGGGTGTAGGCGGAATCCCCCACCATCAGCGGGCGGAGCTTGAGCCACAATCCGAGCGATTTGACCCACCGGTGCTCGTCCATCGCGACGACCGCGTCGGCATAGACCGCCGGCACGCAGTTTCTCCCCATCATCTCGCGGGCCCGGGCGACTGCCTGGTCGAGCTCATCGAAAAGCTTCAGATCGGCGAGGGAAAAGACGTACTTCGTGAGCACGCGGGTCTCGTCGGGAAAGCGCTCGACGCCATCGCGGAGAAACCCGATCATCGCGTCGGTATCCCCCTTGGCGAGGGCGAGATCCGCCCGGGCAATCGTGAAGGCGGGGCTGGCGTCAAGGTCACCGAGCAGGCTGTTGATGATCGTCTCTGCGCGGTCGAGACGGCGCCGGCGCATCGCGACGCAGAACTCCTGATAGAGCGATTCCGGGTCGCGTGGCGATAGGGCTACCGACTTCTCGATCGCCACCGCGGCCGCTTCGAGATCCCCATGGGTGTCCCACCACCAGGAGAGATAGCGCCAGGCCACTGGGTCGGTGTCGGCCACCTCATCCAGCCGGCGCATCACCCCTTTGGCTGCGTCCCGATCCTTGAACTGCCGGTCGAGCAGCCCTGCCAGGAGGAGGAAGGCCTCGGCGCGCTCCGGGGCGGGCTGGATCGTCGGATCGAAGGCCCGGATCACCGGGATGTACCCGGTCATGGTGCCGAGAACGTCCATCGCCTCATCGTCGAGACGGATGTTGATGCAGGCCTTGGCGTACATGATGTCGAGCTTGACGGCATGGCGGTCCTCGGCCGGATCGGCCATCGGCAGCCCCTTCACCCCCAACTGCTGCCGGAGTGTCTTGAGGAGCGTGCGGGCCGTCGACGACTCTCCGGCGGCGAGGGCGAACTCGGCGAAAATCTCACACAGATCGTCGTCATCCGGCGTGCCGCGGAGTGCTTTGTCCAGCGCATGCATCGCCTCCCTCACCTGGTACGAGGGGGCCCCCTTCAACCGGGCCCGGTCGTGGAGGAGAAGGGCGTACTGCTTTCTCCGTTTCTTGTCATGGGGACGGTAGGCGAAGAAGTAGTCGAGCTCCACGATCGCATCGTCTGGCTTCCCGTCCGCCTGGTATTCGTCGGCCCGGCGCGCATGCCGCTCGGCATTCCGCTCAATCTGCCACCCGTGGAGGAAGTACACCCCGACGGTGGCGGCCACAATGCAGGCCACGACGCCAAAAAAAAATCGATGGTTGACGCGTTGCATGGGAGGGTGAGCTCGCGGGAAATGGTCGACCGGAATCTACGGCAACCGGGGCCGCCGCACTCCGCTGGCGGCCGCCAGCGGTGCAATCCACCTTCTCATCCTATCGACCCGACGGGCTGGATTCCTCCTTTGGGTCCTCCCTTCCCCTACGGCCGTCAGTACCCGTCGGCGTCGATCCCCTCCAGCGGGATCGCGGTTGTCGCCCGTTCCAGGAGGGCCTCCAGTTCGAAGACGTTGCGGGAGCCGAAGCCGATGACGGTGACGATCAAATGGAGATTGAGGGGGGGCCGGGGCAACGTTCGCGCCGCCGGTTGGCCCGGGCAACGACCATCCCCTCGTGATGGGGATTCCCGTCGACCCAGGCCCCCCGGCGCGATCATCGCGGATCCCGACGGCAACCGAATCGGCATCCACTCGATGGCCTGATGCGGAAGCGACGTTTCCGCGGCTAGACTCCTGTCTGGCTTATCTACCTGACTTCGGGGGAACCCATGCGTTCGTCGTTCCGCTGGCCGAATGTCGTCGGCCTCTTCGTCACCGCTGTGCTCCTCGCCGCCGCCCGCCTCTCCCCGGCCGAGGGCTGGCCCGACTTCCGCGGCCCTCTGGGGCAGGGGCACTCGGCCACGGCCGGCCTGCCGACCTCGTTTTCTCCCACCGACCATGTCTGTTGGAAGGTGGCGCTCCCAGGGAAGGGGTGGTCGACGCCGATCATCGATCAGGGTCGCGTGTTTCTGACCATGGCCGTTCCCTCGGCGGAGACACCCCCCGCGAAGCAATCGCTGCGTGCCCTCTGTCTCGACGCCGCCACGGGGGAGACCCTCTGGGACAAGGAACTGTTCTCGAAGGACATGACGACGGCGAAGAGCCATACGAAAAACAGCTTCGCGAGCCCCTCGGGGGTCACCGACGGCCGGCATGTCTTTTTCCACTTCGGCCCCGACGGCACGGCCGCCGTCGACCGCGACGGCACCACCGTCTGGTCGAATGACTCACTCGGATACGACCCGCAACATGGGGCGGGAAGCTCGCCGATCTTCGTCGGCAACCTGCTGGCGTTCACCGGCGACGGCGTCGCCGATCCGTTCATCGCCGCGCTTGATCGCGGCACCGGAGCGCTTGCCTGGAAGACGGCCCGCCCCGAGATGCCCGACCCGAAATGGTCGTTCTGCACGCCACTCCTGGTCGAGGCCGACGGCCGTCGGCAGGTGGTCAGTCCCGCCGGGCACATGGTCTGCAGCTACGACGCGGAAACAGGCCGGGAGCTGTGGCGCGTCCGCTACCCCAACAAGTGGTCGGTCGTGCCGCGGCCGATCTTCTCCCACGGCCTCGTGTTTGTCTGCACCGGCTACGACGGCCCGGCCGAGCTCCTCGCCATCAAGCCGGATGGAGAAGGGGACGTCACCGACACCCATGTCGTGTGGAAGACCGACGACAACATCCCCCACAATCCCTCGCCGCTGATCGTGGGTGATGCGATCTATCTCGTCGCCGACAATGGCATCGCTTCCTGCCGGGATGCCGCTACGGGCAAGCTCCACTGGCGTCACCGCCTCGGCGGCAATTTTTCGTCGTCGCTCGTCCATGCCGGCGGGACGTTGTGGATCGTGAGCGAGCAGGGGGTTTGCACGGCGTTCGCCGCCGACCCGACCGAATACCGCGAGCTCGGCAGCGGCGACATGGGGGAGCAGGTTCTTGCGTCGCTCGCAGCGGCGGAGGGGGCGTTCTTTCTCCGCACCGAAGGGCATCTCTACCGGATCGAGTAGCCGTCCTTCCGCCCCCCCTGACTCCCGGAGCTTTGCGATGCCCCGCCTCCCGCCGTCGATCATCGCCGTCGCGCTTGTCGCTCTTGTTCTCCCGACGCTCCCCGGGGCAGCTGCGGAGATGGTCGTCGAACTCGCCGGCGACTGGAAGGTACGCGTGGCCCACACGGCCGCCGGCGTCATGGCGGCGGGGACCTTCGTCGTCGCTCCCCCTGACATCGTCGAGGTGCTCAATGAGAAAATCCCCACGCTGCCGCTGTTCAACTCCACCGTTCCCGGCTGGGTGAAGGGGGTGGCGCTCAAGGAGGTGAAGGCGGCCGAGTGCACCGTGATCCGGGCCCTCGACCCCGATTCACTCGTCGTCAAGACGGCCCCTGGAAGGGAAGGGGCGATCCTCGAGCGTGGGCGTGACTGGGAGGCCGATTCCGAATGGGGCACCGTGGGGCGGCTTGCCGAGGGCCGAGTCGCGGAAGGCCAGCCTGTGTGGGCCAGCTACCGCGCAGCCCTGCGGCGGATCGATTCGGTCGTCCGTCTCACGGATGGCACGCTCGAGTTGGTGCACGGCGAGCCGCAGATCGTTCTCTGCGAACCTCCCTCCATCCCGGCCGGGAGTGAACGACTCGTGAATGTCTATCTTCCTGGGCGGATCGAGACGCTCTCGGATGCGAACCTCTTCCCGATTCTCGAGAGCGTGTGTCCGCCGCTTGCCCCGGACCAACCGCCCCAGGCCAGGGCCCGGCTCCCTGAAACGCTCCGCCGCCTCGAAGCGGGCGAAAAGCTGAAAATCCTCGCCTGGGGCGACAGCGTTACCACCTACGGCCGCTGGCAGTCGATGTTCGTGGAGCGACTCAAGGCCCGCTATCCACAGGCCGACATCGAGTTGGTCACCGAGGCCTGGGGGGGGCGCAACACCGGCAGCTACCTCGCCGAGCCCCCCGGCAGCGAGCACAACTACCGGGAGAAGGTGCTCGACGCTCGCCCGCATCTGATCGTCTCGGAGTTCGTCAACGACGCCGGCATGACCCCGGCGGATGTCGATCGGCAATACGGCCGATTGCTCGCCGACTTCCGCGACATCGGCGCCGAATGGATCGTCCTCACGCCCCACTACGTGATGCCCGAATGGATGGGGCCGGGGTTCCTTGAGCGTGGCCAGCGTGACATCGACGACGATCCGCGCCCCTACGTCGCCGGACTGAAAGCCTTCGTTGCCGCCCACCCGGAGCCTGTGGTGCTGGCCGATGCCGCGCGGCGTTACGGTCGCCTCTGGCGCCAGGGGATCCCCTACCTGACGCTCATGGAGAACAACATCAACCATCCCAACGTGGCCGGCCACCGGATCTTTGCCGATGCCCTCGATGAGGTGTTCGGAACGCCCGACTGACCCGTCGGGGCCAGGATCTGCTGCGGCGGGCCTTGCGGATTGAGCAGGATGGGGCGATTGAGATCGAGTCTGCGGCCCCGCGCGGCGGGGCTTTGCACAGCCCCTCGCAGTCGCCGCCGGACGACTGCCGGCGGGCCGGCGGCGGCGTCGAAGAGTGGTCTGACGAGGCTCAGCGCGACCGCCGCCCCGTCGGAACACCGATGGCCACTCCCCACGCCACTCGCCGTCGCCGTCGGCCGCCCCGCCCTGGGCTCGGTACGGGGGCGATCTGTCTGGCCGTCGTGCTGACCTGGCTCGGGAGCGCGTCCGCCGCCCCCCCCCGGTCAAAGGATGAGGCCCCGGCCGTCGGCCGGGCGCCGATCCGACGACTGACACGGATCGAGCACGAGCACACGCTCCGCGATCTTCTCGACCTCCCCGGCCTCGAGGTCCGTGGCCTCCTCCCCGAGGACGGGCGCGCCCACGGCTTCGACAAGACCGCTGCGGCCCTCGACGTCTCGCATGTCCACATCGCCGGCTGGTACGCCGCCGCCGAAGCGGCGCTGGCCATGGCCACCATGCCCCAGCCGACGGCTCCGAGGCCGGTCCACGAGACGCTTCTCCCCGGTGCCCAGGAGTTTTTCAAGCTCGCCCTGCTCGAGGGCGACGCCGTCTTCCTCCGCGAAGGCGCTTACGACCACGAGGCGCTGCCGATCGTCCGCGCGGCGCTCCCGCACAAGCTCGCCCACTACGAGCAGGCGGGGCTCTTCCCCTACCGGCACTCGGTGGGGGTCTTCCGCCGTCAGGCCGTGGACGATCACTTTGCCCTCTTCTTTACCAGCTTCGCGCCGATCCGCGCCGGCCACTACCGGCTGCGGATCTCGACCTGGAGCTTCCAGTGGGACAAAGGGCGGCTGCTGCCGAGACCGGCCCCGGAGGCCGTCAGTCTCCATGCCGACGACCGCCTGCTTGCGTATGTCGATGCGCCGTCGCTCGAGCCGACGGTCCACTCGATCGACACCTGGCTCAATCCCGGCGAACGGATTCTGTTCACCGCCGCCTCGCTGCCGCCGGCCCGGGTCTACAAGATGGCGGGAAGGGCAGCGGAGTATGTCGGTCCGGGGGTGGCGGTCGATTGGATCGAGGTCGAGGGACCGATCCATGATGCCTGGCCCCCGGAGAGCCACCGCCGGATCTTCGCCGACCTGCCGGCGCTGCCGCTGCGCGACAGGTCGGCCTCCCCGCCGCGCCGACCGCTCGCCGGGCAGCGTTTCCCCGGCGCGCTCCCCAGGGGTGAGGAGCCGGGCCAGCCGTGGGCCGTCACCCCCGTCGCCCCGGCCGCCGACGCGCGCCGGTTGCTGACGGCGTTTCTCGCGCGCGCCTACCGGCGACCGGCGACGGCGGGGGAGATCACGGTCGCCACGGCCCTCGTCGCGAAGCGGATGAAACAGGGGGATTCGTTCGAGGATGCCGTCCGCACCGCCTGCCGGGCGGCACTGTGCAGCCCCGAGTTTCTCTTTGTCGGCGGACCGCCGGGGCGACTCGACGACTGGGCCCTGGCGTCGCGACTTTCGTATTTCCTCTGGGACTCGATGCCCGACGAGACGCTCTTCAACCTTGCACGGCGCCGGCAACTCGCGCAGCCGGACATCCTCCGGGCCCAGGTCGAGCGGATGCTCGATGACCCACGAGCCGAGCGGTTCATCGCCCACTTCACCGACGAATGGCTCGATCTCCGTGAGCTCGAGGCCACCACGCCCGACGCGACGCTCTACCCCGATTTCAGTTCCGCCCTCCTCGATGCCATGCGAGCCGAGACGAGGGCCTTTGTCACCGAGCTCGTGCGTGGCGACGAGCCGGTGACGGCTCTCGTTCGCTCCGACTTCGTGATGGTCAATCAGCGCCTCGCCTCCCACTACTTCCCCGGGGATGGCGCCGGCGTGAGGGGCTGCGCCATCCGCCGCGTGCCGCTGCCGGAGGGGAGCCACCGCGGGGGCCTCCTCGGCCAGGCGGCGATCCACAAGGTGACCGCCAACGGCACGGTGACATCGCCGGTGAAACGCGGCGTCTGGGTGCTACGGGAGCTGCTCGATGCCCCCCCCGACCCGCCCCCGCCTGGGGTCCCGGCGGTCGATCCCGATGTCCGCGGTGCGGTCTCGATCCGCGACCAACTCGCCCGGCACACCTCCGATGCCGGCTGTGCCGGCTGCCATGCCGCCATCGATCCCCCCGGCTTCGCCCTCGAGCGGTTCGATGCGGTCGGCCAATGGCGCGACCGCTATCGTGTCTTTACCGACGCCCCCGGCCCCTCCGCCATCGACGGCCCAACCGTCGACGACGCCTGCACACTCGCCGACGGCCGTCACTGCGCGTCGTTCGAGGCCTTCCGTGACGCACTCGTCGCCGACCGACGCCTGCTCGCCGCAGCGCTGGCCCGACAGCTCGTCGTCTACGCCACCGGGGCCGACGTGCTCCCCGCGGAGCGCGACGCCATCGCCCGGATCGTCGACGACGCCGAGAGGGCGGGGGGTGGGGTCCGTGCGGTGATTCATGCCGTCGTGGCCAGTCCACTGTTCCTCGACCAGTGAAAGGATGCCCTCCGATGGCCCCCTCCTTCCCGACGAGCCTCTCCAGACGCCGCCTCCTCCGGGCCTGCGGCGTCGGCATCGGCCTGCCGTGGCTCGAGGCGTTAACGCCGCGGGAACCGGCGACGGCCGCCGAGCCCCGGGCGCCGCTGCGGTTGGTGGCGATCGAGACGACGATGGGCCTGCTCCCTCAATACTTCTTTCCCGAGGGGAGCGGCCACGACTATGTCCCCTCTCCCTACCTCGTTCCCCTCGAGCCGTTTCGCGACCGGCTCACCGTCTGCTCCGGGCTCTCCCATCCGGACGTCGACGGCGGCCATGCGGCCGACATCGCCTTCCTGACCGGGGCTCCCCACCCGGCCAGCGGTAGCTTCCGCAACACCGTGTCGCTCGACCAGTTTGCCGCCGAACGGCTCGGCGCAGAGACGAGGCTCCCGAGCCTGACACTCACCGTCGCCGCCCAGGGAACGACGAGCCTGTCGTTCACGCGTGACGGCGTGCTCCTCCCCGGCGAGCGGAGCCCGGCCCGGCTCTACCGGCAGATGTTCCTCCAGGGAACGCCGCAGGAGACCGGCGAAAAGATCGAGGCCCTCCGCACCGGCCGCAGTGTTCTCGACTTCGTTGCCACCGGTGCCCGCCGCCTCGACAAGAACCTCCCGGCCGCCGATCGGGAACGGCTCGACCAGTACTTCACGAGTGTCCGCGACCTCGAGGACCGGCTCCAGCGGGCCGAGGTGTGGGAGAAGCGCCGCCGCCCTCGGCCGAAGTTGCCCCCCCCGGTGGAAAACCCCGAGCAGGAGCTGTTCACGCTCCTGCGGCTGATGGGGCAGATGATCCGCCTGGCCCTGGAGAGCGACACGACGCGGCTGGTGACGCTGCTGGTCAATCCGGCCCAGTGGGTGCCGCGGGCCCCGGGGGTCGTCCACGAAACCCACGCCCTGACGCACCATGGCAACCGGCCGGAGATGATCGCCGAGCTCAAGCGGGTCGAGGAGATGCAATTCGTGATCCTCGCCGAGCTCCTCGCCGGGCTCGATGGCGTCCGTGAGGGGAGCCACTCGCTCCTCGACGGAACGATGGTCCTCCACGGATCGTGCCTGGGGAACGCCAACGCCCACTCCAACAGCCGGCTCCCGGTGCTCGTCGCCGGGGGGGGATTCCACCACGCCGGACACCTCGCTTTCACCGATCGTGACGCGCCGCCGCTGGCGAATCTCTACGTCAGTCTGCTCCAGCGACTGGGCGTCGAAACCGACCGTTTCGCCAGTTCCACCGGCACCCTCCGCGGCCTCGAGGCAGCCTGACGCATCCCGGGGCCTCGGCCGGTCATTCGCTCGACACGGCCTCGAGAAGATCGATTCGCGCTGCCCGACGGGCGGGGATCCAGGCGGCCAAGGCCGTGACCACGACGGCGGCGAGCATGTTGGCGAGGATCACCGTCGGCCGGAGCGTCGAGCGGATCGGATGGCCGAGGAGGGGCTGGCTGGCGATCTGGATGAACAGCGCGGTCGTCAGGCCAGCGATGAGACCGATGACGGCGCCGGAGAGTCCGAGGAGAACGCTCTCGAGGACGACCACCCCGGTCACCTGTCGGCTCGTCATGCCGACCGCCCGCAGGAGCCCGAGCGTACGCCGCTGCTCCAGGACGTTCATCGTCACGGTGTTGGCGACGCCGAGGCTCCCCACCAGGAACCCGAGCCCGAGGATCGCCCACAGCGACCCGACCACGCCGTTGACGATCCCGTCGACGAAGCGTTTCATATCGGTGAAGCTCCGCAGGAGCATCCCGCGCCCGTCGGCGATCGCCTGGAGCGGCGCGCGGAGCGCGGCAGCCTCCCCCGGCTTGGCCGTGACGAGGATCACGTCGGCCGATTCCAGCCCGAAGAGACGTTTGGCGGCATCCCGGCGGAGGATGAGCGACGCCCCACCCGAGGTGTAATCGACGACGAGGGCCGCGACGCGGACCTTCGTCTTCCGACCGAAGACCTCGACGGCAAGGTCGTCGCCGGCGACGAGCCCGAGCCGGCGGGCGAGCACCGTCCCGGCGACCGCCTCGCCCCGGGCGAGGGCCGCCCGGACGGTCGCTTCGTCGGCACCCACCGGGTCGAGCGGAAGCGGGGCGTCATCCGGCACGTCACGGGCCACGATCACGCACGCCCCTCCAGCGACTCGGCCGGCAGCGATGCCGATGACGTCGATCCGGTCAACGCCGCCGATCGCCCGGACATCCTCCTCGGCGGAACGCGGACCGGCGCCGCCGCCTTCGGCGGCCGCGCTCATCGTCCCGGCGGGGGTCATCACCCAATCGGCGCTCATCAGCCGGGCATACCAGCCGCGGATATCCTCGACATTGTCGCGGATCGCATGCCCCAATCCGATACCGTTGCTGACCGCGACGACGAGCACGCCGGTGGTCAGGGCCGTCCGCACCGGCTGGCGGAGGATCTGCGCGAGGGCCAGCTCACGCTCGATCCGGAAACGGCGCGGCACGAGGGCAGCACAAGCGCGGGCGATCGGCGGCAGGATCACCGGCGTCATCGCCACGAACGACAACAACATCGCGATCCCGGCCGGCACGGCGGCCCGTGGCGGCAACTTCTCGAGGATCACCAGCCCGAGCATGCCCGTCGCAAACGCCCACAGAACCAGTGCCGCCCCGACGAACCTCCAGGGAATGCCGGGGGAGGGGGGAGGAGGGGCATTGGCGAGCCCCTCCAGCGGGTCGACGGCGGCCGCCTGCCGGGCCGGCCACCACGCCGCCGCCACGGCCACGAGGATCCCCATCAGCGCCGACAGCGGGATGATGGCAGGATGGACGACGAGCCCTGTGAAGGGGGCCTGGAGCGAGCGAGAGATCCCCGCCGCGATCGGCCGCGCGGCCGCCAGCCCGGCCGCGACACCGATCGCTGCCCCGACGGCGCCCAGCAGCGCTGACTCCATCGTGATCATGCGCCGGATCTGCCGGCCACTCGCCCCGAGGAGCCGCACCAGCGACAACGACCGGCGGCGTTCCGTGACGTTCATCAGCATGGCGTTGCCGACGATAAACCAACTCATCGCCACCGTCAGGCCGGTGACGAAATCGAGCCCCAGGTCGGCCGAATGCATGACGTCCTCGGCCATGGCGGCCCGCCCGGCAGGGATCTCGGCGACGAGGGTGTCGGGGAGGAGCTTCCCCGCGGCCTCGACGACCCCCTTCCGGTCAGCCGCGGGGGTGAGGGCGACCCGGACCCGATCGACCAGGCCGAGGGCGTTGGACATGTCCTCGAGCGCGGCGATGTCGAGGACGACCCCCGCCCCCTCACCGAACCAGCGGAGCGACGTCGGCACGGCGAGGCCGACGACGGTCATCCGCCGCACCCCGCGCCGGGCGAAGAACAGGATCTCGTCGTCGACGACCTTGCCGAGACTGCGGGCGAGATTCTCGTCGAGGACGACCTCATCGATCGCCGTGCAAGCCCGCCCCGCCGAGAGCTCGAGCATGCCGATGGCGACGAGCCGTTCGGCGTCGACCCCGACGGCAATCTCGCGGACCCGTTTCTCCCCCACCCGCAGGAGCGTGGGCCGGTAGAAGAGCGGCACGACCGCCCGGACGCCGGGGATCCCCGCCAGCGCCGGCACGTCGCTGGCCTCGAAACGCCCCCCCGCTCTGGAGAGGATATCGACCGCCGGGACCCCCTCGATCGCCGACGTCAGTGACTTGTACCCGACGCGGGAGGCATCGGCCGACACCCACGTGGCGACGACGGCCCCCACGGCCACAGCGACGCTGAAGATGGTCGCCAGCGCCCTGCCGGGCCGGCGCGTCCACTGCCGAACAAGCAGCCGGCGCAGCTCGAACACGCCGAGACTCATCAGCGCTTCCTTCCGGGCCGTTTGCCACCACTTTTGCCGCGATGTGCCGGGGCTTGGCGGGCGACCGGCGGGCGACCGGGGCTGTCGGGCTGGAGGGTGTCGGAGATGATCCGACCGTCGGCCATGCGGATGCAGCGGCCCGCCTCGGCGGCGATGCCTGGATCGTGGGTCACGAGCACGACCGTCTGGCCATGGTCGGCGACGATCGATCGGAGCAATTCGACGACACGGCGCGAGTTCTCGGAATCGAGGGCTCCGGTCGGCTCGTCGGCAAGGACGATCGCCGGCGCGGTGACCAGCGCCCGGGCGATCGCTCCGCGCTGCTGCTCACCGCCGGAGAGGGCATCGGGACGGTGGTCGGCGCGGTGCCCCATGCCGACGGTCTCGAGCGCGGCGCGGGCAGCCGCGTCACAGCGGGCCTCGGGGATGCCGTCGAGCACCAGCGGCAGGCCGACATTCTCGACCAGCGACAATTCGGGGAGGAGGTTGTAACGCTGGAAGATGAAGCCGATCCGGCGCCGCCGGACCAGCGCCAGGTCGTCGTCGCCGATGGCGGCCAGATCGACCCCCTCGAGGATCACCTTCCCGGCGGTCGGCCGGGTGATGCCACCGAGAAGGTGGAGGAGCGTGCTCTTTCCAGACCCCGAGGCCCCGGTGATCGCCACGAACTCCCCCGGCTCGATCTCGACATCGACACCACGGATCGCCATCACGCCCGCCGTCGATCCGGCGGCGGCGGCGAAGGTCTTCTCGAGGTGTACGGCCCGGAGGATCGCCACGGTGTCACGTCCGCCGGTTCGGGGACGGCCTAGAGGGAAGGGGGAGACGGGGTGATCTGGGAAACCGGAAGGTCAATGTACCCAAACCCCCCAGCGCGCTGTGATCCCAAACCGGCGGAGTGTTCCGGTGCGGTTTTCTGGAGCGATCAGGCAACGAGTGACGAATCTTCCGGATGTGCCTCCGGCGGACCGCATCGCCCCGATCACGCTCCTGGACTCCGCCATGTCTCCCCGAACACGATGCTCCCCCCCCCTCGCCCTGTTGGTCGCCCTCGCCAGCGGCTTCCCGCTGGCTGCAGCGGAGGAAGCCTCCTGGCCGCGCCCGGCGGGTGCCCCGATGCAACTCCCTTCGTCGAACCTGCCGTTGGCGGTGACGCCGGATGACGGCCTCGTCGACGGCCTCCCGATGGAGGGCCTCGTTCCCTCCCCGCGGACGCTCGAGGAGTTTGTCGCCCTGGCAGAACGGAGCCATCCGCGGATGCTCGCCGCCCGCGCTACCGTCGAGGCCGCGCGCGGAAAGGCCGTGCAAGCCCGGCTCTATCCGAATCCGGTAATCGCTGGCTTCAGCCCGCAGATCGCCGGTCCGGAGAGCCAGTGGAGCGGCACGGTGGCCCAGGACCTCGTCACCGGCGGCAAGCTCCGGCTCCAGCAGCAGGTCGCGATCCGCGACATCCAGCGGGCCGAATACGAACTGATCCGGGCCCGCTTCGACGTCCTCAGCGGCGTTCGCCAGAGCTATTACCAGCTCCTCGTCGCCCAGCGCCGGATCGAGATCTACAAACTCCTCCTCGACATCGCCAAACGCTCCTACGAGATCGGCCGTCAGCTCGCCGAGGCTGGGGAGGGGACAAAGGCCGACGTTCTCTTCTGGAGCATCGAGCGCGACCGGGCCGAGGTGCGGATCCTCAACGCGACGGTGTTCATCGAGACCGGGCGCCGCGAGCTCGCCGCCGCGATCGGCCTGCCGCGGGTCGACATCGAGCGACTCGAGGCCGATCTCTTCCAGGAGCTCCCCAACTTCGACCTCAAGGAGCTCCAGGAAGCGGTCGTCCGCAGCAATGCCCTGCCGCGCGCCGCAGAGGCGCGGGTCGCCGGCAACCAATGGGCCCTCGAGCGGGCCGTTGTCCAACCGATCCCGAACATCAACCTCATGGGAGGCTACCAGCGGCAGGTCGGCATCCCCGCCCAGGATCAGGGGCTCGCGCAGGTGATGATGTCGGTGCCCCTCTTCGACCGCAATCAGGGGAACATCCGCGCCGCCCGCGCCGAGATCGCCACGGCACGGGCCGACCTGCGGATGGTGGAGCTCGATCTCGCCACGCAGACTGCCCGAGCCGTCGCCGCCTACCGGACCTCGCAGCGACTCGTCGATTGGTATGAGGAATACATCCTTCCCAAGGCGCGGGAAACGGTGACCCTCACCCAGACACTCTATGCCCGCGGCGAGGTGACCTTCTTGAGTTTGCTGCAGGCGCAGAAGATTCTCACCGAGACCGAACTGGCCTATGTCGATGCCCAGGCCGAGCGCTGGACCGGCGCCGTGGCGATCGCCGATCTCCTCCAGCTCGAGGAGTTCCCCCCCCGGGCCGATGCGCCGGCGGCACAGCCAATGGGAGAACCGACAGCGCGCCTGGAGGAGGTAACGGCTCCGGCAGCCAAGAAGCCGGACGGCGCCGCCAAGCCGACCGACAAGGCACAGCCCGCAGCGCCGGCAGACGCCAAACCGAACGCGCCCGTGCCCCCGCAGGCGGGTCGTGCGGCCGAGCCGCCGGCGCTTGACGGCCCCCAAACTGTCGCCCGTCAAACTGCCGCCCCCCAAGCGGAGCAGGCGTTCGGTCCCCCTGCACCGCTCTCATCGGCAGGGCAGGGGGGGATGCCGCTGACGTCGGCCAACCCCCCGCCACCGGCCGCCGTGACGCTGATGGGGGGCGTGCGTGAGGCCTCTGGCCCAGACGCATCGCCCCGCGCCCAAGCCCCCGCTCCGTCTTCGCAGCAGGCGCCGAAACGCCGTGGGCTGATGGCCCTCATCCCTGACGCCTACCTTCCCGGCCGAGGTGCCGCCCCCCGACGGTAGCAGGGGACAGGAAGTGAGAGTCCCGGGTTTTCCCAGGAGTGGACCGGGTGTGCAGCAGCGCCCCAACGCAAAATCCAACGCTGTGCCTCCGGACCTCGCCGAGGTTGTCGCCGTCTGCCACCGCCTGCCCGCTGCCGTCCGGGCTGGGATCGTGGCCATGGTGCGGGCCTCGGGAGGGTAAGGCCGGGTTGGGCGACGAGCGATCGGGAGCTGCCCCAAAAGCTTGATCGGCATACTTCATCGCCAATGGCAGGCCTGAACCTCATCGCCGGGCACTCATCGCCCGGGACGAGCCCTTTTCTGCGGCTGCCACGCGGATTCAATTCCCTCCGCCGCCAAATTGAATCCCACCTCGAACCGATTCCTTGACG
>CAMBFA010000055.1 GCA_945865325.1 Candidatus Kuenenia stuttgartensis
CGCTGTTGGGCGACGCGGGTCTCCTCCCGCAGATTCGTCTCGGCCTCGAGGATCTGCATCGCTTCGAGGACGATCTCCGGCGGCAGGCTCTCGGCCGGGGGACTCTTTCCGGAGCCCCCCTGGGAATCCTTCGGTGGGGGGACGAGCTCGTCGGCCCAGCGGTCGAAGGTGTCTGACCAAAACTCCGATCGGGCGATCGACAGGCCGGTTTTTTCTGGAATCTCGGCGGAGAGTTGGCGGAGGCTGCCGAGGACATCGAGCTCCTTCATCTCCTCGAGCACCGTCCGCAGCGCCGGCTGCGGGCGACGTTCGGCATACGCATCGAGGTCATCCATGAGCACCGACATCCGCTCCCCCACCTGGTCGTTGCCCTGCGTGGCCGTCTCGACTTTTTTCACCACGGAGCCATTACCGGAGCTGCCGACGAGAAAATCCCCAAAGTTGCGGGGACGACCGAACACACCGGCAACGGCGGCCGACAGCCCCTGCCCGACCTTTAATTCGTTCCGCGACGCCGCCTTGAGCCGCTTCACGAACGTCGTTCCCTCGAGCCTCGCCATCACGTCGGCCAGCTGGCGGGCGATGGCGGCGAAATCGTCGATCAGCTGCCGCTGTTTCTCGACCGCCGCCGCCAGGAGCGGCTGTTGGGCTGGCTTTCCCCCCGCGCCTTTTCCGCCTGGAGAGGGACCGCCGGGAAAGGGGCCGACGGTCGTCGTCGGCAAGCCGAGTGTGCTCTCCCCTCCGCCGCCCGCGGCGGAATCCTGCGGGGGCTCGTCGCGATCCCGCGGCGCCGATCCCTCGCCGTCAACGATCTGCGGCGCCGGGGGAAGCGCCGCTGGATCCTTCGATCCTCCTGCCGCAGGCTTTCCCCCTTGGCCCCGATCCTCGCCCACGCGCTGCGGCGGCTCCTGATCCTGGGGGCTCGCCGTCCCCTGCCCTTCGCCGGGCTTGCCCGGATTTGCCGGGCGCGGCGGCTGCGCGCTCCCCTGACCGGCGGGATTCCCCTTGGGGGCCTCCGCTGCGGCTTGGAGCAGCTCGCCGACCCCCGGCATCCGCGTGGCGGCCATCTCCTCCATCGCCTTGACATGCTCGGCGAGCTCCTCGAGCGTGCCGGCCTCAAACTCGGGGTTGCGCATCGCCTGCCGGACCAGCGCCCCCCCAGCCTCGGCCAAGCGCCCCAAGCGGCGGCCGTTGTTCCGTTCCCCGGCCGCCTGCTCGCGGATCGTCTTGCGGATCTCGGGGGCGTCGAGCTCCTCGGCGGTCATCGCCTCGAGCTGCTCGTTGCGGGCGAGCAATTCCAGCTCCCGGTCGCGGACTTCCGCCGCCTGCTGTCGCCAGCGGCCGATCTGTTCGTTGATCCACAGGGCATGGTCGGAGGAGCTCATGACGACAAACGTCGTCGGCGCCGAACGGACCCGCTCCCGCCCGGGAAGAAAATCCTCCACGAAGGCCCGCACTTGGATCGTCTGCGGCGCGATGCCGAGGCTCGCCGGGGCGAACGTCCCCACTGCCGCCAGCGTGTCGGCCTCGGGGGCCCCGGTGGCGAGGATCTGTTCGCCGCGGGATCCCTCCTCCTCGCTCCCCACCCATTCCAGCCCCACCTGCTTGACGCCGAAATCATCGCGCGACTGGAGCGTGAAGCGGACTGTCTCCGAGTCGAGGAGCACCCCCTTGCCACCGAGGCCCTCGACCGTGATCGTCGGCGGCTCGTCGTCGCGGGCCACGAGGCTCACCGTGAGTGGCTTGCCCCCGGAGAGGCCGAGCCGATCCTCCCAGGCAAGGGAGAGCTCGACCGGCGCCCCGACGAGGACCTCCGGCGCCACGATCGCCGACCCTTCCGGAGCGATGTGGTTGCCGTCGATGGAGGCGCTGGCCAACTCCCGGTTGGCCGTCGCCGTCACCGCCACCCGGCTCCCCTTCACAACCGACAAGCCCCCACCGCGCAGCCCCTTCGTGATTGGGGCGTCGATGCCGAGGTAATCGGGGAGGCGGACTAGCGCTGAAAGGGTGGTGATCTCCGGTCGGAACGTCGGCTGGAGCGTTACCTCCTGGCGGGCATCCCCCACCGCCAGCCGGAAGCTCCCCGGGCTCACCTGGGGGGGAAGCGCGAGTGCATAGGCCTCCCCCTCCCGCGCCGCCGCGAGCTTCGCCCCGCCACCGATGCGGGCCTGTGCCCGGTCCGGTCGCCACGCCGTGGCCGCATCGAGATGGACGACGAGCTCGGCCGGCTCGCCATGGGGGATGACGACCGTCTCCGGAAGCCGGTCGATCCGCGCAAAGGTGTAGCGCTCCACGAGCCGCCACGGCTCGAGAAACCGCTGCCAGGCGTTGGCCGCGGCGGCCGGCACGAGCAGCCCGAGCACGCAAGCGCACACCAGCGGCACGGACACAAGCGCCAGCCAGAGCCGGTGCCTCGGCCGCGGAAGGGCTGCCCGCAGGTCGTGGCGGCCCGCCACCTCGGCCACCTGGCCGATCGCTGCCTCGCAGAGCACCCGCGAACGCGCCTGCTCGCCGGTATTGCCGACCAGCTCCACGACCCCGAGGAGCTGATCGCCGAGCGAGGGGAAGCGGCGGGCGATGAGTCGCGCGAGCTGGTCGAGGCCACGGGTTCCCCAGATCCAGCGATAAAACGCCACCGGGAAGATGCCGCAAGCGGCGATCGCGCCGGCAAACAGCCCAAAGCGAGCCAGGACCGAGGTGTCGGTGAGCCGATCGAGGAGGAACAGCGCGAGCCAGGCGACGAGGAGGCCGAAGAGGGCGATGCAGTTCGCCTCGATCCCCTTCACCCTCCGGACGGAGGTGCGGAAATCGTCGAGCTGCTGCCGCAGCGCCACGGGAAGCACGAGGGGGACCGAGCTCCCGGGAACGGCCGGTTTTGGAACGGTCTTCTGGCTGTCGGTGCTCACGCCCTCTCCCCCGCTCGGGTGTCGTCGTTTGTCATTCTACCGTTCTCTCTCCCCGGCGCGGACGCCGAGGGCCATCGATCGCTCGATCCACAGCCTGCTAGCTACACGAGCCCCTGCCACTTCCGCCCCACCCAGAACAGCCCGAGGAGCCCGAGGAGGGTGGCGAGGGTGAGCGGATGGGCCCACAGCCTCTCCCGGCGGATGTCGGGGGGATTTTCCGGGAGCTTGCCGAGCGCCAGCAGAAGCTCGGCAAGATCGGTGGGGCTCGTCACCGCGCCCTGCGTGAGCCGGGCGAGCTCCTCGAGAACCTCCGGACGAGCCCGCGCGCCGATTTCCTCGCCCGCGGCCCCCTGAACAAACACCGCCGCCTCGAGCCGGTCGCCAGTCTCGGCGCAGGCCAGCACGACGCCATGGCTCCCCGGCTCGCGCGGTGTCCAGCTTCCCGAAAACACTCCCCACGCCCCCTGCTCCCCCGGCGCGGCCAGGCGGACAGTTTCGGTGGCGCCGGAGGGGGCGGAGACGGTGACGGTGACAGTGCCCGATTGGAGCGGCTCACCGACCGCGTCGCCGACGTTGGCGTCGAGCGCCACCATCTGCCCGGTCTGGGGCTGCTCGGGGGTGTAGAGGAGCCGCATCCGCTCCCCCTTGGCCATCGATCGCCGGTAAGCCATCCAGCGCACGACCTGCCCCCAGAAGCGGTAGTGGTATTTGTCCTCGACCCCCTTCCGCCACCGCCATGCCCCGTCGGTGGCCATGAACAGCACCTTCCCGGCCCCGAATGATCGAGTGACGAGGAGGGGGATCCGCCCCGACTCATTGGCCACGTCGTCGTGGACGGCGAGGACCTCGCTGCCAGCCTTGGCCCGGGCGACGGGGCCATACCACTGGAAGCCGGGGAGCGACTCCCACACCGTCGCATTTTCGTCGGGGGCGTCGGCGAGCCGCGTGAGCAAACTCGAGCGTCCCTTGTCAGTCAGCGCGAATCGCCCCGGCGTCGCCGTACCGGTCCCTTCGGGGCGGGTCTGGTCGAGGACCACCGGGAGAAGATCGCCAAGCGCCGTCGCCTCGAGCGACATCTCGTGCCCCAGCCAGCCCGGCATGAAGACGAGCCCCGAGGCCTGGTATTCGACGAGCTCCTTCAGAAGCCGACAGTCTTCGTCGGTGAGCTGTCCCGCGTCGACGCCGACGTCGCCGAGGAAGACGACATCGTACTTCGACAGCTCCTCGATCGATCCGGGAAACTTCTTGATCGCGTCCTTCGAGCCGCCGCCCACCTGCGACAGCCCGGGCTGGAAGAGGAGACAGGAAAGCTCGACGCCGGGATCGCGGGAGAGGGCGTTGCGAAGGTAGCGGTATTCCCACCGCGGCAGACTCTCGACGATCAGCACGCGGAGCTTCTCCTCGCGGATCGCCACCGGCACCGAACGGGCGTTGTTGTCGGGGAGGAGTTCGCCGGCCTGCGGCGGAACGCGGACGGTGAGCACGTAGTCGCCGACGGTGGCCGGGGTCCAGAGGATCCAATCGGTCGTCGATTGCATCGACGCAAGGCGCACCTCCTTGGTGAAGCGCTGGCCGTCAGAGGCCTCGACCTCAACGCTCACCATCTGTTCCCGGGGCAGCGAACTGCGGATCGTGAACGGCACCCGGAACGGCTTGGCGACGACGCCGGTGACGGCGCAATCGATGCCCGAGACGGCGACATCGGGGAGCGGCGTCAGGCTTCCGGCGGGGACGGCGAACACCGGCACCCCAGCCAACCGCAAGCTCGTCGCCGCCTGGACCGGCGGCTTCCCCTCGTTCCAGTCGCCATCGGAAGCGATCACCACCCCGCGCAGATTCGGATGGCGCCGGACCGCCGAATCGAGCGGATCAAAGAGGTTCGTGCCGGCGGCCGGAGCTTTTGCATCGGCGGCCTGGGCGGCAGAGAACGGTTCGATGACGATCGCATACCGATCCTCGAGAGGGCTCCAGAACGACGCCTCGGCCAGCGCCGCCACCGCTTCGCGCCGCGACAGCGCCCCGGGGCTCTCCCCGCCGCCGTGGGAATCGTCCCGGCGGACATCGACCGTCTCCATGCTCCGCGAGTCGTCGAGAAGAACGGCGATCGTTGGCTTGTCGACGGGGCGCTGTTGGGTGACCCACTCCGGTTGGTTGAGGAGGATCGCGACAAGCAGCGCGATGAGCAGGCGCAGTCCTTCGAGGAGCCCGAAGCCCGGCTTGAATCCGCTCCGCCACCAGCCGACCGCACTCACCGCGGCCACGAGGAGCACTAGCGCGATCGACACGCCGAGCATCCAGGGGCTCGACTGGAAGCGGACGCCGTGCGCGAGCGTGATCATCTCGGCGGGAGTCGTCACGGCACCGCCTCCCGGGCCGATCGCGCTGCCACGCCTAGCAGGCTGTGGATAAAGTGCCGGCCCGACCGCACGAGGCGGTCGCGAGTGCGTAGCGCTCGAGAAAACCGGAGGTTTTCCAAGTTGAAAAACGTCATGGATGACTTTTTCCACGGGCGGCTAGAGCAACGTGCGGCAGCGACAGCAGCCCCTCGGCCGCCAGCGCCAGCAACAGCGCCACGAGGCACGGCCGCCACACCTCCTCGACGAGATTCCCCAGCCCTCCGGCCTGCTGCTCAAACCGGCTGAAGGAAAGCCCCTGGAAGAGCGTGTTGATCTGCTCATCGGCGAGGACCGGACTGACATCCTCGCGCGGCGGCCGGTTGATCGCCACGAGCCGGCCGCGCGAGGCGAGGACACCGGCATGGAATCCCGACTCCGTCGACGGGCTGGGGGGCCCGGCGATCTGTCGCCAGCCATCGGCCGCTGGCTTCATGCTCTGGTCATCCGCGCGGGCGCTGGGGCCTGCCGGCTCTCCGGCATTGGCCATCCGCGCCGGCCCGACGGCGGTGAGCCCGTCGTCGATCGCCCGTTGCACGAGGCAATAGAGGACGATGCCGTTGGCGGCGAGATCGGAGTCGCGTGGGGAGGGGGTGGTGGCGAGGAAGGCGACGGCGCCGCGGTCGCGGGCCGCGCGGAGGAGGAGCGGGCGGTCGTCCGGCAGCGTCGCCAGAGCGGTTCCGGCGCCTGAAAGCCCGCACACCCGGCGGATCTCGAGCTCCCCCACCGGCAGCGCCTCTCCGGTGAGCGTGCCGGAGAGCCAGCCCTCGTCGCTGCGCCACGACGCCGGCTGCAGCGGCGGGCTGTGCTCGCTCCAAGCCCCCCAGCCGATCCCGGCAAACGACGCCCCGGTCGGCACCTCGGGAGGGAGAAACACCACCTCCCCTCCCCGGTCGACAAACCGTTCGACGAGCGCCGCCACCTCCCCTTCGGGAAGTGGCGCCTGCCAGAGAACGAGCGCCACCTCATCCAGCGTCATTCCGGCCGCCTCCTCCGGCGCAACGAGATCGACGGCCGCGGTGAGGAGCTTGTCGGGGGGAATCCTGGCGACGAGATCGAGCGCCCCCCGGGCCCGGGGATCCTCGGCGACGAGCACGGTCCGCCGCGTCGGCGCTTTCCCGAACGTAAAATAGGCCTCGTTGTCGGCCGGGTTGATGTCGGCGGGGATCGTCACCCGCCCCCAGCCGCTCCCCCGCGCCAAGTCGCTTGGGCTCCCGTCGCCGGCAGCCAGCGCTGCCACATCGACCGGGATGGCATGCCGCGCGAGCACCGCCTCGGTGCCGACCAGCTCGATCTCGATGATCGATCGGGCGCCGCCGAGCTCCACGCTCACCCTCGCGCCCACCGGCCCCTGATCCCGCTGCCGCCGCAGGACCAGGTCGAGGAAAAGCTCCCATCCCTTGCCCTGCGGCTCGAGGGTCGCCTTCGTGACGCGGACGGCGAGGTTGTCGTCTCCGGGATCGGTGGCGGCGAGGAGGTTCACGCGCACTCCCTGGGGGAGCGCCGCGATCTGCTCGCGGATCGCAGGCCACGCGCCATCCGCCGGCTTCCAATCGTCGGCACGCTGATCGGAGCAGATCCAGATCGAGCCCGCCGCCGAGCTGTCGGCGCGGAGGTGCGTGCAGGCCGCCTGGAGCATCTTCGGCAGATCGGCCGCAGCAGCGGCGGGCTCCGTCTCGGGGAGCGCGGCGAGGGCCCGCGGTGAGGCCAGCTCCAAGGAGGATCCCGTCACGCTGTCGATGAGGATCACGCGCTTCGTGCCGAGGGTCTCCAGCGCCGCGACGACCTGCCGGAGGGAGGTGGCGAGCTTCGATTCACCCCCCGCGACGGCAGCCTGGGCCATGCTCGGGGAGCGGTCGAGGAGGACGATCGCTGCGGCCCGATCCCCCCCCAGGCTCGCCAGCCATCCGCGCGACAGCGGCCGGCTGACGGCAAACACCGCCGCCGCCACGGCGAGCATCCGCAGGGCGAGGATCAGCCACTGCCGCAGCCGGCTGTAGCCGCGCGAGAGGGCCTTGGCGGCAAGGAGGAAGCGCATCGCCGCCCACTCCACCGACTGGAAGCGCCACTGGTTGACGAGGTGGATGATGACCGGCAGGGCCACGATCGGCAGCGCCAAGAGGAGCCACGGCTGAAGAAACGTCATCGCCGCCCCCTGGCCGTGGCCCGGCCGACGAGGAACCGGGCGAGGACCTTCTCGCAATCCTCATCGAGGCTCACCTGTGCGTGGTCGATCCCCTGCTCGAGGACGATGCCGCGGATCGCCCCGAGCCAGGCGGAGAGCGCCTGCTGGTAGCGGGTGGCGATGTCGAGCGGGTCGGCGAACAGCGCGCTCCCCCCCTCCATGTCGAGAAACCGGGTCGGCCGACGGAAGTCGAAGCGGAGCTCCTGCGGATCGAGGAGGTGGAAGAGGGCGACGTCGTGGCGGCGGAAACGCAGATGCCCGAGGGCCCCAGCGAGCGTCTCCGGCTCCATGAACAGATCGGAGAGGATCACGACCAGCGCCCTCTGGCGGACGGTCTCGGCGATCTCGTGGAGCACCTGCGGGAGGCGCGAGGCTCCCTGCGGCCGGACCTCCTCGAGGGCATCGAGGACAAGGCGGAGATGGGCAGGATTGCGGCGCGGGGGGAGATTCCGCACGACCGACTCGGCCACACAGCTGATCCCGACTGCGTCCCCCTGCCGACAGGCGAGGAAGGCGAGCGAACCGGCGAGCCGGCGGGCGACCTCGATCCGCGTGATCCCTGCGGAGCCAAAGCCCATCGAGCCGCTGGAATCGACGACGAGGCACAGCCGCAGATTCGTGTCGGCCTCGTATTCCTTGACGTAGTTGCGGTCGGTGCGGCCGTAGACGCGCCAGTCGAGGCGCCGCAGGTCGTCGCCGGGGACATACTTCCGGTACTCGGCAAACTCGACGCTCGACCCGCGGTGGGGGCTCGTGTGCCGCCCCGACACCCCGCCGATCATCGGCCGGCGCGCAAGGAGCGGCACGGCGGCGAGCCGGGAGAGCATGCCGCTGTCGAGGAACGTCCGCGTGGCCCGGTCGTGGAGCATCGGTCAGCCGTTGGTGGTGGCGAGCGCCTCGCTCACGAGGCGTTCGCAGATCCGTCGAGCATCGATCCCCTCCGCCTGGGCGGCGAAGGTCGTCAGAACGCGGTGGGAGAGGACCGGGGCCGCCACGGCGGCGATATCCTCCAGCCGCACCATATAGCCGCCGGTGAGCGCCGCGCGGGCCTTCGCCCCGAGGATCAGATACTGCACGGCCCGGGGGCCGGCCCCCCAGGCGACAAGGGGCTTGAGCCAGTCGGGGGCCGTCGCCCCGTGCGGCCGCGTCCGCCGCGCGAGCTTCGTGGCAAAGTGGTAGATGTGATCGGGAACGGGCACCCGGCGGACGAGGTGCTGGAACTCGATGATCTCCGCCGCGGAGAGAACATGATCGAGCGGCGGGAGGGTGTCGCCGGTCGTCGTCCGGGCGATCATCACCTCCTCTTCCTCGCTCGGGTAATCGACCTCGATGAGGAACATGAAGCGATCGAGTTGCGCCTCGGGGAGCGGATACGTCCCCTCTTGCTCGACCGGGTTTTGCGTGGCGAGAACAAAGAACGGCGGCTCGAGCAGCGACGTCTTGCCAACCACCGTCACCTTCTGCTCCTGCATCGCCTCGAGCATCGCCGCCTGCGTCTTCGGCGGCGCCCGGTTGATCTCGTCGGCGAGGACGATGTTGGCGAACACCGGTCCAGGAACGAAGCTGAACTCGCGCCGCCCGCCGGCCGACTCCTGGAGGATATCGGTGCCGGTGATGTCCATCGGCATCAGATCGGGGGTGAATTGGATCCGGCTGAACTTGAGCGACACCGCCTCGGCGAGCCGGCTGACGAGGAGCGTCTTGGCGAGCCCCGGTACGCCGACAAGGAGGGCGTGGCCGCGGGCGAAGAGGCAGATCGCCAGCCTCTCGATCGTGTCGGCCTGGCCGATGATCACCCGGCCCAGCTCGTCCTGGAGACGCCGGTAGGCGGCACGGAGCCGGTCGAGCTTCGCCACGTCGTCGTCGCCGAGACGGGTATCGGGGCCGGGGGCAGGGGGTGAAGCCATGAGATTCTCCAACCAAGCGGCGCAGGCAGACCGGAGGATCGCGATCGCCCTCCGTATTCCGCAGCCTAACCGAAACCGCCAGCCACCTCCAGCGGGGGGTTCAGAACCCCCCTCCGCCCCCCGCCGTCCTTCAGGCGGGGGCGATGGCGTCGATCTTCGCGGCCAAGCGAAAATCGTTGATCGAGAGACCGCCAATGGCGTGCGTCGTCAATTCCACCCGGAGCCGCCGGTAGCTCTCGAGATGAAGATCGGGGTGGTGCCGCTCGCGCTCGGCAAGGGCCCCGATATTGTTGGCGAGTTTGATCGCCCCTCGGAAGTCGGCGAGGGTCCACTCGCGGCGGATGAACGCGCCGTCGGTCGACAGGCTCCAGGCCGGCAGTTCGCTCAGGCAGGCCGCCACTTCGTCGGCGGTGAGCTTCGGCACGCCCCCTTCACAAGGGACACAGCGCTCGGCCATCAGCTCGTCACGCGACACGCTCATCGATCGGCTCCTCTGCTCCAGTCGGGCAAAGGTTTCACGATACCCGGCGGCGCCGAGAACAGGCACCACACCACCCACCGGAGGGGACAGGGGGTCCCCTTGCCGTCTTTCGCCGAAACAAATAATATTCGCGACTCCTAAGCATCCCTTAAGGGCAACTCTTTCATGACATTGCGGTAAGGATCCGCCCGCGGAATGGTGTGGGGCCCCAGAATGAGACTGGGGTGGAGATCATCGGTTTTCCAGACGCGGGCGCACCGTCGACAGGCAACGACAGGCAGTCACACACGATGACCCTCCGCGACCTTTTTGATTCGTTCACGTCGTCCTCAACCGCGGGGCTGTTTCCGATCGTCCTGCCAAGGTCCGCCAGTGCCGAGGGGTCGATTGACATCCAGATTGAAAATCCTTTTGGCGTTCCGGCGCATTATTCCGTGACCTGTCTGCGGCGACACGGCCGGCCGGTGACAAAAATCGACGCGACCGAGCGGCGGGTCGGCATCCCGACGCCGCGGACCATCCGAATCCTGCTCAACGAATCCTCGATCGACGCCGATCACCAGATCACGATCCGCGCAGCCGGGCGGACGTCGAAGCTCATTCTTTATCGGGAACTCCTCGCGGACTTTGTCGAGGCGAAGATCTCCCCGGAGGTGGGCGTGGCGATCGCCGCGACCGGGGCGGTGCAGTTCAGAGTCCGCCGACCCGGGGCGGCGTGAGACGGCGGCAACGGTCGTGGCACGTTTTCCCGGCGGATGAGAAAATGCCAAAACGACATCTGTTTTGGGACCGCCGTGTCGTCTTCCCGTTTCCAGGTCAGTCGACGGCCAGGAACGCGACCGTCTTCTCGTTGATCGCCCGGAGGGTCGCGTCGACCCCCTGCTGCCCGGTCGTGAGACGCCCCAGTTCGGTCGCGTTGATCTCGGTGGCCAGCGACACCCAAGCGGGGAGATGGGGCGAGGTCCCCATCCGCCCCTCGATCGCCCGGCGCGTCACGTCGAAGTGCCGGGTCGTCCCCAGCATGGGAGCGTTCTTCGCCATCACCCGCGGATCGGTGAAGCTGCTCCTCCGCACTGGCGTGTCGGCACCGGAGGCATTCGCCCGGGCGGTGACATCGGCACTCGTGGCCCACTGCATGAAGATCCAGGCCGGATCGGGGTTGGGTGCATGCCGGCTCAGCGCCAGGCACGATCCCCCTTGCCGGCTGATGCCGGGCGTCTCGTGAAAGCCGCAGTCGGCCGTCGAAAGCAGTGCCGCCTCGCGTGGGCAGTCGGCCGCCTCGACGAGCCCCACCACCTTGCTGTGGCCCTGGTCGTCACAGCCAGGAAAAAACTCGCTCCAGGAGATGACGATCCCCGCCCGGCCCTGCGTGAGCGCCTCGGCCTGTCCGTTCCAGTCCCAGCCGCTCGATTCAGGGCCCATGTGCTTCCCGAGCTCAAGCATGTATTCCAGCCCGCGGCGATTTCCGTCCGTGACGTAATCGGGGCGGTTGTCAGGGCCGAAATGATGGCCGCCATGGGCCCACATCCAAGCCGACGCCTCGCACTGGAGCGAAAAGTGCCCGGTCTTCCACTGGCCGGCCGTTCCCCGTACACCGCTGCCGCGCCGCGATTCGTCGATCGCCCTGACGACGTCGAGGTAGTCCTCCATCGTCGTCGGCACGGCAAGCCCCAGATCGTCGAGGATGTCCCTGCGGAAGAGCATGATGAAGATCGGGATATCGAAGGGGACACCGACGACTCGGCCGTCGTAGCTGGCGGTCGCCTCGACGAGCTGCGGCAGGAAATCGTCGAAGTCGTAGTCGGGATAAGCGAACTCGCGCCGGTCGAGGAGCTCGGCAACGCCGACGCTCTCGTCGGCGAACCGGGCAAGCCAGGCCTGATCCCAGTAGAAGATGTCGACGTGCCCCTTCGAGCCGTCGGCGCCGGCGAGCGTGTCGGCCACAGTCTTGGCAAGCACCTCGTCGAGCGACACCGGTGTCCAGTCGACTTCGATACCGGTCAGCGGCGTGAACTCCTCACGGATCATCCGCCCGATGATCTCCCCGGGGGGCGTGTTCTCCGACACGACCCTGATCCGCGTCCCCTTGAAGCTCCCCCCCACCTCGCGGAGGAAGTGCCGCTGTTGATCGGTGAGGCCGCTCTCAGCCAAAGGAGCCGCGGGCGTCGACTGCGCCGCGACGCCGCGCATCCCCGCCGAAAAGCGGGCCGAGGCGAAGCCGAAGCCGGCCGCGGCGGCGGCACGGAGAAAGCGACGCCTGTCGATCGCTCCGGCCCGGTACTTCCCCGCCATCTCCGCCACATGGACACGCTGCTGCCGATCGAGATCGTTCATGGAGATGCCTGACTGTGCGGGGGAAACGCAAGCGTCGACCGACAACAACGCCGGCAAACGGAGTCAGGATAGCAACGCAAGCCGATACCCGCACCGAGGTGCCGCGGCATCGACCGTGCGAAGAGAGGCCGTGCCCGTTTCGTCCCGACCGTGCCCGTTTCGTCCAAGGGCTTCCCGATTCGTCCCTCGGGACGGCCCCTTGATTGCAATCTTGTAAGGCGAGCTCACAAAGCCCGGTTAGCCCTGCAAAATACCGACGGTTGAAGGAGCTAGGTGGACCTAAGTCGTGCTGGCCCGATCGATTCGACAGGGAGTCACAGACCATGACGCTCCGCGAAATCTTCGACTCGTTCACGTCGTCCCCGGCCGCGGCTGTCTTCCCAGTTGTGTTGCCGTCGTCGGCCTTGCCCCGCGGCACGATCGAGATCCGGATCGACAATCCGCGTGGTGTTCCGGCCCATTACGTGGTGGCCGGGCTGCGGCTAACGGGCCGGCCGGCCACCAAAGTCGACGTGGTAGAGTGTCGCGTCGGCATCCCGACTCGGCGGATGATTCAAGTCCCGCTCGACGAAGAGACGGCCCGCGTCGATCATCTGATCACGATCCGCGCTGCCGGGCGGACGTCAAAACTCGTCCTCTACCGGGAATCGCTGGCAGAGTGGCTCGAGACGGGAACTTTCCCGGATGTGAGCGTGGCGATCGCCGCGACCGGGGCGGTACGTTTCAGCGTCAACCGGTCTTTCAGCCGACCCGGGTCGGCGTGAGGCGATCTCCCTGGTCGCCCGCGGGCGGGGCAGCGTCACAACGACTGCAACGGGCGTCCGCTGCACCGCTTGGTGAAGCGATCACCCATGGCGGTTTCGCCCCCGAGGGATCCCCACAAAAGCGATGTTCTTACAGGCCAAGGAGGCAAGGAATATCGGCACGGCAGCCATCCACAGAAATCCTGCGCCAGCGAACCCCGCAGCCACATTGGCGAGGATATCAGTCAGGAGCAAGCACACGACAGAAAGAATCACAGCCAAGCGGCGCCACGCCGCGGGCTGGCAATTTGTTCGAGCGTTCAACTGGCTAAAGGCGGTCCCCAGTCTCCAAAAAACCAATACCGCCATCGCGACGATCCCGATCGTCTGGAGCACGAGCATCGCAGCGATGACGAGACTCGGCAGGGTCGCCTCCGGCCTGTCGAGGCCCTGTGTCACGAGCCCCAGCAACCGAAAAGCCGCGAGTGGAATGGCGGCGAGGATGATCGGGATGACGACGTCCCACGCTATCGAGGTGCACGACTCGTCCGGCTGCGAGGGGAAGTCGATGTCTGAGGCCATGTCACGGTCACAACGAAGAGGCTCGGCAGACTGGTCGCGATCCATGAACTCATCTCGCTGCATGCACCGTCGCCTTGCGGAAAAGCTCACGAGCGGCAACCGCTGGAGCACTGCCCTTCGAAAAGCCTACCCGCCTCCGCTGTCTGCCTGGGTCAGCCACCACCCTGCCCCCGCATGTCGCGTGGCACAGGAAACCCAAGCCGGTCACAAAGACTGACATTCATCGCGAGTCGATTGCATCGGTAGGTTTGTTCTTGCGGGGCGGAGCTTCCTGAAGCCCTGCCTGACGCCAAGCCCACCAAGCCATGACTGCTGCAAGCCACACGGCTCCGATCGTGAAGGCTTGGGAGGCAAACCGAAGAAACGGAAAACTATTTGCGGGTCGCTCACCTCTCCACAAAGGCCACGCCTCAACTTCGAGAAACTCAAGCACCGTGCTTCCCGCAGCCCACATCGGCAGCAGCCATCCTATTGAGAATGCGGCAATCAGAACCCGTCGCATAATCGCTCGTTGATCAAAGTGGAGAGCGGCTTCACTCAACCGGTTGCCGCCAGTTGACACTGATCTCAGGATACGCTCGATCGGCAATTCGGGTGCCTTTTGCTTCTGCCACGAGTCAGGCGTTCGGTTTCCGCTTGGGCGTGAAGGTTTTCTGCTGCTTTACACCGCCAGACTTGTCGTAGGTCGTCCATTCACCAGTTTTCTTGCCGTTTTGGTATTCGCCTTCGTCCCAAAGCTGTCCATTTTCGTAGTGTCTCTTCCATAACCCCACCTGGACTCGATCTGCGAATGCTCCAGCTTGAAGCGGTTGACCATTCTCACGCCACCATTCCCAATATCCGTCGAGCTCACCTTCAGCGTAGGTGCCAACCGCTTTCTTTTGTCCATTGCGGTAATAGAACTTCCACTTGCCGTGACGTTTGCCCGCCTTCATTCTGCCTTCCCCGGAAACCGTGCCGTCAGCAAAAAGCTCCTTGGTCGGGCCATCAGCAGTCTGCAATGAAGCCTTCTTCATTTCTTCTCCGTTTGGTCACTCGGCAGTGATGTGGTGTCGCGACAGTGCTGGGTCATGTTGGCAGAACGGTCCCGTCAATGGCCCGTGATCGGAGGATTATCCACGCCGCAAGGCTTCATCGCGAGTCGATTTGTCCCGGGTGCTTCGGCAGCCGCGTGCTGCTGGCTCAAGGCATGCGTGGCCCGTGACACAAGCCCTGCATCTTTGCTTTCGGCGATCACTCTCCTGAGCACTTCGATTGCCCGTGCATCACGGGGCTGAAGACCGAGTTGATGGACCGCCACGCGGCGCACCCTTGGGCTGGAATCGTTGAGCGCTCGCTCGATCAATGCCGCCACGACATCGATGGAGAGCGGCTGCACTTTGCAGCCTTGGCATCCGACTGGTTCGCCCAGCCTACCACTCACCGCCCGCAGATGCAGAGATCAGCAATGCCGCATCTCCGTGAGCACGAGCGAGCCATTGGAACCCACCAGCGCCTTTCGCGAAAGGCTCCAAGAGGCCAGCCACGTTGTCCCATGTTGCAGCCGTAAATCCGCACTCAAGCTCACTCTCCTGCGGGCCGTGGACGACTCTATCCTGAAGCCGCCTCGTGAACACCAGTCGGCACCCGCCCACCGGCTCAACGAACGCCAACTGATCAACTTCGACCCGCGCGGCGGCAGCGAAGGCGAGCGTGTTGATTACAGCGAGCAAGTCAGCTGCCTCCGACGGCTGGAAGTCATAAAGACGGATGAGCGGGCAGTCTGGCGAACCGCTGGCGAGATACTCCAACTTCATGGGCGACTCAACGAACTCATGCTTCGCCTCAAAGGCTCGCAGCAACAGGATTATCCATGACGCCGGACGCTGCAGCGAGCCCAGAGCATCGGTTGGTCAGGTCCGCGATGGCGGCCACTTTCGAGGGCGCTGGTGACTCCATCCAAGCTGAAGATTCCCTTTGTGGACGGTGATATCGCCCATACCGTGGCTTGGCCACACCGCAACACCATCTTCATGAAGCACGAGCTCAAACTCCTCGCCGGCAGAGGAAACCTCCGCACGGATCTCGAATTCCTCATCCGGCATCAGCCAGTAATCCAAGCCCTCGGGCTCAACAAAGATGCCCATGGGCATGAGTCTCGCGTTCCGGATTACCGTGCGCCGGATAAGCCGGCCAGCGTCCCGCCTGCCCCTGTTGTAGATGGCCAATACGACAAGTCCGATCAGCCCTCCAATGACGAACAAGCAGGCCACCCCCCAGGGGTCTATCTGGGCGCTGCCGCCCGCAAGGAGAACGACAAGAGCTATGGCAGCGAACGCCAGCAGACAGCCACAACCACCCTTCGCAAAAGCCTGCCCCTTTTTGCCCACGCGCTTCCCCCCTGACGTCGAACGCATGCCCCCAGCAGCTGATGGGGCCGCTGGAGCGTTGCCCCTCGATCAGCCTACCCGCCCCCGCCGTCTGCTGCAGCGCTTGGTTCAACGCTATCGGTTGCCCAGTACCCGGGCGACGAACTCGCCGGGGGACGCGAACGCCTCACGCAGCTCCGTTGCCCACGCACGCGACCCGACCGACACTCCGACCACCGATCGGCACCCTTCGGCGAAGGCGTCGTCTGGCCTCGCGGTGAACAGGGCGAACAGCCGCCGGCCTGACGCTGCCTTTTGGCTGACTTCCTCCATCCGTGTCGCCTCCCTCGCCGAACTCCAACGTTGAACAGGTCGCAGCCAACAACATCGCTAGACCGCAGGACGCCATCGCGAGTCTGTTCTAACGCCCGGTTCGGAATGCATCCCTACGCGATGACGGGGTGCCGATAAGAATTGGTGCTCCACAATGGAACAGATCAGCTACGCTCCTCACCATATTCCGTGACTCACTCTATACCCTTGACGCTCAAGGGAGGCGACGATGTAAATGACGAGGGCCAACTGCGGGGCTGCGATGCCCAAAAGCAGCAACACGTCGGAGACTCGAAGGTTATTGGGGTCGTGTGCAAATCTACTAAAAAAGTCATTCATCCGCCCTCCGAAAATGAGGTGAAGGATACCCGCGGCCGGCAGCATCACACCGAGCCCAAGAAGGCCTGCATGAATAGAAACTCGCTCGCGTCCCAGTTCCGCCGCATTCAACGGGTCATGAATCTGCCACTTCGCAAGCAGCACACCTACGGCGAGGAGACCGACCCCCACGAGGCGAGGGTAGCGGTCCGAGAGCGAGTTTTTGCCGCTGTTTTGGATCATGGTTGCACTGAACAATCTTGATCAACGGCTTGCGACCTTGGGGCTAGCCACTCCACGGGATTCTATCGCGAGTCCGCTGCCCCGGCTGGGTCTACCACCTGTCCGGTAGGGTGAGGGTCGCCCAGTCGCCAAAGCGTGCCGATCTCAACCACGGAAGGCTCGTCAAGGTGGTCGGCCACTCCTGTTGGCAACGTCATCTTCACCGTCGCGGGGCTGTACAAGACAATCTGCCCGGTAAAGGCTCCCGCGATGGCTATTGCCTTGCCGGTCGGGTCCTTGAACTCCGTGTTGGTGCGAAGAGAGAGTCCGTCGTGAAATCGCAGACGACGTCCCTTCCCGGAGGAATACTCAACAGACGCACCAACATCGAAAGACTGGGTTGTGCCTTGGAGCTCAATCGGAAGGGGCATGGCAAAACGACAAATCCCGAAGGCCGCCGGTTCGCAGGGTATGGTGACGCCGATTATGTCGATGTCAGCGCGAGTCAAGAAGAATCCCTTCGAGGGCCTGAGCGCTATCTGGCCGATGCATGGGGCGTCTCGCTGACCCTGGAAGTACGCCTCGATGTAGCAGATGCCATCTACCGCGATAGGAGCAACCGCGAAACAAAAGCCATCCCGGTTGAAGAATCCGCCCGTGAACTGCCGCAGCAGATCGGGGACTCGATCGCGGCGAAACTGCAACCAGAGGAGTGCCACAAATGCCGCCACGCTCACGGCGGGCAAAGCGCATTGCAGAACGGCAGTGGTGGGATCTGGTCTGTTGTCGGTGCAGACGACGAAAGCCCCAGGGACGGCAAAGAGCAGTACCGTGACACACGAAAGTTTGAGGAACTCCTGCAAGAAATGCCTTTCGGGAGGAACGTCCAGCGTTCAATTGCAGAACGGCGGGAGACTACCTTTCACATTCGGCGACGCTACGGTCGCCGTTCGGTCAGCTGCGATACGTTGTGAGACGTCATCTGCGTCCACCTCCCGACTTCGTTGCCTGCGCCTCTCGAGGCAGCAACGGGCGAGTATCCACCGCCCATTCGGTCGGGCAAGCATCAGTCGCCACCGCCACCGCCACAGTCTCCGCCTCCGCCTCCGGAGTCCGCGCCGCCACTCTCACCGCCACAGTCGCCCGCGCTGAAGTCACCTCCAACATCGTGGCCCGAGGTGTCACCATGAGTTGCATGTCCAAGATGGTCCGAATGATCGCCGTGGTGCGCGTGCCCCCCTGTGGTGACATTGACGGAGCTGTCGCCGAACCAAGAGACGCCCCCCGACTCCGAACGATCCTGAGCCGATTTGCTTGGTCGCCGACGACGCCTCTTGTGCGACGAATCGCCTCCCATGCTCCCGATCAACACCATGAGCGCCACGATACCGCATGCGACTAGCAAAATGACCGTCATTGCGTCCATGAATTAACTCCACGACATTCAGTGACCGGCCCAGACGTGCGTCTAACGGCAGAGTTCCGCGGCGGCCGCCAGGCCGTCCGCTGCAAATGACGTGTTAGGCGGGTTCGCCAGGCTCGGCTGCATTCTTGGCAAGAAATCGCCCGATCTCCTCACCGAGGCCCCCAGGGGTGCCGTAGTAGGCGAGACACTCATACTCGTAGTCGAAACTCGCCGCCGCGAGTCCCTCGGCTTGGGGTATGACCGCCTCCGCCGAATACACCCACAGCATATTGGCAATGACGTCTAGGGCCAAGCCGCCGACGGCCGCGCGAGCCCGCAGGATGCCGAGAACGCGATAGGCTCCCGCCGTGAGGTCGGCAGGCCCCGGCACTCGCTTCAGGAGGCGGGCCAACTCGTCAGGTGGCTGCCGCGTTGCGGCCGCAACGTCGATGACTTCGATGGGGGGATTCGCCATCTCCATCACCACCCGGTCCGCCCACGCGATGACCAACTGAGGCGAGACGAGCCCCATCACCAGCCCCAGACGCAGGGTTTCTGCCTCCTCTCGCAGTGGGATCATGAGCCGCCTCACGGTCACGCTCAGCAGCGGCGGGGGCCGCTGGAGTACTGAGCTTTTGAAAGCCTACCCGCCCCCGCCGCCTGCTGCAGCGATTGGCTCGGCCTGCCTTACCTCAGTACCGCCAACCTGCGCAATTCTTGAATGAGCGGCTCGGGTTGCTCCGATGCCCACCGGATGCTCTCCTCCGGGTTGCACCGGATGGCCGAGTCCACGCCCGCGACCATCGAAGCCGGCACCCACGACAAGAGCATCTCGCCGGCCCAGACAATCCAGGTGCCCCACGGCGGGATCTCGTCCACGTCGATGAACCCGTCGCACTCCGGCGGCGAGCTGCCGTGGGACAGGCTGCGCCAAGGCAGGAACGCCAGGATGCGGTCGCCGGGCGGGAGCGCCGCTGCCGGTGCCGGCCTGCACCCGAGCAGTTCTTGCCGGCGGGCGAGGACAGCGGCCACCTCCGCAGCGATCACGTCCACGTGGCTGCCTCCATGAACGATGTTCCGCCGTGGGCCGAGTTCCGGCGACCGGAGCGAGTCGGCGGCGCGGGCCGGGTCAAACCGCGGCTCACACCACGCCAGCGTGGCTGCGAGTTGCCGCCGGTACTCCGCAATCATTGGCGAATCGTCCACCCGGAAGCCCTCCGCTCGCCGAACGGCCAGTATTCAACGGCCGGCCGGGCGCGGAGCCGCGATGGCATCACAAGGACCGTTTCGTCCGGCCGGTCCGTTGCCGCGCGTGGTTCGTGGGACTACCGATCCGCCGACTGTTCCACGAGAACGTCGTACTGTGTCACACTTCCATCGCCATAAATCCAGAAGCTCATCAGATACAGCTCGCCATTGGCCCACGTCCCTTCGTTGCGAAAGGAGCATCCTGCGAATCCCTTCCCGCTCAGAATCGTCAGTTCGCTCGAAAGTTTCACCTCATTGCCTCCGACCGACAACTTCGCCAACACTCGCAAGGGTCTCTCTGGCACCGATGACACCGCGCCGATCTCAGACAGATCGAGGAGTTGGATGGTTGCCACTCCAGCCGGTTCATCGGTCAGGTTTGAACGTCCGCTGCGCAGGCGCCGGCCGCAAGAAGAGCCGCCAACGGAATGATGAGTCGTTTCCTCATACCTTCACCTCAAGCTCACGGACGTTTGAGTTGATCAGCGGCGGGGGCCGCTTCATCCGACATCGGTGCTTCGATATCCTGTCGCCGAACGGCAGCGATCAGCAGATCGCAGACAGAGGACTCTCCACCCCGCAGGATTCTATCGCGATTTTGCTGGATGGTTTGGTTAGCCGCCGCCGTCTCGCCGGTACAGCGACTCGATCGTGCGCCGCAGGGCCGGGTCCTGAATCTCACTCGGGTCCGGTTGTGGGGCGGATGGTTGATCCGGACGCGGCTCCCTCAACCCTGCCGCCTTGGCCTCGGCGACCTGCCGCCACGACTCGCACAACGTATCCCAGGCCAATCGCGACTGCGGACCGAGCCACTCGTAGAAAACCCAGGGGCCGAATGACCGGTGCGACCCGATGTTCTGGATGTCTTCGATGATGCCGATGACCGCTCGTTCATTTGCCTGATCGTCCCCATCGCTCACGTACCGTTCCAGAAGCGCAAACACAGTTGGAAACTCCGAAAAATCCCCGCGTTCGAAGCTGTCCACGATGTGGTGCGCTACCACGCCAGCATCGTTGTAGTGGCCTCGTTCTGGCTCGCCGCTCCGGGACTCCAGGTACTGCTGCCAAGCCGGGCCGATCGTGGGGCAGACAGTGAGGAACGCCGGAACTCCATCCGCAACTTTCATCCGAGGGGCCTCTCTGTCGGCTAACGGCTTCGCTCAGCAGCGCTTGGTTCGGCGTTCAGCGGGTGCCAGATGGCCAACTGTCCGCCCCCCTGCGCAACCACAAGGCTGCCGCCGGGGCCACCCAACTGCCAGCTCTCGTACCCGGACGACAGCGGAACCAGTTCGAGCCGCGTCCCTGACGCGAACCGAATGACCAAATCGCGGGTCTCGTCGCGGACCTCGGCCGCCGCAACCACCGCGCCGCCAATCAGCCGGCGGCACTCCGCCTCGGCATCGACCGGCGCAGGCAGCCCGTACTGGTGGCCGTGGTCCTCGCTGCTCAGGACGATGCCGCCGTCGCGGATCACCCGCCACGGGCAATCGGCCCGCACCCCGGCGTCCAGGCCAAACCCGAACTGCCAGGAGCCGTAGTCGGTCCCATTGACCTCGGCGAGCGTCCGTCCGACGAGCCAACCAAGATCGTAGCGATTATCCACCATGACGCCCTCTGTCGCCGAACGGGGAAGCTGATCAGCGGCGGACCATCGACTCTGGATTATCGATTGGCTCAAGCCGCCGTCTGATCCGGCGCCTGGTTCTGGCTACTTCGTGCCGACGGCCGCGGCGATGGGGCGCCGTGGTGGGAGTCGGACGACTTTTCTGTCGCCAGCAGCATCCTGCCGCTGTGCTTCTTTGACGATGTCGTGGAGCCGGAACCCGAGACGGGCGGCCAGCTGCTCGCGAACCGCTCGCACTTCAGCAACGACCGGATCAGATTCCATCGTCGATCTCCAGAAGTTCCTGCGGGGTGCAAATGACAGGGGGCTCGAACCCCATTCTACGGCAAACCGATTCGATTCGCGGCCTGAGGGCAGGGTTTGCGATATGCCTGCAATTCCAGGTCAGGAGATATTCGACACCGTTGACGGCCGCGACCGCGATGTGGAGGGCATCCGTGGCTGCCTTTGGGGGCAGCGGCACCTCTTCAAGCAACGCCCCGGCAAGTGATTCCACATCCGTCGTAACCTCCAACAGCGGCACTTCGGCCAAGACACGCAGGCGATCAGCCGCGGCGACCGAATCACCCGCCGCGCATTCGCCGACCACGAATCGCGAGACGTATACAGAAAAACGATGGCGATGCTCGGTCCACCATTCGTGCGTGGTCTGCTGGTTGGCAGCGATCCGTAGAACGCCGCTGGGCTGCATCGCGAGTTAGCCAATGATCGTTGTTTCGAGGTAAACGGTTGGATTCATTGATCACCCGAACACGTCAGTCGTTCGCGAGAACGTTCCCGCTCAGCAGCGGCGGGAGTCCACTGGAGCATTGCTCCTTGATCAGCCTACCCGCCCCCGCCGTCTGCTGCAGAAGGTAGTTCAGCGTCTTCGGGGGCATACCGTGAGACTCCCATATACGAATCAAACTCCAGACGCTCGTTCACCGGCAGGTCGGCCCGAATGGCACGGAGCGAATAGCCGCCGTAGACCACTCCGCCAACCATGACCATCCAGTCCTCGACATCGTCATCCGTGGCTAGCTTGCTTTCCCCCATGCGAAGCCCGACCAGGTCGGCCGGTAGTTCGCTCGGCGTGCAGAAGTAGAGGTTCGCAAAGTAGCTGGTGACCGCCAGCCAGACGTGGTACCCCTCGCTCCCGTCCACCCGCGGGAAGTGCAGCTTCACCCCATGAAACGATCCCGCACATCTCCCGTCTTCCAGCGCCCCTCGGAACTGAGGCAGCGACGCCTTAGCCTTTGCTACCGCATTCGCCACGGTGCTGGCGCTCGGGAACGCGAACTTTGGCTCCGAGTGTGCCACTTCAACTCCCACGCCTCCGCTGGCCGAACGCCCGCGATCAGCAGATCGCAGCCAACGGATTATCCAAACCACAGGACGTTATCGCGACTCTTCTGCATCGCTTGGTTCGGCCTGCTCGGTCTTTCACTCGCGGCTCTGCCACACAGCAGCGTCACGGTTGCCCTGGACCACGGCCAACACCTCCAGACGATCTTCGTGGACACGGTAATAGACGACATAGGTGAACCGCCGAAGTCGCGCCGCACGCACGTTCCGCCAGACGATGCCATGTATCTCTGGCATCTCTGAAATCCGAAGTAGGACATCTTGAACTTGAATCAAGAAGGCCTGCCCCAAGCCAGGTCGCAGTGCGTCG
>CAMBFA010000056.1 GCA_945865325.1 Candidatus Kuenenia stuttgartensis
GCCGCGCCGGCCACGATCTCCGGCCCCGACGAGCGGCCGAGGCGCTGGAGCGCGCTGAGCATGTCCCAATCGATCGCCGCGAGCTGCCCCGCGAGCCGATCCCGCGCGCTCGCTTCGAGGCTGTCCCAGAACCGGAGGAGATGATCCTGATCGGCCCGGGCGATCGATTCCCGCAGGGCCGTCGGGAGGGCAGGGGGGGGCATGACGGGCTCCATTCAGGTCCGGCCCCGCACCCACGCCCAGAGGAGGAAGGCGATGAGCGGAAAGCCGATGAAGATGACACCGTAGGTGAAGAGGGTTGTCCAGAGATGCTTGGGCCAGCGGGCCATGGTGATTGGTTACCGGGGTGGGGAGGGGGGCGAATCGTCGATCGCTGGGAGCGGGGCACGGGCGACGACATCGATCGGGATCAGAATCGTCTCGTCGGCCGGTTCATCGAGACGGCATTCGACTCTCACTCCCCAGGGGAGGACCTCGGCAGCGGTGATCGTCGCCTCGACCTCTTCGCACGCGGTCCCCACCTCCACTTGGGGGAGCTGGTGAAACGGCGGGCAGAAGCCGACATGCCCCGTGACGAGGCGCGAGCCGGCGACGACGGCGAGATGAAGGGTGCCGCGGAGGCACTCCATCCGCTCATCGGGGAGAAGATAGCGCTCGAAACGCTGCTGGATGACCCCTGCCGGTGGAGGCGCGGGAACGTCGGGTGCCGCGTGACTGGCGCCGGGAAGCGTGGGCTCGGCGGCCGGGGGCGTGGCGGGGGGGCTCGGCTCTGTGGCCGACCGGCGACGAACCCGATCGGTTCGCCGGCGACGCCGCTGAGACGTGGGAAAAGGCTCCCGTTCCCCGCCGTGCCGGCGCCCGCCGTCGCCACGCCGGGAGGCCGGCTCCGGACGCCGCCCCAACCACGGGGCGATCGGGGCAATCATCGCGATCACCGCCGCCGCAACGGCCACCGCGATCGCCACCACCCACAGCGGACGCTCGTGCGGAGCGAGGAGGGCCGCTGGACCGGGAAGGGTCGCAGCCAGGGTGAGGCCCAGCCCGAGGCGGACGGCCACACGCTGCAGTGTCCTGGCCGCGACACCGGCGTTCATGGACGCGGCGTCGACCAGAGTGACGAGGATGACGCCCGCGATCAGCGCTAGAATCGACGCGAGACCCGAGGTGTCGAACGGCACCTGCATCCGTCGGATCACGAGCACCAGCGCAGCAGCGAGCGAGGTCGCGGCGACGGCGGCGCCCAGCGACGCCAGCAGCCGTGGACCGGGGCGGTCAAGCATCGTTCGATCCGCCCCGGGTCCACGTTCTGCTGCGACAGCCATGGGAGGGATCAGGCCTTCCCGGCAGCCTTCGCCAGTTCGGCGGCCCGGTCGGTCTTCTCCCACGGGAACCCTTCGCGGCCGAAGTGGCCCCCCGCCGCGGTCTTGCGGTAGATCGGCTTCCGCAGATCGAGGTAGTCGATGATCCCGCGGGGCTTGAGGGGGAAGAACTCTCGGACGACCTCGCAGAGCTTCTCGTCGGGCAGTTTGCCGGTCCCTTCGGTGTCGACCTTAATGCTCACCGGATCGCTGACGCCGATCGCGTAGGCGAGTTGGATCTCGCAACGGTCGGCGAGCCCCGACGCGACGATGTTCTTGGCGATGTGGCGGGCCATATAGGCAGCGCTGCGGTCGACCTTCGTCGGATCCTTACCGGAGAACGCTCCGCCGCCGTGCCGCCCCCAGCCGCCGTAAGTGTCGACGATGATCTTCCGGCCCGTCAGACCGCAGTCACCGTGGGGCCCACCGACCACGAACCGTCCCGTCGGGTTGATGTGGTACGTGATGTTCGAGATGTCGAGATCACCCGGCAGGAGCGGCTTGCAGATCTTCTCGATGACGAACTTGCGGATCTCCTCGTTGGAGACGTGGGGAGCGTGCTGCGTGGAAACAACGATCGTGTCGACACGCTTCGGGGTGTTCCCCTCGTACTCGATCGTCACCTGGCTCTTCGAGTCTGGGCGGAGCCAGTCGACCTCGCCCTTCTTGCGGGCTTCGGTGAGACGGTTGAGGATCCGGTGGGAGAGGGCAATCGGCAGCGGCATCAGTTCCGGCGTCTCGTTGCAGGCGTAGCCGAACATCAACCCCTGGTCGCCGGCACCGATGTCCTTCCCCTTCGAGTCGTCCTCGTTGACACCCATCGCGATGTCACCGCTCTGCTTGCCGACGGCGACGAGCACCGAGCAGGTGTCGGCAGAAATCCCCATCTCGTCGTCGGTGTAGCCGACGTCGCGGATGACGTCCCGGACGACCTTTTGATAGTCGATTGTTCCCTTCGAAGTGATCTCTCCGGCCACTACGGCCAAGCCCGTTGTCACGAGGGTTTCGCAGGCCACGCGGCTGAGCGGGTCCAGCGCCAGGTAGGCGTCGAGGACGCCGTCGGAGATCTGATCGGCCAGCTTGTCGGGGTGGCCCATGCTGACCGATTCGCTCGTGAACAGATACTTGCCTTTGGACACGGTTCGTCGCCTCTTGCTGTGATGGTGGCATTGCCCGACAGGATCGGGCCGGGGCTGAAGGATCAGGAGAAGAATTATCCAGGTTCACGCGGCCCGGGGCAACCCTCCGCCCCATCGGCCGCGGCGGAGAGAGTGACAAGGATCCTTTCGGCGGTGGCGGCGGTGGCCCCGCGGTGGGCAGCGACGGTGCCGGCGGCCCGTGCTCCGAGCGCCCGGCCGGCCCGGGGATCGTCAAGGCAAGCGCGGACGAACGTGGCGAGGCCGGGGCCATCGGCGATCACCCGGGCCGCATCGGCGGCCAGGAGCACCGCCACCTCGTCGACGAAGTTGCGGGTGTGGGGCCCGAAGCAGACCGCCGCCCCGTAGGCTGCCGGCTCGAGCATGTTCTGCCCGCCCCGCCTCCCGTCGAGGCTCCCCCCCACGAAGGCGATCGTGGCGGTTCCCCACCACGCTCCGAGTTCGCCCGTCGTGTCGACAAGGAGCACGCGCGTGTCAGGGGCCGCGCCCTCGGTGTCGAGGGTGCTACGGGCCTGCCAGGCAAGCCCCGAGCCGTCGAGGAGAGCGACGATCTCCCCCTGTCGCTCGACATGCCTGGGCACGATCACGAGACGGAGCCGGGGATGGTCGGCGGCGGCGGCCCGGTAGGCGTCGATCGCCAGGGCCTCCTCGGGAGCCTGTGTGCTCCCGGCGAGGAACACGATGTCGTCGTCCCGGAAGCCGGCCAACTTCGCCAGACGGCGGACATCCTCATGCTTGCGGTCGCCACGGACACCGTCGAACTTCATCGATCCGGCCGCGACGACGTTCGCGGCGCCGAGGGCCTGGAATCGCTCCGCATCGGCCGCGGAGCGGGCGCTGACGAGCGTTACCTGCGAAAGCATCCGGCGGACGAGCGGGGCAACGCGGCGGTAGCCGCGAAAGCTCCGTTGGCTCAAGCGTCCGTTGGCCACGACCACCGGCAGCCGACGCTGCCATGCCCCGGCGAGGAGATGGGGCCAGAGTTCGAGCTCACCGAGGACGAGGAGATCGGCATCGACGGCACCGAGCACGCGGCGCACCGCCCAGGTGAAATCGAAGGGGCAGGGAAAGACGACGGCCGCGCCGAACCGTTTGGCGGCGAGATCGAGGCCGGTCGTGGTGGAACTGGAGACGACGAACTCGACCGCGCGCCCCGTGGCCCCGGCCCCGATCTCGCGGGCGAGCGACGAGAGGAGTTGGATCTCGCCGACGCTGACGCCGTGGAGCCAGATGCGAGAAACGCCCGCTTCGCGGCGGGGCAGGGGAGTGATCCCGCCGGTGAATCGGATCCAAGGGTCGGCCACTGGGCGCCCCCCCGACCAGCGTCGCCAGGCGATCCAGGGGAGGAGCGCGACGAAGACCACGAGGTAGATGAGATCGAGGAGCATGGGGGCCGTGACCGCCGGGGGACGGCACGCACGCGGGGGCCACGGCTAGCCGTTGGTCACGTTGCTCGAGCGGCCGCAGCAGTTCTTGAACTTCTTCCCACTCCCGCAGGGGCAAGGATCGTTGCGCCCCACCTTCTGGGCGAGATTGCGGATCGGCTCGACATGGTCATCCGGATGCGACGGCTCGGCGGCAGAGGCTTCCGCCGAGGGGGGCTCGGGAAGCGTGGCCGACGGGGCAGCGGCATGGATCGCCGCGGTCTCCTTCCAGGTGCTCCGCAGGGCATCGTCTTCGACCTGCTCGATCCGGTAGACGATATCGGTGACGCGTTCGTCGATTCCCTTCCACATCAGGTCGAACGTCCGCATCCCCTCGCGCTTGTACTCCACCTTCGGGTCGACCTGGGCGTAGCCACGGAGGCCGACGCTCGACCGGAGGTGATCCATGGCAAGGAGGTGGTCCTTCCAGGCGTTGTCGAGAAACTGGAGGAGCACGGCCCGCTCCATCCGCTTCATCTCGTCGCGGGGATCGTCTCCGCGGGCGTGGCGCCGAAGACTCGCCTCGGAGAGGACACGCCGCAGTTGGTCGAGATCGTTCGTCTCGAGATCGGAGGACTGCAGTTCGGGATTGAACCGCTCCCGTGCCCAGGCGAGCAGGCCATCGCGATCGAGGGCCCGTGATCCGTCCGCCTGAGGGCGGATGAAATGCGACAGCCCGGCGAGGACCGGATAGTCGATCTCCCGGCGGGCGTAGACATCGTGGGCCTTCAGCTTGACCAACTCGCGGAACTGTTTCGGGTCGAGCCCCGACTGCACGGCGCGCTCGATGTCGGCCGGGGTGAGCGACTCGCCGAACCGCCACTCCGTCCAGCCGCAGGCGCTCCGCAGCCCGAAATCATGCAAGAGGAACTTTCCCCCCTCGGCGAGATCGATCTTCGTGATCGCCTCGCGGACCACTCCCTGGAGGTATTCGACGACATCCTGCCGGCCGATCCGCTTCAGATCACGATCAGTGAGGTGGGTCTTCCAGCGGGCATTGGCGAACGTCGCCAGCGCCCCCCAGTTCCACTCGCTCTCGTCTTCCCCCTCGGGGATGTTTTCCTCGACAGCCTCGAAGATCTGTGTCTCCGATTGACGAATCGCCTGATCGGTCGCGAGCCGCTCGGCCTCTTCGGGGTTCAGGCCGCGGAAATCGGTGGCATCGAGCTCGCACGACACCTGGCCGGCGGCCCACGTAGCGTAGGTCTGCGGGCCGTAGTCCTTGTCGAGGAACGTGCCGACGTTCTGGTCGATCTGCCGGTCGATCATGTCGAGGATCAACTCTCGGCAATCGGAGCCGTCGAGGATCTTCTGGCGGAATCCGTAGACCCTCTTCCGCTGCTCGTCCATCACCTCGTCGTACTCGAGGAGGTTCTTGCGGACGTCGAAGTTGCGTTCCTCAACCTTCTTCTGCGCCGCCTCCACCCGCCGCGTCACCATCCGGCTCTCGATCGCCTCGCCATCCTGCATCCCCAGCCGCGTCAGCACGTTCTTCACCCACTCGCCGGCGAAGATCCTCATCAGGTCATCTTCGAGGGAGAGGAAGAACCGGCTCGAGCCGGGATCCCCCTGCCGCCCGCAGCGACCACGGAGTTGGAGATCGATCCGCCGAGCCTCGTGGCGCTCGGTGCCGATGATGTGCAGCCCCCCCATCCCGCGGACCTCGTCTCCCTCGGCCTTCATGTTCTCCCGGCTGGAGATCTCGCGCACGAGGGTGTCCCATTCCTCTTTGGGAACGTCGAGACGGGTCGGGTATTTCTCCTGGAGCCTGGCCCAGGCGAGGGTGTCAGGGTTGCCACCGAGGATGATGTCGGTGCCGCGGCCGGCCATGTTCGTGGCGATCGTCACGGCATCGCGCCGCCCGGCCTGGGCGATGATCTCGGCCTCACGCTTGTGGTGCTTGGCGTTGAGCACCTGATGATCGATGCCGCGGGCCTCGAGGAGGGTGGAGAGGAGCTCGCTCTTCTCGATGGAGACGGTGCCGACGAGGACGGGGCAGCCGCGGTGCTGGAGGTCGCGGACAGATTTCCGCGGGATCGATTCCTTCGTCCGCGTCTCCTTGTCCTCGAACTCGATCGTCGTGTCGTTCTCGCCGAGGATCCGCCCGATCCGCCAGCTGCCGTCGGAGAGCGCGAGCGAATCCCAGCGGTGGACCCGCTCGACCTCGTCGGCGACGGCCGTCCACTTCTCCTTCTCGGTGCGGTAGATGACGTCGGAATGGTTGATCCGCTTCATGCCGCGGTTCGCCGGGATGGCGATGACGTCGAGCTTGTAGATCTTCCAGAACTCGCTCGCCTCGGTCATCGCCGTGCCGGTCATGCCGCCGAGCTTCTTGTAGAGCTTGAAGAAGTTCTGGAGGGTGACGGTGGCGAGGGTCTGCGACTCCTCTTTGACTCGCACCCCCTCCTTCGCCTCGACCGCCTGGTGGAGCCCGTCGGACCACTGTCGGCCCGGCATCAACCGCCCGGTGAACTCGTCGACGATCACCACTTCCCCCTGCTGAACAACGTAGTTGACGTCGCGCCTGTAGAGGTGGTGGGCCTTGAGAGAATTGTCGATCAGGTGGGGCCACTCCATGTTGCCCGCCGTGTAGAAGCTCTCCACGCCGGCGAGTTGCTCGGCGCAGCGCACGCCCGCCTCCGTCAAGCTGACGGTGTGCTCCTTCTCCTTGACCTCGAAGTGCTCCTCGGGGCGCAGCTGGCGGGAGATCTGGTCGGCCCGGGTGTACTTGGCGACGTCGTCGTGGGCCGGGCCGGAGATGATCAGCGGCGTGCGGGCCTCGTCGATGAGGATGTTGTCGACCTCGTCGACGATCGCGTAATTGAGCGTTCCCTGGCTCTGCTGCTGGTGGGCCGGGAAGCGGTCATCGCCGCGCGAGGCCATCCGCATGTTATCGCGGAGGTAGTCGAACCCGAATTCGTTGTTCGTGCCGTAGGTGATGTCGGCCGCATACGATTTCTGCCGCTCGGCGGAATCCATCCCCGACTGGATCGCGCCAACGGAGAGCCCGAGCCCCATGTAGAGTGGCCCCATCCACTCCATGTCGCGGCGGGCGAGGTAGTCGTTGACGGTGACGACATGGACCCCCTTCCCCTCGATGGCATTGAGATAGGCCGGGAGCGTGGCCACGAGCGTCTTTCCCTCGCCGGTCATCATCTCGGCGATAGCGCCGGAGTGGAGCACCATGCCGCCGACGAGTTGGACGTCGTAGTGACGCATGCCGAGCCAGCGGCTCCCCGCCTCGCGGCAGACGCCGAAGGCCTCGGGGAGGATGTCGTCGAGCGTTTCGCCGGCGGCCAGCCGGCGGCGGAACTCGGCCGTCTGCCCGCGGAGCTCGGCATCGGTCATCGCCTGGTATCGGGGCTCGAGCGAGTTGATCGCCTCGATCTTCGGCTCGAGCCGTCGCAGGTAGCGCGCGTTGGACGATCCGAACATGCCGGTGAGGAGCCGCTCCACGCGGTGTCCGGCGGCGGCAGCGGTGTTCGTGACCGCGTCCCAGATCTGTTCGAGGTGTTCCATCGTGCGTCGTTTCGTTCGGCGGGGCGGAAAAGAGGGTCGGCAGGAGCCGGCGAAGGGAGGATCGGACGTCGTCCACGTCCTCCGGCCGGTGACCGGTCCGAACGAGAACGACGGCACCCCGCCGGGCCCATGGCGGGCCGGGAGCAGCGGGTGGACCGGGTAAGCTGGGCGGTTTCCGTTGCCGCCACATTTGGATTGTCGCGGTATCCCGCGCGATCGGTCAAGGTGAAACGGGGTCGAGGAGTCTTTTATGGCACGACCATGGAACGGAATCGGCCCTTGCTTCCCGTGGGCTTCAGGGGCGGATGGGTGTTGGCCCGGATTCCGGCTGCGGTCGTGGGTCGCTCCGCTTTTGGCCCTCGTCATCGCGCCCCTGCTGGCCCATGGCGCCGCGCCGGTGCCCGGGGGGGCGGCTCTGCGGATCGTCGCTCCGCTCGAGCGGGCGGTGGTGCAGCGGCACGACCGCGCCAGCGGGGCCATTCCCGTCGAGGTGCGGGCCGACGTCCCCGAGGCGGGAGCGATCGAGGCCCGCGTCGCCCTGGCGAGCGATGCCCCGTGGCATTCTCTCACGCGGAAAGGGGAGGCGTTCACCGGCCTCCTCGCCGCGCCGGCGGGGGGCTGGTATCGGGTCGAGGTCAGGTCGGTGGTCGAGGGGGCCGTCACGGGGAGAGCGACGGTGGAGCAGGTCGGGGTCGGCGAGGTGTTTGTCGTTGCCGGTCAATCAAACTCCGCCAACCATGGCGAGGAGCGGCTCGCCCCAGCGACTGATCGGGTCGTGGCGCTCGATCCAGAGGGGGTGTGGCGCGTGGCGGCCGATCCGCAGCCGGGGGCCAGCGGCGACGGCGGGAGCTTTCTGCCGGCGCTCGGTGACAGGCTCGAGGCCGAGCTCAACGTCCCGATCGGCCTGGTTGCCTGTGGCATCGGCGCGACGAGTGTCCGCGAATGGCTTCCGGAGGGGAGCCGGTTCCCGGCGCCGCCGACACTCACCGCGCGGGTCCGCCCCGTGGCGGGGGGCGGCTTTGAGAGTGACGGCGCGGCGTTCGCCATGCTCGTTGGTCGCATGAAGCAGTTGGAGCCAACCGGGTTCCGGGCGGTGCTCTGGCATCAGGGGGAGAGCGACGCCAACCAGCAAGATCTGTCGCGCACGCTGCCGGGGCCGCTCTACGAAGCGATGCTCGAGCGCGTCATCCGCGCCACGCGCGTTGAAGTCGGCCGCGAACTCCCCTGGTTTGTCGCCCGGGCCACTTACCATGTCCCCGGCGATGAATCCTCGACCGACATCCGGGCGGCGCAGGCTGCCGTGTGCCGCGACGGCCTTGCCCTCCCCGGCCCCGACACCGATCGGCTCACCGGCCCGCTCCGGGACTCCGGCGGCCGCGGGGTGCACTTCAGTGGCGCCGGTCAGCGCCGCCATGCCGAAGCCTGGTTTACGGCGGTCGCCCCCTGGCTCGAGGCCCGGCTCACCGCGCCGTGACCGGGCTGCTACGATGCCCTCGGTCACCCCAGGGTTTTTTCAATCATGGCCGTTTCCCTGCCGTTTCGCGATCCTGCCGGCGAGATGATCTTCCTCGGCACCGGCACGAGCGTCGGCGTGCCGATGGTGGGGTGTGCCTGTCCGGTCTGCACGAGCGACGATCCGCGTGACCGGCGAACGCGGACGAGCGTCCTGCTGGGGCTCCCCGGCGGCACGCTCCTGGTCGACACGACCCCCGATCTGCGCTCGCAACTCCTCCGGGAGCGGATCGGCCGGGTCGACGCGGTGCTCTACACGCACGAGCATGTCGACCATCTCTATGGCCTCGACGACGTCCGGCCGCTCTGTTTCGCGCGCGGCGGGCCGATCCCGGTGTACTGCGAGGCGCTCGTCGAAGACCGGATCCGCCGGGCCTTCGACTACGCCTTCCTGCCGATGCCGCTCCCCGGCGGGGGCGTGCCGAAGCTCGAATTTTTGAGGATCACGACCGAGCCGTTCGAACTCCTCGGCTGTCGCATCGTGCCGCTGCGGCTGCGGCACGGCGTCTTCGACGTCCTCGGCTTCCGCTTCGGCGATGTCGCCTACTGCACCGACACGAACTTCATACCGGAGGAGACGTTCGAGCGTCTGGCGGGGCTGGATGTTCTCGTCCTCGACTGCCTCCGGCCCACCCGTCATTCGACGCATTTTTCGCTCGAAGAGTCGCTCTCGGTGGCGCGGCGCGTGGGAGCGAAGCGAACGCTCCTCATCCATTTTTCCCACGATATCTCCCACCGCGCGGTCTCAGCGCAGCTCCCTCCGGGCGTGGAACTTGCCTTCGACGGGCTCGCGGTGGCGCTCACGGGGCTGTGAGGGGGGCTTCGACTGGGCGGGATGCTCGGGGACGTTTTCCTGAACCTTCGCCTTCATTTCTTGCGAGATGCAAAGGCGAGCGCCTGGGTCAGGGTCCTCGACCTCGACAAGCTCGGCCCAGTCGGTCGGCGGGCCGCGAGCGGGAGACACAGGCGGAGGCTCAAGCTGCTCGCTTCAACGGGGCGGCACCGCGATGGTCGGCCGCGATCACGGGGAGGGGCCCGATCAGGTTTCGATCGACCGCGGCCACTGATACCGCTGCGACTGGTTCGGCGGCGACACCGGCGACAACTGGTCGATCAGGTCCTGGACGACCCGGCGGTACGCGATCAGCGCCGCGTTGCGGGGCTCGTCCGCCCCGCCCGGGAAGAACAGGTTCGCGTCGAGCCCGTACTCCGGGACAAACGGCTCGTACGGCCGCGAGAACGAGAACGTGTAGTAGAATTTCACCATTCCACCGATCGTGCCCGTCCGCGGCAGGTACTCAAACAGCGCCGCCTGAGTGAGCGGCGTGCCCGGGTCCGGAACCGTCAGGTTTTGAAGGCACGGCGGGTAGTTCGCCACGAACGTCAGCCCGGGGTTCGCGGTCGAGAGGAGGCGCGCCGAGCCGTGCATGGTCACGCGGTAGATCAGGCTCGTCAGCAGGGGCTTCAACTCGTCGTTGGTGCCGACCCCGGCCGGCAGCCCCGGGACGTTCCCGACGCTCGGGTCGGCGGCGGCGTTCACCCACGCCTGGAGAGCGGCGTCCGCGGCGGGGGGGTGTGCGGGGGTGTAGGTGTGATCGACGAACGCCGCCACGTAGGCCGCCGTCGCGTCCCAGACGGCGAGGAACGTCCGCACGATCGGGTATCGGTCCCACGGCGACTGCGCCGAGAAGTCGGCCTCGGTGATGCCGTGGCGGTCGAGGGTCGCCTGCGGGTCGTCCATGAAATAACCGCGGCCGGTGGCGAAGTGGCTCATCAGCCGCAGGAAGTCCCAGGAGGTGGCCACGGAGGTTGGTGGGGCGACGTAAGACCACAGCAGCAGCAGCACCTCGTCGAACGCAGCCAGATATTGCGACTGGGGGTCGAGCAGTTGCCGGATGGGGTGAACCGGCGTGCCCCCGCTGCCGTCCGGGAGCGTCTCGCCCGCGGCCAGGAACATGGCCGCGGTGACGATGTGCCAGTGGTAGACGTGGCCGAGCCAGATGCCGTACACCGTGACGGACGTCCGGGCGGCCTGGAGCCCGTACAGCCAGGCCGGGCTCGACTCCACGTACACCTGCACCTGCGTGCCGCCCTGGGCCGTGACCCGCACGGCCACGGCGCGCAGTTCCTTCGTCACGGGGTCCTGCACCAGCAGCGTCACCGTGGCGGGGGTGAACCGCTGGTTCGCCGTGTCCGGAGTCAGCGACTCGAAGACCCGCAGGTCGATCACGTACAGCAGCCCGGCTGCCGCGGCGGCGTCCCAGGCGGGGGCCCAGGCCGGGCCGAAGAGAGCCTTGAGGACCGCGAACTGCCCGCCCCGCACCTTCTGGAGAACGAGCAGGTTGTAACCCAGCCCGTACTCGGCGATGGTCGGCCAGAACTGCCGGCTGGCGGTTGCGGGGTCGGTGGGGTTGAGCGCGGCACTGAACGTGTCCAGCGGGTCGGCTCCCGTGGGCGGGGTGGCCCGCTCGTGCACCCCCGCATAGTTCGTCCACGAGATCGCCCACTGGGGGGCGGACTCCAGCGGCAGGTTGTTGAGGGAGTTCGGCGGCGGAGCGGCGGGATCGCCGAGGGCACCGTGCTCGTGCAGGGTGATCAGTTTCAGCACGCTCCTCGGGTCGGCTTCGATGAGGAGCTTCAAGTTGGAGAAAGCCCCGCTCTTGAGGCCCGTTCCGAACAGGAACTGGATCGCCCGAGCCGTGGTGCCGCCGATGGAGTAGGTGTTCGTCAGGCCCTTATTGGCCTGCTCAACCTCGATTTCCCGACCCGCGAGCCGCACGAGGGTGTCGAGCAGTTCCGCGATGCCGCACAGCGGCACACCGGGACAGGAGCGGGCCCCGACGAGCGTCAGGAAGGCGTGGGGGATTTGATTGGGTCGATCGAGGTCCAGACCGGACATGGCGTATCCCCAAGTGGACTCCCCCGGCCGGCGATCGGTCCGACGATCGGACGAAAGCGACTCGCTTGTGATATCCGGGTAGGAAGATTAAAGCCAGCCTTTTTTTAGGCTCTCGCAAGCCCTGGGGCAATCGGCTGCGCCAACATTCGGCGTGGGCCCTTGAGTGGGGAGGGCCTGACCTGTCCCCGCAAGGGCGGGGCAGAGGTCGGGTGGGTGAGCACCGCCGACGACGGTAGGGTTCTCACAGCCGCGGATCGACAGGTTCGCTCTCCATGGCGAGCACCGCGAAGACACACTTGTGAACCCGTCGGAGAGGTTCCCGCCGGACAATCCGTTCGAGGGCCTCCACGCGGAGCGAACATTCCTTCGCTTGGCATCTCACGCCATCGATTATTCCGCATTCGGGAAGTCACTGAAGGGGTTTGGCTTGCTTTTGGCCGGACGCGCGATTGCCAGAGGTGGGATAATCCCACTACGATCTCAAGTCCGTTCCAGGGTGCGGCCCGTGCGGCGAGCGCCGGTCGGGCCCGAGGAGACCAGCCGTGACGAGCGAGACACGTACCACCGATGCCAAGGGGAGGCTTGTCCTTCCCAAGGGGTTTGCCAATGTCACCGTGATCGTGGAGCAGGTGAGCGACTGCGAGATCCGCGTCCGCCGGGCGAAGGTCGTAGCGGAGGACGATCTCCCCTTCGCCGAGGAGACGGCTGTGCCGCTCTCCGACCGCGACCGCGACCGGTTCCTCGAGTTGCTCGCCAATCCACAGGCTCCTCCCCCCGCCCTCAAGGCCGCCGCCGCGCGGCACCGGGCCCGCCGTGACTGACTGGACGATTCAGCCGCTCGACCGTCGCCACGATCGGACCGGGTTTACTTCCGGCAGCGAGGCGCTCGACGACTTCCTCCGTGCTCGGGTGATGCAGTATGAGAAGCGGCGGTTGGGGAAGACGTTCGTCGCCACTCCGATCGGTGGGACGCGGGTCATCGGCTATGTGACGCTCGCCGCCGGCGCCGTGGCCTTCGAAAACCTTCCTGGCGATGCGGCGAGAAAGCTCCCTGCCCATCCAGTGCCGGTCGTGCTCCTGGCGCGCCTGGCGGTCGACATCGCTTTCCAAGGCAGAGGGATCGGCAAAGGGCTCCTGCTCGAGGCGCTGGAGCGAGCCGTCGGTCTTTCTGACAAGCTCGGTGTGTGGGCGGTCGAAGTCGTGGCGATCGACGCCGCCGCGGTGGCCTTCTACCGGAAGTACGGGTTCACGCCGCTGCTCGACTCACCGCGGCATCTCTTCCTCCCGATCGAGACGGTGAGGAAGGTGCTGACGTGACGCAGTTACGCGGCCGCTCCGTCGGCTGGCACGCTGCCCGACAGATCGATCGAACGAAGCCGCAGCGAGTTGGCGATCACCGACAGCGAGGAGAGGCTCATCGCCGCTGCCGCGAGCATCGGGCTGGTCACATGCCCGAGGAGCGGATAGAGGACGCCGGCGGCCACCGGGATCGCGAGGATGTTGTAAATGAAGGCGAGGAGGAGATTCTGGCGGACGTTCCGCATCGTTCCCCGCGCCAGCGTGATCGCCCGCGGCACCGCGGCGAGCCCGCCAGAGAGGAGCGTGAGGTCGGCCGTCTCCATGGCCACGTCGGCCCCGCTCCCCATCGCCACCCCGACGTCGGCTGAAGCCAGCGCCGGGGCGTCGTTGACCCCGTCGCCGATGAAGGCGACGCTCCCCGCCCCCCGCAGATCGTCGCGGAGCCGCATCACCCGCTCCGCCTTGGCCTCGGGCGAAAGCCCCCCCTCGGCCCGGTCGATACCGACAAGCTTTGCCACATAGCGGGCCGCCTGCGGAGTGTCGCCGGAGAGCATCTCGACGGCGATCCCTTCCCGCCGCAGACCAGCGATCACCGCCGCTGCCTCGGGGCGCGGGGGATCACTGACCGCGAAAAACCCGGCCAGCCGCCCCGCGACCGCGACGGCGATGATCGTCGCCCCCGCCTCACGGGCCCGCTCGAGCGCCGCGGCGGCCGCGGGCACACTGGCCAGCGCCACGGCCGGATCGATGCCGCGCTCGACGAGAAACCGCTCGCTTCCGAGGAGCGTCTCGCTCCCGGAAACCCGGCCGCTGATCCCGCGCCCGACGACGGCTCGGACGTCGCTCGCCGCAGGGAGCGAAAGTCCCGCCGCGGCTTCGGCAAAGGCGCGGGCGAGGGGATGCTCGCTGCCGGCCTCGAGGCTCGCGGCGTGAAGGAGGAGTTGGTGGAGGGCCGGATGGGCCGGGGCGTTACTCCCGGCGGCGCTCGTGATCGCTTCCGGGGAGTCGGCCTCGTCGATGCGGCCGTCGGCAACGGCGAAAGCCGCGGTGATCCGCGGCTTGCCGAGGGTCAGCGTGCCGGTCTTGTCGAGGACGACGGTCCGTACCCGTGCCAGACGCTCCATCGCGTCAGCCGAGCGGACGAGGATCCCGGCCGAGGCGCCGCGGCCGATCGCCACCGTCATCGACAGCGGCGTCGCCAAGCCGAGCGCACACGGGCAAGCGATCACGAGCACGCTCACCGCCGAGAGGAGACCGAGGGCGAGGCGCGGCTGCGGCCCGAACATCGCCCAGCCGGCGAAGGCGAGGAGGGCGACGAGGAGGACGACCGGCACGAACGCCGCCGAGATTCGGTCGGCGAGCTGCTCGATCGGTGCCCGCTTGGCGTGGGCATCGCGGACGAGCCTGGCAATCCGGGCCACGAGGGCGTCGTGCGGGTCGGCGATCGCCTCGATGACGAGGACGGCCGGGCCGTTGATCGCGCCGCCGAGGACGCGGTCGCCGGGGCCGCGGGCCACCGGCAGCGGCTCGCCCGTCAGCAGCGATTCATCGCAGGTTGTCTCCCCCGACACGATCCGGGCATCGGTGGGGATGCGGCTGCCGGGGCGGACCCGGAGCCGATCCCCTTTGTGAACGGCCGCCAGCGCCACGATCTCGCCGCCGGGATCGCGCTCGGCGGTCGGCGGCGTGAGGTCGAGAAGGGCTCGGATCGCGGCGGTCGTGCCGCGCCGGGCGCGGGTCTCGAGGAGCTGGCCCACGAGCACGAGGACGACGATCATCCCCACCGATTCAAAGAACACCGCCACGGTGCCGTCGGGGCGGCGGAAGGCTTCCGGGAAGATCCACGGGAATACCGTCGCCAGCACACTCACGCTCCAGGCCACGAGGACGCCCAGAGCGATCAGCGAGAACATCGTCGGCCGGCCCTGACGGAAACCGGTGAGCCCGCCGGAGAGGATTGTTGCCCCGCCCCAGAAGAGGATCGGCGTGGCCAGTGCCATTTGGAGCCAGTTTCCCCAGGCGCTCCCGGCGAGGGCGATCAATCGGGCAAAAAGTCCCTCGGCGGCGTGGCCGGCGCCGTGGCCAGCCATCCCCGCCATCGCCACTCCCATGAGCATCACCGCAAGCGCCCCGCAGATCCACAGCCGGCGCCGTTCGGCGGCGACCGTCGCCACCTCGGCCGCGTCGGCGCCGATCGGCTCGAGCGGCATCCCGCAGATCGGACAGGCGCCTGGCTCGGACCTCGTCACCTGCGGGTGCATCGGGCAGGTCCAACCGAGCTCACCGATGTCGGCCTTGGCGCAGCACGGCTTGACGGCCGCTGCCGACGATGCCGCGGCGGGCTTGCTGCCGGAGCCTCCGCAGCAGGACCCGGCGGCGGTCGTGCTGCTCGACCCGAGGTGGACGAGTGTCACCGGGGTGGGCGACGTTCCGCCTCCACAGCACGATTTCTCCGCCGCGGAGGGGGCACTTTCCGGGAGCACGTCGAGCCCGGGGACGGTGGCCGATGGAGCGCGGAGCGGGCTGATCTGGATGAGATCGGAGTCCATCGGGCTGGCCTTCTGAGTGGGTGGGAATCAGGCATCGACCGACGGGGCCACAGGGGCGTTTGACCGCGCGGCGAGGGCGGCGAGCTTCGCGGCGGCGGAGCCGTCGTCGATGGCGCGCTCGGCAAGGGCCCGGGCCGCGGGGAGCGATGCGGCCAGACCGGCGGCCCAGAGGGTTGCCGCGGCATTCAGCACGACGACATCCCGGCGCGGCCCCGACTCCCCGGCGAGCACGGCGCGGATCGCGGCGGCACTCTCGTCGGGCCCGCTCACCTCGAGCCGGGCAAGCTCGGCGACCGGCCTTGTGGCCAAGCCGAAATCCTCGGGGCTCCACCGTAGCTCGCGCGTGCCTTCGGGCCCGACGTCGATGACATCGGTGATCCCGAAGAGGCTGACTTCGTCGAGCGTCGCTGAACCGGTGGCGGGGCCATGCGGCGCTTCGGTTGCCAGCGAGCTGGAGACGATGAGCACGCGCCTGGCCCCACCGCGAATGGCTGCTTCCGCCATGGCGTGACGGACGGCAGACCGGCCGACCCCGATCACCTGAACGGTCGCCCCGGCCGGATTGCACAGCGGGCCGACGAGATTGAAGACCGTCGGCCGGCCGAGGGCCCGGCGCAGCGGGCCGACGCGGGCCATCGCCGGATGGTGGGTGGGGGCAAAGCAGAAGGCGAGGCCGAGGTCGGCGAGGCAGGCGGCCGCAAGGGACGGGGGCCCATCGACGCGGACCCCGAGCCGCTCGAGGACGTCGGCCGAGCCGGTGCGGCTTGAGACGGCCCGGTTGCCATGCTTTGCCACCGGCAGACCGGCCCCCGCCACGACGATCGCCGCGGCGGAGGAGATGTTGAACGAGCCCGACCCGTCGCCCCCGGTGCCGCAGGTGTCGGCGACGACCGGCAGGGTATGCGGCACACGCACCATCCGGCTGCGGAGGGCCGCGGCGACGCCGGAGATTTCGGCGTTCGTCTCCCCGACGTCGGCGAGGGCCACGAGCCACTCCCCGAAGGTGTCGAGGTCGATATCTCCCGTGAGCACTCCGGTGACGAGCGCCTCAACGTCGGCCGCCGCCGGATGGCCGCCGCCGCGGAGCCGGTCGATCTGCCCTGCCAGCAGGAGCGGGGCCGGTGGTGCCCAGGGGGCTGCGGGGCGGCGTGGACCGGTCGGATCGGGCATGGGAGGGAAGGGCTCTGTGGGGGCCATGCGTGTCGGCGGGGAGCCGTCGCGGTAGGATTGGCGAGTCCACGGGCGGACCGGGTTACTCCATTCAGCCTACACCAGGTTTTCCCCCTCCGCCCCCAGTTCGGGATGACAACCTTTGCCGCGCAAGCTGATCCTGGACATCGATCCGGGTGTCGATGACGCCATCTCGCTGGCGATCGCGCTGTTCGATCCACGACTCGACATCCTGGCAGTGACGGCCACTGGCGGGAGCGTCTCTCCCCAGCAGGCGACGGCGAACGTCCAGGCGCTCGTCGCGCTCCTCGACCCCCCGAAGCTTCCCCGTCTCGGCGCGGCGCCGACCGACGTCCCACCGATCGACCACCCCTGGAACCTCCACGGCGCCGACGGCCTCGGCGGCCTCGACCTGCCGCGCGTCCAGCTCCATGGCGAGCATGTCGCGGAGAAGGTGATCATCGAGACGCTTCGCGCTCATCCGCGCGAGGTCACAATCCTGGCGCTGGGGCCGCTGACGAACATTGCCCGCGTTCTCCGGCGTGATCCGGGGCTCGCCGAGATCATCGCCGGCATCTTCGTCTGTGGCGGGTCGGCCACGGCCACCGGTACCGTCACCCCCGTGGCCGACTTCAACTTCCATGCCGACCCGGCAGCGGCCCGGCACGTGCTCCTCGAGCCGATTTCCAAGACGCTCCTTCCGATCGACACCGCCGGCCAGGTGGTGCTCGGATTCGAGCTCCTCGATCAGCTCCCCGATCCCTTCTCGCGTGCCGGCAAGCTGTTTCGCCGGATTCTCCCTCACGCCTTCCGGGCCCAGCGGCAGCTGCTCGGGAGCGAGGGGATCTGCCTGCCGGAGGTGGTGGCCCTCGTGGCGGCGACGAATCCGGAGCTGTTCGAGCGCTCGACGGTGTCGGCCGATGTCGAGACGGAGGGGCGGCTCACGTCGGGCATGCTCGTCGTCGACCGCCGGCAGATGCGCCGCGGGATGCCGAATGCCGATCTGCTAACGGCCTGCGATGTGGCCGCGGTGAAGGACTGCATCCTCCGCGGCATGGCCGCCGCGGGTGCGGCGACCGAGTAGGGTCGTGCGTCAGTACTTGACCGGTTGGGCCGGCGTGGAACGCGACGGTGGCATGGCGGCCGGGCTGTTAAACGGCCACCAGTTGCCATTGGCCGTCTGCTGCTGCGGGATCGCCTGCTGCATCTGCCCTGTGAGGGCCTGCTGCTGCGACTGGAGCGTCGCTTGGGTCTGGTTGTTGAACTGCTGGAGCTGGCCGTTGAGCTGCTGCGAGTACTGATTGCCGGCCGACTGGAGCTGGTTGTTGATCTGTTGGCCCTGCTGGTTGGCGTACTGCTGCATCTGGTTGGCCATCTGCTGGGGCTGCTGCTGGAGCTGGTTGGCGTACTGCTGCGTCTGGTTGTTGAGCCCCTGCGTGTACTGGTTGGTCTGGTTCTGGACTTGGTTGCCGTACTGCTGGATGTTCGGCGGGGCAGCTGGCTGGCTGCTCGGCGCCCACGTCCAGGTGTTGTTCGTCGGGGCCGTCGCAGCGGGCAGGGAAGGGGGGGCCAGAGGCGCCGTCGGTTGCCCCGCCATCGGATTGGAGGCGAAGTTGCCGTACGGTGCCGGCTGGCCGATCATCCCCGTCGACGGCGGGGCGACGGTCATCGGTGCGGGATAGGCCGAGGGATGGGCCGGGTAGGCCGTCGGCATCGCCGCGGTCTGTTGGGGCGTCTGGCACCCGGTCGCGGCGCCGAGAAAACCGGCCAGGGCGGTCATGCCCACCAACTTGGAGCATGACGACCACAACCCGCTTGCGAGGCCGCAGCCGCAGCTGGTTACCGACGTGGAAGCCACGACGGGCCCTCGTCCACGAAACGGTCTTCGAAGGGGCTTGGCGTGGGACACGACGGCGTCTCCGCGGACGAACGGGGGGCTGGGAAACATTCAAGACGGCGGGAGAATAGCGAATCCCCCCGTACGGTCCAGAGCAGTTCGACCGCTGCCGGCACTCCCCACGGGGCGGCGCCAGCGGGGCACGCTCGCCGTGGGAGTCCGTGGTTGCCCCCCCTTGGCCAGTTTCCCAGGTCGGCCGGCTCACCCCTCTCCCTCGTCGCAGCTGGCGGTCTCGTCGATGTCGGCGGCGGGGTCGCGGCCGGGGCCGTCGTCACAATAGTGCCGGGCGATCACCCCCTGCCAGTCGTCGTTCACCTTCACGCGCACGAAGGCATCGCGGACGGCGAGGTTGCCGGGGTGGAGCCGGGCATATTTGATGGCGAACTTCCGCATCTGCCGGCCGGCGAGGCTTTCGCCATAAAGGTCGACGGCGAGTGCCCAGTGTTCGCGGAGGGCGTCGGCCTGCTCGTGGATCGTTGGCGGCGGCAGGGGCGGCTCGCCGGCGAGGAGCGCGAGCGTCTGGCGGAAGATCCACGGATTGCCGATCGCCCCGCGGGCGATGCTCAAGCCGTCGACGCCGGTCTGTTCAAGCATTGCCAGGCAGGCGTCGGCGCTGAACAAGTCTCCCGACCCGAACACGGTCCTTGGGCCTGCATGGCGCTTGACCGCGGCGAGAAACTCCCAGTTGCTCGGGCCGACATACTTTTGCTGCACGGTGCGGCCATGGACGGTGATCGCGGCAACTCCGCGCTCAAAGGCACCGTCGAAGATCGTCCAGAACCGCTCAGCGCTCTCCTGCGAGTCATCGATCCCGCGGCGCATCTTGAGGGTGACGGGGATGCTGGCCGGCACGGCATCGCGCACCCGGGCGACGATCTCGAGGGCCGTCTCCGGGACGCTGAGGAGATAGCCCCCGCGGCAGCGGCCGAGGACCTTTTTGACCGGGCAGCCGAAGTTGATGTCGATGACGTCGTAGCCCTCCGCCACGAGCCGGCGGGCGGCGGGGGGGAAGTCGTCGGGATTGGAGCCCATGAGCTGCGCGCCGACGGGATGCTCCTCGGGGGAGAGGGCGAGCCGGGCGTTGTTGCGCTTGCTGCGGTCGGCGGTGACGACGAACGCGTCGAGGAGGACTTCACCGAGGCAGTAGGCCGCGCCGTAGCGGCGGGCGAGGACGCGCATCGCCCGGTCGCTGTAGCCGGAGAGGGCCGCTTGGAGGACGGGCGAGGCGAGCTGCACATGGCCGATCGAGGGCGCCGGGAAGGCCCGCGGTGGCGGTGCTTGGAGTGGGACAGAGTCAGCCAAGGAAAATCCCCCGCCGGCGTGCCCGGCTGCGGCGCCCACGAAGTCACAGCACGGGGCAGATGTCGAACCAACTCCGTCCCTGGGCGTTGATCCAGGCATCGCTCGAGGTCGGGCCCCAGTTGCCCGGCTCGTAGGGATCAATCGGCGCCATCGTCCCAGAGCTCCACGCCCGCACGAACGGGTCGATGATCTCCCACAACTTCTCCACCTCATCGCTGCGGGCAAAGAGGCTCGCTTCGCCGGTCATGACGTCGAGGAGGAGCGGCTCATAGGCCTCCGGGAGCCGCCCCTTGAACTCGCGCGAATAGCTGAACTCGAGGTCGGTGAGGCGGAGCTTCATGCCCCCCCCCGGCACCTTCGTGTGGAAGTGGAGCTGGATCCCCTCGGCGGGCTGGATCTGGATCACGAGCCGGTTTCCCTCGCGGAGCATGCCGCGTTTCCCCTCGGCGCAAAGTTCCAGCGGTGGCTGGCGGAAGGCGATGACGATCTGCGTCGTCCGGCACGACATCGCCTTCCCGCTCCGCAGGTAGAACGGCACCCCCTGCCAGCGCCAGTTGTCGATCTCGAGGCGGATGGCACCGAACGTCGCCGTCTGGCTCCCCGGCGCGACGCCGGGATCGGCGAGGTAGCCGCGGTATTGCCCCCGTGTGCCGGCGGCAGCCACCTCGGCCGGCTCGTAGGCGCGGATCGATTCGAGCACCTTCACCTTCTCGTTACGGACGGCGGTGGCCCGGTATTTCACCGGCGCCTCCATCGCCGTCACCATCAGCAACTGGAGGAGATGATTCTGGAACATGTCGCGGAGGACGCCCGAGCCGTCGTAATAGGCGCCGCGCCGCCCCACCGGCACCTCCTCGGCGACGGTGATCTGCACGTGGTCGATGTAGCGCCGATTCCAGACCGGCTCGAAGATCGTGTTGGCAAAGCGCAGCGCGATGATGTTCTGGACCGATTCCTTCCCGAGGTAATGATCGATCCGGTAGATCTGGCTCTCGGCGAAGACGGTGTGGAGGTGAGTGTTGAGCCGCTTGGCTGTTTCCAGATCGGTGCCGAAGGGCTTCTCGACGACGATCCGCCGCGGGCCGTTCTCTTCGCTCGCCATCCCGAGGGCGCCGATCGCCCCCACCACCGGCTCGTAGAATTGCGGCGCTGTCGCGAGGTAGTAGACGCGCGTCACGGCCGCGGCCCCTTCGAGCACTGCCAGCCGTTCCTTGAGCTGCTCCATGTCGGCACTGCTGCCGATGTCGCCGGGCTGGTAGTGGATCCGCGGGGCAAACTCTCCCCAGGCCTTCTCGTCGAACGGCTCCCCTTCGGCGTGCTTTGCCGTCGTCTCGCGGAGCGACGCCCGCCAGGCGTCGTCGGTCATCGGCGTTCGAGAGTAGCCGACGATCCGCGTGTCGGCAGGGAGCGAGCCCCCCCGAAACAAGTTGTAGAGCGCCGGGACGAGCTTCCGGCTGGTGAGGTCGCCGGAGGCACCGAAGATGACGATCGAGTGCGGCATGAATCTGGTCGCTTTTGCCTGGGGGCAGGGAGGCCGGACGACGGGCTACAGCCGCATCCCGGTGAAACCGCCGTCGACGTAGAGATCGGTGCCGGTGATGAAGCGGCCGGCCACGGGGGCACAGAGGAGGATCGCCGCGCCAACGAGCTCGTCGGGATTCCCGAATCGGTTCATCGGCGTCTGGCTCATGATCGTTGCTGTCCGCTCCGGTGAGAGAATCTTCCGGTTCTGCTCGGCCGGGAAGAATCCCGGGCAGAGGACGTTGACGCGAACGCCCTTCGGCGCGAGCTCGCGGGCGACGTTTTGCGTGTAGTTGACGACGGCCGCCTTCGAGGCCGAATAGGCGAAGACCTTCGAGAGCGGCTTGTCGGCCGACACGCTGCCGATGTTGAGGATCGCGCCGCCGCCCGCCTCGGCCATCGCCTGCCCGAACAGCTGGCAGCCGAGGTGGGTGCTCTTGAGGTTCGTGTCGAGGACACGATCCCAGTCGTCATCGGCGATCTCGAAATAGGGCACCGACGAATTGACGCCGGCGCAGTTGACGAGGATCTCGACCCGGCCGCGGGCCGCGAGGGTTGCCGC
>CAMBFA010000057.1 GCA_945865325.1 Candidatus Kuenenia stuttgartensis
GGGTAGAGCCACAGCTTCACCACCTCGCCGCCGGCGAAGAGGTATTCATCGAGCTCCATCTCCGTCCAGTTGTGCATCCGGAAGTCGTCGGACTGGTTTGAATCCTTGCCACGGAAGGTAAACCAGCTGTCGCGCGTCGCCTGGAGCACAACCCGCTCCACCGGCCGACCATCGGCATGGAGGATCTCGAGTCGCGAGTCGAGCTTCGAGCCGGTACGGCCGGCATTGATCTCGACCAGCAGCGGCTCGCCACGCCGGGCGGTGAAGTGGACGAGATCGGCTTCGCCGGGAGTGTCGATCCGACCGGCGACCGTGGTTTCCGCGGGGGGCGATGCCGGCGCGGACCCGGCGGCGGCCGGCGCCGGCGGTGTCACGGCCGCGGCGAGCCGCTCGATGGGGGCGTCGAGGAGCTCGAGGGAGCCATCCATCCGGCCCAAGAGAAATCCCCCCTGCGGCCGCGCCACCAGCGCCGCCGCGACATCGCTCTGCCGCGGCAGCGGCGCCGTGGCGGCGAGATCGGGGAGCGTCCAGGCCGAAAGCGACCGATCCTCGGCGGCGGCGAGCACTCGCTGGCCGTCGGCGGAGAGGGCGAGGGCCACGATCGGGCTCTCGTGCGCGAAGCGAGCGTGGAGCTGCGGGTTGAGCCCCGGCTCGTCGAGCGTGACGAGCTTCCAGAGGTGAATCCGCTTGTCGCGACCGGCGGCGACCAGATGACTGCCGTCGGGGGTGAAGAGGACGGCGCGAACTTCCCCCTGCGGCTCTTTGAGTGTGTCGAGGCGGAGCCCGTCGCTCGTCCGCCACAGCTTCACTGTCTCGTCGGCGCTGGCCGAGGCGAGGAGCTTGGCCGACGGATGCCAGGCGAGATCGAAGATGGCGCCGTTATGAACATCGATCGTGCGGACGAGGTCGCCGGTGGCGACATTCCAGAGCCGGATCGACCGGTCATAGCCGGCCGTGGCCAGAAGCGTGCCGTCGGGGGAGAGCTCAGCATCGTGGAGGAGATCGCGATGGCCGCCGAAGGACCGCACCAGCGCGCCAGAGGCCGCGTCACGAAGCTGAGCCTCGCCGACGAGCCCGGCCGTGCCGCCGGCGATCACAAGCTGCGTGCCATCGGCGGAGAAGTGAACCGCGTTGACGCGCCGCGGGAGATGGTCAAAGGGGACCGGCGCAGCGGCGCCGGCAAGGACGACGATCCCGGTGCCCGACGCGACGACGACGCGGCTGCCTTCGGGCGAGACGGCCAGCGCCGTCACCGGCTTCGGGCCTGCGGCGGCGGGGAAGTCGGGGACGACGAGATTTTTCAGGATTGAGGTGTCGGTAAGGGGAGGCGCGGCGCCGGCGGCGACCCAGGCCGCGAGGGTCGCCTTTTCGGCGGCCGTCGGCTGCGGCTGGTCGCGCGGCGGCATGTGATCGTCGCCCGTGGCCTCGAGCCGCGCGAGGAACAGCGACGCCGCGACGTCGCCGGCGGTGAAGGCTGGCCCCGAGGTGCCCCCCTTGGCAAGCGACGCGAAGGTTTCCATGGAGAGCTCGCCGGATGCGTCGCCCTCGTGGTGGCAGCCAGCGCAGCGCGTGCGGAGGATCGCGGCGACGTCACGCTCAAACGACGGCGCTGCCGTGGCGGCAGTGGTCGCGATGCTCGCGAGGAGGGCCGGGAGAAGCGCGAATCGGAGGATCATGGCAGGGTCCTGACACAGGAGACGGCAGGCAGACATCGGATCACCATCAAAGCACCCGCCGCTGGATGTGGCGGGCAACCAAGTGGGCCAAAGCCAGGGAGGGTTTTGCCCGAGGACCATCGGTAAACATCGGATCAACTACCCGCCGCTGGATGCGGCGGGCAAGGCAGTGGGCAAAAGCCAGGGATGGTTTTGCCCGAGGACCATCGGCAGACATCGGATCAAGATCGAGGGCACCCGCCGCCGGATGCGGCGGGCAACCAAGTGGGCAAAAGCCAGGGATGGTTTTGCCCACGTGAAGCTAGTGTCGGAAGAGAAACTCGCGGCTGGTCATGAGCGACCACCACAGATCTTCGACGGCGGCGCGCTTCTCTTCGGGAGCGACGGCGGCGAGCAGGTCGACGAGGGTCTTCCGCTCGGCGTCGCTGGGCCGGCGCGACAGGCAGGCGATCCAGGCCTCCTCGACGATCTTCTCCGGGGTGGGATCGGTGGCGAGGAGCTGCGTCACCCGGCTCTCCTTGGCGGCAAGCTTGTCGTTGATCGTCGAGCCGTTGGCAAGATTGAGCACCTGCACGAGGCTCGGCTGATTCGATCGCTCGCACTCGCAGGTGATGTCGCGGGTATTGCGGCCAAAGACTTTTAGGAAAGGGTTTTTCACGGCGGAGTCGTGGAGCTGGAGGGCGCGGGTCCCCTCGGGGTAGCCGGTCACCTTTTCGGTCGAGCCGTCGTTGAGAGCCAGCTCCGTGAACACCTCGCCGACGCCGCTGACATCGGCGATCGCATCGGAGAGCACCTCCGCCATAAGTCGGCGCGGGTACGCGCGGGCGAACCAGCGCCGGTCGTCGACATTCCCGGGGAGGGGCGTGCTCGAGCGGCGGTACGTGTGCGAGGTGAGGATCAGACGCATCAGGCTCTTGAGGTCGTAGCGGTGCTCGACCAAGTCGGCAGCCAGCGCCGCCATGAGCGGCTCGTTGCTGGCTGGATTGCTGACGCGGAGGTCGTCGACCGGCTCGACCAAGCCGACAGCGAAGTAGTTGGCCCACACCCGGTTGACGATCGCTCGGGTGAAGTAGGGGTTGTCTGGCGCGGTGAGCCAGGCGGCGAGGGCAGCGCGGCGGTCGGCGGGGGCCTCGAGTGGCAAGGCCGGCGCGTCGAGCGGGGCCGGGGGCTGCGGCTTGCCGGTGCGCGGCTGGAGGAGCTCGCCAGAATCCTCGACAAACAGCGTCCGCTGGCCGTCACCGCCGCGCGAGTCGCCCCCCCAGCCCTTGGCGCGGACGCGCGCGAAGAGGTTGGCGAAGGCGTAGTACTGGTCGTTGGTCCATTTCTCGAGGGGGTGGTTGTGGCACTTCGCGCAGCCGATTGAGAGGCCCAAGAAAGCCTGGCTGGTGTTCTCAGCCATCGTCTCTGGGTCTTGATGGACGGCGAAGAAGTTTGTGGCGCCGTTGTCGAGGCTCGAGCCGCTCGCCGTGACGACGTCGCGGGCGAGTCGGTCCCAGGGGACATTCGCGGCCACCCGGTCGCGGATCCAGCGGTAGTAGGCGTCGACGGCCTGCGGCCGGAGCTTCGAGCCGCTGACGAGGAGAATGTCGCTCCATTTATAGCTCCAGTAATCGATGAACTCGGGGCGCGCAAGGAGTAGCTCGACGAGCCGCTCGTGCTTCCCCGGCGAGGCATCGGCGAGGAACGCCCGGACCTCCTCGGGGGTCGGGAGCCGGCCGATGGTGTCGAGGAAGGCGCGGCGAATAAACGTGGCGTCGTCGCAGGGAGGGGAGGGCTCGAGGTGGAGCTGCTCGAGCTGGGCGAGGACGAGGGTGTCGATGAGGTTGGCCCGGGGGGCGGCGGCGAACGTGGCGGCGGGAACGTCGTTGGGGAAGGGGGCGACGACGCGGGCGACAGCGATTCGCGAGGAGAACCAGGCGGTGACGGCCCCGGCGCCGTGGCCGATGGCCGTGACGGTGCCTGTGATGTCGGCGGGGGCGGCCGGATCGACGGTGGCCACCGATTCGTCGGTGGAGGCAAACCGGGCCCAGCGGGTGACGTCGCGGGAGGAGCCGTCGGAGTAGCGGGCGGTGACGGCGAGCCGGGCCGAGCCATCTTTTTGAAGGGTGACCTCCGCTGGGGTGACATCGATGCCGACGAGGGTCTTCTCGGCGGGGGAGGGGCCCGGGCAGCCGGCGGAGATCCAGGCGGCCAGGAGGGCATAGTCGGGGCCTGACGTGTCGAGCCGCAGGCCTCCTTTGTGGGCGACGGCCATCGTCGGCTTGGTGAGGAGGAGGCTCGCGCCGGGGGCGCTTGAGTCGACGCGGCGGCCGAGGGCCTCGCGGCTGATGGCGAGGTGGTCGGCGGCGGGATCGTAGCCGAACAGCGACAGGCGGAAGCCCCCCTTGCCGGCGAGGGCTCCGTGGCAGCCGCCGGTGTTGCAGCCTGCCTTCGAGAGGATCGGGACGACGTCGAGGGAAAAGCTCGGCGTGTCGGCGCGGGCCGTGGCCGCGAGGAGGGCGACGACGGCGAGGAGGGGGAGAAGGAGGTGATTCATGGAGTCGGGGCCGCGCGTGGATACGGAGAGGAAGCTGTGTCGGTCTGTCTCACTGCCGCGGCCCACCGAGGCCGCGCGTGGATACGGAGAGGAACACTAAAAAAGTTCAGAGATGGGGGCGGTGCCGAAGTCGGAGAGGGGGACGGGGCGGCCGGCGGGGCCGGGGAGGAGGGTGGTGTGGTCGAGGCCGAGGGAGTGGAAAATGGTGGCGACGATGTCGCCGGGAACGACAGGGCGCTCGGCGGGGAAGCCGCCGATGGTGTCGCTCTTCCCCACGACTCTCCCCCCCTGAACGCCGCCGCCGGCGAAGGAGGAGGTGAAGCAGCCGGGCCAGTGATCGCGGCCGCCGGCGGGGTTGACCTTGGGGGTGCGGCCGAACTCGGCGAGGGTGGTGACGAGGGTGTCGCCGAGGAGCCCGCGGTCGTGGAGGTCTTCGAGAAGCGTGGCGTAGGCCTGGTCGTACATCGGGCAGACGATGTTCTTCATCCCTTCGATCGAGGTGAAGGGCTTGGAGCCGTGGATGTCCCAGGTGATCTCGTCGAAGACGGTGAGGAAGGTGTTGATGGTGACGAACCGGACGCCCGCTTCGACGAGGCGGCGGGCGAGGAGGCAACACTGCCCGAAGCGGTTCATCCCGTAGCGTTCGCGGACGGCGACCGGCTCCTGGGAGAGATCGAAGGCGGCGCGGGCCTGGGGGCTGGTCATCATCCGATAGGCGGCCTGGAAGGAATCGTCGAGGAGGCGGGCATCTTCGCTGGCCTCGAACTCGCGCACGGAGGCTTCGACGATGTCGCGCATCTTGCGGCGGCGATCGAGGCGGGCGACGCCGATCTGATCGGGGGGGAGGAGATCGGGAACTTTGAAATTGGGCTGGGAGGGATCGGCCATGAGGGCGAACGGATCGTGGGCTTTGCCGAGGAAGCCCCCCGCCTGGCCATTGGGGAGGTTGCCGCCGCCGCGCCCCATGAGCTGGGGGAGGACGACGAACGGGGGGAGGTCGGTGCGGCGGCCGAGAAGGTGGGAGGCGACAGCGCCGGCGTGGGGGGAATTGACGCCGCCGGTGAAGCGGCGGCCGGTCTGCATCATCTGCCAGCCGGCGTCGTGAACGGCGGCGCCGTCGTGGTGGCAGGAGCGAACGAGGGAGAACTTATCGGCGACGGCGGCGTGGCGGGGGAGGAGCTCCGAGATCTCGAAGGCATCGGTCTTCGTGCGGATCGGCTGGAACGGGCCACGAACCTCGGCTGTCGCCTCCGGCTTCATGTCCCAGAGGTCGAGGTGGCTCGGGGCGCCGAGGTTGAAGATCATGATGCAGGAGCGCTTCTCATGGCCGGGGCGGAGCCCCCCCTCGGCCGCGGCGCGCACCATTTGCGGCAGGGAGAGGCCGATCGCGGACAGGGCCCCGACATGGAGGAAGTCGCGGCGGGAGGGGCCGCCACAGAGGCCGGCCCGGTGCGGCACACGGAACTCGAACATGGTGATCGTCTCCCAGGAGTCGTCGCAGTTGTCGGAGTCGCTGGCGAGCCGGCGTGAGCTCCACCCCGTGCCTAACATCCCTCCCCGACGCCCTTATCGTACCTCCTCGGCCGAGACCATGGCAGCCGACGCCGGCCCCTGTCAACGGGGGGCGGGGTATGAGATGATCGGTGCCGCAGCGGCCGGCGGGGCCTTGCGTGGGCGGGTGGTGGACATCGTCGTGGAGGTGGTGCATGGTGACTCTCGTGGGGGTGCTGGGCCAAGTGGGCTTGTTCGGCCAGGCGGGCTTGTTTGGCCAAGGAGCTGGCGGGAACGGGACGCTGCTGTGGATCGTCCTCGGCGTGATCGCCGCGGCGGTCGTGGCAGGGATCCTTCTTTACAACCAGCTCGTGACGCTTTCCGTCCGCTGCGACAACGCCTGGAGCGACATCGACATCCAGCTCAAGCGGCGACACGACCTGATCCCCAACATCGTCGAGGCGGTGAAGGGGTATGTCGGCTACGAGAAGGGGACGCTCGAGGCGGTGGTGAATGCCCGCGCGAAGGCGATGTCCCCCGGCTCGGCGCAAGAGACCGCGGCCGCCGAGAACGCGCTGACGGGAACGCTCAAGAGCCTGTTTGCCCTTGCCGAGTCGTATCCGCAGCTGCGCGGCAGCGAGCAATTCACCGGCCTGCAGCAGTCGCTCTCCTCGATCGAGGAGGCGCTCCAAGCAGCCCGGCGTTACTACAACGCCTCGGTTCGCGAGCTGAACACGTCGGTGCGGCTGTTCCCCTGGAATCTCCTCGCCGGGGCTGCCGGGGCGCGGCCGCGCGAGTTTTTCGAGATCAGCGATGCGGCAGAGCGGGCGGTGCCGAGCGTCAAGATGTCGTGAGCGGGCACGGAGGCGAGGCGTTCATGAGGGGGCTGCTCGGCGGGCTCAAGCGTGGCATCCTGGCTGCGTGGGGGCTGGTGTTGCTCGGGATCCTCCTCGCCCCGGCGGCCCGGGGGCAGGATCGGTCGATCGTCATCGAGGATTTCGACGCTGCGATCGGCGTGACCGAGTCGGCGCTGGTCGAGGTGACCGAGACGATCCGGCTCCGCTTCACGGGGGAATGGAACGGCATCCACCGGCGGATTCCGATCCGGTATGTCGATGCCCGCGGCGAAAATTACGGCCTGCGGTTCAATCTCCTTGGCGTCACCGACGAAGCCGGGAAGCGGCTCGAGGTGTCTTCGTCGCGGCAGCGCCACGAGGACGATCTCAAGATCTGGGTGCCGGGGGCGGCCAATGCCGTTCGCACTGTTGTCATCCGCTACACGGTCGGCAGGGCGCTGAAGTTTTTCGACGACCACGACGAGCTCTACTGGAACGTCACCGGCGACCAGTGGCCCTATCCCATCGGCACGGCGCGGGCCCGCATCAGTCTGCCGAGGGGGGTCGAGAACATCCGTGTCAACGCCTTCACCGGGGGCTACCGGTCAACGGAGCGGTCGGTGGCGATCACCGTCGACGGCCAGAAGCATGGGCCGGAGAATGCCTTCACCGCGGCCGGTGAATCGGCGCCGCCGCCCGAGGGGAGCGGGCATGACGTCGAGGTGTCGGCGACGCGCCCCCTGGGGATCCGCGAGGGGCTCTCTGTCGCGGTGGCCTGGAATCCGGGAGTGGTACGCCGGCCGACGGCCCTCGAGGCCAGGCTGGCGTGGTTTCGCGACAATGCCGGGGCGCTGATGCTCTCGGGGCTGGTGGCCCTGATCCCGCTGGCCACGTTCGGCGCCATACTTCGCCACTGGTGGCGGGTGGGGCGGGATCCGCGGCCGGGGCCGGTGGTGGTGCAGTATGCACCGCCGGCGGGGCTGGGGCCGGCCGAGGTGGGGACGCTCATCGACAACTCCCCCGACAACCGCGACCTCATGGCCCTCCTGGTCGACTGCGCCGTCAAGGGGATCATTCGGATCCGCGAGACCGCCCCGGCAGGGTGGTTTCAAGCGCCCAAGTACGCCTTCGATCTGCTCGTCCCCGCCAAGGATTGGAACGATCTCTCGCCGGCCGCCGCGGCCCTCATTGGCGGGATGTTCACGGTGACGTCAGGCGAATGGGCGGGGATGCCGGGCGTCGTCTGCTCGGTGACCTCCGCCGAACTTGGCAACCGCTTCTATGCCCACCTTCCTGCCATCAAGGGGGCGATTTTCGGGAGCCTCGTCAAAGAGGGGCACTACGCCGAGCGGCCTGATCATGTCCTCACGCAGTATCTCGTTGCGGCCCCCGTGGCAGGAGTGGCGGTGGCGGGGATCCTCGTGGGGCTCAACAAGCTCGCCTGGCAACTGCCGAGCGAGCTGGTGATCCCGCAAGCGATCCTCTGCGGCGTGCTGACGGCCGTGATCCTCGGCGGATTCGCCGTCATCATGCCGGCCCGGACGGCCAAGGGGGGGGAGGCACGCACGGCGATCCTCGGCTTTCAGGAGTACCTCTCCCGGGTCGATGCCCACCGCCTCGCCACCCTCCCGATGACGCCCGAGCTGTTCGAGCGCTTCCTTCCCTACGCGATGGCCCTGGGAGTGGAGGGGCGGTGGGCGAAGGCCTTCGAGGGGATCTGCAAGGAGCCACCGCAGTGGTATGCCGGGACTGGCCCGGTAACGCACTTCCAGCCCTACGGCCTGACCCAAAGCCTCGGGCAGATGGGGCAGGTGACCTCCCAGGCGATGACCTCCGCCCCCCGGTCGAGCGAGGGATCGGGGTTTGGCGGCGGGGATGGGGGGGGATTTTCTGGCGGCGGGGGTTTTTCCGGCGGCGGCTTCGGCGGCGGCGGAGGGGAGGGGTTTTGAGGCCCGGCTCGGGGATTCACCCTCTTGGTTCCCACCGGGGCTCCCACCGGGGCTCCCACCGGGCCGACGCGTAGTTGGGGGGGGTCGAGAGGGGGGAATCTCGCTCCGGCAAGGTTTTCACGGCCGTTTCCCGGGGCCTGAGCCTTGCAAATGAGAGAAGGATTCAACTATGCTTTTGACGATGTTTGAAGGGGGTTTCTTTTCCAGTTCGCGTGTCTATATCTCCATCTTAGTTTCCTAATCGTCCGCTCTGGACCCAAAAGGAGCGTTTTCATGTCTCATCGTTTCCTTGGCGTGCGCCGTAAAGGTTTCACGCTCGTCGAGGTGCTGGTGGTGATCGCCATCATCGGCACGCTCGTCGGTCTCTTGCTGCCTGCTGTCCAGTCTGCCCGCGAGTCGGCCCGCCGCTCCGCCTGCACCAACAACCTCAAGCAGATTGCCTTGGCGATGCACAATCACCATGACACCAATCAGATGTTCCCGCAGAGCGTCGGGTGGGGGCCCGCTCCGTACGATCCCTACTACTTCTCCGACAAGGTCTATCTCCTCAACTTCCTTGAGCAGGGGGGGATCGCCCGGAGCCTGAATCCGAAGGATGCCGGTGCCTACTTCCCCGGTTGGGCCGGTTACAACTCCGCCGGGTTGAGCGGCCGCATTCCCGCCTTCAATTGCCCGTCGAATCCCAACGCCATCAACGGCGGTCAGGCGAATCACACCTACTCCATCAACAATGGCACGTCGTGGTCGCAGCACGAGACCGCTGGTGGTGTCTATCAGGGGGAACGTGACGGCAGGGTCCGCAGCAACGGCATTGCCTCCTATCGCAACTTTGAGAAGACCTTCGGTACGTCCCCCGTCACGATGGCGGGGATCTCCGACGGCACTGGCAAGACGGCGATGTATTCGGAGTTCGTCATCGAGACTTGGAGCGGCAACGTCACCAACGATCCGAAGCTCTGGAAGTCGCAGGTTTACAATTGGGCTAGCCCTGGCAGCTGCACCGCCGACGTCCGCAACAGCTGCCTCCAGCAGTCGTCGCTGAACGACGCCGGTGGTGGCCGGATCATGCGTGGCGGAGGTTGGTCGTGGTCGATGGCGGCCACCGGCTCGGCCTATGCCCACACGATGATGCCGAACGAGAAGAGCTGCCAGACGACCGACAGCGACTGGTGGGGGACAAACGTGCTGGCCGCGGTCAGTGCCCATACCAACGGCGTGAATGTGGCCAAGGCCGACGGGTCGGTCTCCTTCATCACCGACAACGTTGGCAATCAGATCTGGTGGGCCATGGGCACCCGGAATGGTGGCGAGACCGTCTCCGACGACAACTGATCGGGGCGCTCGTCCTGTTGTTTCCAAGCGGCCGCCGGAGGGCGACTCCTCCGGCGGCCGCGGCTGTTTCCATGCCATCGTGTTTCATGCCATCGTGGAGAAAAGCCCGATGGTGTCCGGCGGGGGAGGCTCGCGACGCCGATGATGTCTGCAGCAGCGCACCATCCCGATAGCACCGCAGCCAACGCAGCTACGCCCGGCCATGCTGGCCGCGGTCGCTCTCGGCTTTCGAGGCTCGTTGTCGGGGCAGGGGGGCTCCTGCTCGCGGCGGTGGTCGGTGCGGTCGCCTGGAGCGGGCAGGGGCTGGGGGAGGCGAGGCTGCGGGCCAAGCATGGGCTGTGGAGCGAGGTCCACGCCCCGATCGATCGCTATCTGTGGCTCCATCCCCGCAGCCCCGAGGCCAACCTCCTTGGGGCCGAGGCGCTGGTCAAGGACGACTCCCTCCCGCTCAACCAGCGGATCGGTGGGGCGGTCGCCCGGTTGCGGACGATCCCCGACGATGCCCCGCAGGCCGTCGAGGCTCGGCTCGGCGAGGCGAGGGTTCATCTGTTTCTCAACTACAGCCCCTCGGCGGCGGAGATGGCGCTGCGGCAGGCCCTGAAAATCGATCCCGAGGATGGCGACACGAATTACCTGATGTGGAAGCTCCGCGACTTGACCCGGCGGAGCGAGGATGCGGAGCCGTTCTTCTGGAAGGTACTCGCGTCGCGGCCGGAGGGGCAGCGAGCGATCGTGCTTCGCGACTGGTACTTGAGCCAGTTCTATCCGCTCACGTCGACCTCCGAGCTCGACCGGATGATGGCCTTCCGGATCTCGCCGATCGACGATGCTGCGATCGTGGAATCGAACCGGCTTGTGCGCTTCCGCGCTTCGGAGCCCGATTCGCCGCTGTGCAACGGAGCGATGGCGCGATGGTTTCGCACCCAGGGGGATCTGCCGTTCGCGCTCGATCTGCTCGACAGGACCCCGGTGGCGGATCCCCCCGAAGGGACATGGGAGCCGTTTTTCCGCGGCACCCTCGTCGATGTCCTCCTCGACCTCGGTGAGATCGATCGGGGGGGGGAGGAGTTCGACCGTTGGCCGGCCGGCGACCGTGGCCGCGACTATCTCCTCGCCCGTGGCCGTGTTCTCCAGGATGCCCGCGACGATCCTGCCGGCGCCGCGGCGGCCTATGTGGAATCGCTAGCCGCCTGGCCCGGGACGATCGACTGGCGGACGATGAACCGGGCCGCCAACTGCCTCGCGCGGGCCGGCGATCAGGAGGAGGCGACGGCGATGCGCGAGCGCGCGGCGAAGCTCGAGGCGCTGATGGACGACAAGATCCACGATCGCTTGCGGATCGTGCTTGGGCAACTCGACCATCCAGCTGCCCTCCAGGAGGTGGTCACCTTCTACCGGGAGATCGGCCGGCCGCAGGAAGCGGAGGCCTGGAGCGGCTACATTGAGCTTCTCGGTCGGCAGGCGGGCGGTGATGGACTTACGGCTGATGCCATGCCGGCCGGATCGTGACGATCCGGTTCGCCCGGCGATGACTTGTGGTGTGGATCGTTTGGTAGCTATCGTTTGATACGGCTCGATTCATTCTTCAACGAAGGGGTGCTGTGATGGTGCGCTTTGCTGGGTTGGCGGTGCTGTTGGTGGGGGCTCTGACGGTCGCGGGCTGCGGCGGCTCGGTCAAAGAGATCGCCCCGGTGAAGGAAGAGGCGAAGGCGCAGGGCGACCCCAAGGCGAAGGCCATGCAGGGAATGCCCGAGGCGATGCGGAAGCAGATGGAAAACAAGAAGTAGTCGGCGGCCTGATCAAAACTGCTTCAAGGGCACTCGTTCGAGCGCGGGGAGCGGTCCGTTTCCGAGGACCGCTTCCCGCAGCTCGGATACGAAGGGGTCTTCATCGTCGCTGCGTTTGATGCCGTTGATCAGGTCAGCCGCCTGGGCGCGGTTTCCGAGGGTCGCGAACTTGTGGGCCCGGACAACCTGCGCCCAGTAGGATCCGGGAGAGCTGGCCATCAACTGCTCCAGCGACGTGATCAGTTGCTGCCGGTCCCGCAGGACGTCTGCCTTTTCCTTCCAGGTCGCGAAGGCGGCGTCGTCTTTCTCGAGTGCCGCCAGCCGCTGGAAGAGATAGGCCGATTCGAAGCGCTGCTCCGCGAGCCCTTCGAGCGGGGTGAGCCATTCCCGGGCCGCCGCGGCATCGCCGGCCACGAGCGCCAGATTGGCCAGCTCTTCGCGCGGCGTGACGCCGGCTGGATCGAGCTCGATCGCGGCATTCCAGTTGCGCCGCGCTCCTTCAAGATCGCCGGTGCGGGCCAGGGCCTTGCCGAGGAGGTGGTGGCTGGAGGGGGTCGGTCGGGCGGCGAGGCTCCGCTCGAAAAGCGGGATCGCCTCGGCGTCGCGCCCCTGATTGAGGAGGAGCGTGCCGAACTGCTCGAAGAATTCCTCCGGCGGCAGTTGGAGGCCGAGGCCATCCGGGGCCAGCGCCTCGGCACGCTGGTAGGCGAGGATCGCTTCGTCGGGATTGCTCTGGTCGGCTTGAATCGCGCCGAGGAGGATGTTGCCCCGGGCCCCCTGGCCGGGGAGGGCGGTGAACCGGTCGGCGCTCTCCAGGGCCTCCGTGAGGAGCCCGAGGCGCGTCCGGCAGGTGGTCAGCTCGTAGAGGGCATCGGCGTCGGTCGGGCGCAGCCGCAAGCACTGTTCGAGGAGCGGGGCGGCGCGCGACCACTCGCTGCGAACCATGTGGGCCCTGGCCCAGGCCCGCAGTTCGTCGATCGTGGCGGCTCCGATGCGTTTGTAGATCTCGATCGCCTCGTCGGCACGGCCCAGATCGGAGAGCGCCCGGGCCCGATCGGCCTCGGCCCGCTCGGACCCGGGATGGAGGTCGAGGTAGTACTCGGCCAGCGCCAGGGCCCGCGGGGCCTGACCAAGGGCCAGTGCCACCTCAGCGTCGCGGAGCGGGCCCTCCTGCCACCATTGCCAGGCAACCACGCCCCCCAGGGCGGCGGCGATCACGACGACGAGCGCCAGGAGCTTCCGCAGGGGCGTGCGGAAAAACGGGGTTCCGGAGACGCGGGGCGGCTCGGCGGAAGGCGGAGGCGAATGGGTCACGGCAGGAAGGTCGTGGAGGTTGGTCGGGCGGGCGGCGGAGAGTCCGGGCGCCCGAGTCATCATCGCATCCCGCCGGCTCTCCTCCCATCCCGGTGGCTCGTATCCAGGTGGCTCGTATCCAGGTGGCTCGTATCCAGGTGGCTCACGGGGGAGCCGCCATGCGTTCGGGGCTCTCCCCCTCGAGCACACGGTAGTAGCCGTCCCCCTCGAGGCTGAAGCGGTCGACCCGTCCGGAGGGCCAATGGATCGTCACGTCGGCCGGGGAGTCTCCCGGGGGGAGGGTGACGAGGATCCGCGGATCGGGGCTGGAGAGATAGCTCCCCCCGGAGGCAATCGGCCGGATGGTCTTACGGCCATCACAGTGCACCTCGATCCGGCCGCCGATCGGCGGGATCCGTGACGGGGTGCGAAGGTCGAGGCCGAGGAATCGGCCCGGGGCGGCCGTGTCGTCGCGGAGGAGGGCGACCGGGGAGATGTTGTGGCTGACGGCGAGGTCGAGATCGCCGTCGTTGTCGTAGTCGGCGCCGGCAGCGGCCCGACCGAGCCATTTTCCGCCGAAGTAGGCGCTGCCGACGTCGTCGGAGACATCGACAAACGTGCCGTTGGCGGCCTGCCAGAGGAGTTGCGGCTGCATCTGGTAGGGCTGGACACTGGGCCCGAGGACATGCCCAGTGGCGACGAACATCTCCATCCGGCCGTCGCGGTCCCAATCGAGCCCCACGGTGCCGAAGCCGAGGTTGTGGAGGCTCGTGGCGGCGATCCGCGTCTTCCGGCTGACGTCGGCGAAGAGGAGCTGGCCGAGGTTTTGGTAGAGCGTGTTCTTCGCCTGATAGAAGTGGGCAAGGAAGATGTCGGGGCGGCCGTCACCGTCGAAGTCCTCGGTAACGATCCCCATCGAGGCCTCGTTCTCGCCATCGTCGCTGACCGCACAGCCGGCGGAGGTGGCGAGCTCCTCGTAGCGGGCCGGGGCCCCCTCCGCCGACCGCCGTGTGTAGAGGTAGTTGGGGGTCATGTCGTTGCCGACATAAACCTCGGGGAGGAGATCGTCGTCGAGGTCGACGATCGATACGGCGAGCCCCTTCCCGCGGCCGTTGGTCTCGGTGAACCCCAGGTCGGCGGAGCGCTCCACGAACGTCCCGTCTCCCCGGCTCACCCACACCTGATCCTGCTCGCCGACATAGCTGCCCGGGCCGCAGTAGCCGCGCCCCTGCGAATAGTCGCAGGCTTTGTTGTTGCCGAGCCGATTGTCGAGGAACGTGCAGGCGTAGAGGTCGAGTTGGCCGTCGTGGTCGAGATCGGCGAAGGCGGCGCTGGTGCCCCACTTCGCGAACTCGATCCCGGCGGCGGCGGTAACGTCGGTGAACGTGCCGTCGCCATTGTTGTGGAGGAGCACAGCCGGGCCGAAGTTGGCGAGGTAGAGATCGGGGAACCCGTCGGCGTCATAGTCGCCGACCGCGACCCCCTGGCCGTAGTGGTCGTCGCCAATGCCGGCCACGGCCGAGACATCGCGGAAGCCCGCCGTACCCCGGCCGCGGTAGAGCCGGTCGCGGTGTTCGCCATCCCCCACCGCTGACTTCTCCAGCCGGCAGCCCTCCGTCAGGTAGAGATCGAGCCAGCCGTCGAGATCGACGTCGAGCCAGGCGGCGCCTCCTCCCATCACCTCGACGATCAGCCAGTTGCCGGCGGCTTCGTCGTTGAAGTAGGTGAAATCGATCCCCGACTCGCGGGCAACATCGACAAACCGGGGGAGCGTGGCAGGCGCCGTTCGCGGTGTCGCCACGACCGTCTTCCGGGCCCCGTCGCTGGGGCGAGGGGCCGGCTTCGCCTCCTTCGCCTGCCCGCTCGGCGCGAGGGATCCGGGGCGGCAGGCCACAGGCACCGCCAACAGGATCATCGCGAGGCACGCCACGGCCAGACGCCGGGAATGGGATGCTTGGGAAGAGGAGCGACTCATCGGGGGGGATCCTCGCGCAGAGCCAGCGGCTGGGCGTCGGGGGTGGCCGGTTCGATGATCAGCCACTGCCCGCCACCGTCGATCTCCGGCAGTGGCGTGATCCGCCCCCCGGGCCAGCGGATCGAGAACGAGGGGGCGGCGCCGTCGGCAGGCAGGGAGAAGAGGACGCGCTGATCGCGCGACGACTGATAGCCGCCTCCCCCCTTCACATGCTCGGTGCGGAGCTGGTCGCCAGCGGTCATCGTCACCACGGCGCCGACACCATCGCGGTTGCCCGCCGTGCCCACGAGCCGGAGAACGGTGCTCGTTGTTCCTTTCTGCTGCGGATGGCCACGGTCGTTGCGGAGGAGAGTGGCTGGTGCGTCGCGGTGGTTGAAGGCGAGGTCGTGATCGCCGTCATTGTCGAGGTCGACGGCGGTTACCCCCCGTCCCTGGTGCTGGGTGACGAAATACGGGCCGAGGTGGTCGCGGGGGGGCTCGCGAAACCGGCCGCGCTGGTTGTGGAGGAAGAGGGGAAGCTGCTGGAGCAGTGCATTGTCGCCGGTCTTGTGCCGGTCGTCACCGACATGGCCGTTGGTGATCACCGCATCGTTCCAACCATCGAGGTCGAAGTCGGCGAACTGGATCCCCCAGCTCACGTACGGCAGGCTCGGTGATCCGGCGCCGCTGGTGTCGCTGACATCGCGGAAGATCCCGTCGGCCGAGCCGGCGAAGAACAGGCTCGCCTCCCCTTGAAAGTCGGTGACCATGATGTCGACCTGCCCGCGATTGCCGGTGTCGGCGAGGTCGACTCCCATGCTCGACTTCACCCGCCCCTCATGATCGTAGGCGGTGCCCGACAGGTCGCTGGAGTCGCGGAATGCCCCCCGGCCGTCCCCGAGCCAGAGGGAGTTCGGATTCATGTCGTTGGCAATGTAGAGATCGATCGATCCGTCGCCGTTGACATCGGCAGCGATCACCCCGAGGGCCCGGCCGGGGCGGCCGTCGACCCCCGCCGCCGCCGTCACGTCGGTGAAGGTGCCGTCGCCGTTGTTGCGCCGCAGCACGTCCGCCTCCGGCTCGACCGTCAGCGGGCTGCAGAACACCCGCAGGCCGGCGGCCCGGTCGCCACAGAAGGGATTCGTCTCCAGCGTCCATTTGCCATATCGGCAGACATAGAGATCGAGGAGACCGTCGCCGTCGGCATCGACGAAGGCGGCGCTCGAGCTCCACCGGCCGTCGTCGAGGCCTGCCGCCGGGCCGCTCGGTTCAAACGTGCCGTCGCCCCGGTTGTGGAAGAGGATGTCGCCGCCGTAGCCGGTGAGGAACAGGTCGGGGAAGCCGTCGCCGTCATGGTCGCCGACGGCGACGCCATGGCCGTAGCGGGCATACCGCAGGCCACACCGCTCGGTGACGTCGTCGAACCGCCAGCCGCCAAGATTGCGGAAGCAGCGGGCGCTGTGACTCATCGCGGCCTCGTCGACGGGGAAGGGAACGCCGCTGACGAAGACGAGATCGTGGCGGCCGTCGAGATCGAAGTCGATCGCCCCGAGGCCGCTGCCATTGGCCGAAGGAAACGGCTTCTCCGCCGAATCGCCGGAGTGATGAACGAAATCGAGCCCCGCCGTGGCCGTGACGTCGGTGAACCAGACCGGGCCGGCGTAGGGCTCGACCGGCTCAACCGGCGGAGACTGCCGCTGTGATTCCTCGACCGCGACGGGCGCTGTCGGCGGCAGCGAGGCCGGTCGCGCACACCCCGTGACGAGCACACCGGCGAGGATCGCGGTGGCCGACAGCCAGCGGAGGCAACCGTTCGCCGTGGCCTGCCGGAACGGCGTCGCAGGGGGATGGGATTCAGACATGCACGGGCTCAAAAGTAGAAGGGGATCCCCTCGGCCTTGAAGGCCGCCTTCTCCTCGGGGAGGAACTCGTCTCCGAGCTTCTCGAAGCCGCCGTCGGCGCGAAACGCTTCGAGGAACGCGTTCACTCGCTCGCGCAACTCGCGGTCGGCCGGCCGCAGCCCGACGGCCCAAGATTCCTCGCGGAACGGTCGGAGAAGGGCCCGCGTGCTGTCGGGATGACGCTTGTGGTTTTGATAGACCGAGAGGGAATCGTAGATGAAGGCGTCGGCCTTTCCCTGCACCACCTCGAGGACCGCGGCAGACTCCTTGTCGAGGACGAGAAGACGGGCCTGCTTAAAGGTCGACGATGCGAATTGGTGGCCAGTGGTTCCCTTCTTCACCGCCACCGTCCGCCCCTTGACGTCGAGCTCCTCGGCCCCCTTCACCGCCGACTTTGCCCCCACGAGGAGCGCCAGCCCCGTCTTGAGATAGGGCTCCGAGAAGGCGATCGACTTGGCCCGCTCCGGGGTCGCCGTCATCGACGAGATGATGCAGTCGATCTTGCCGACTTTCAGGGCCGGGATCAGTCCGTCGAAGGCAATATTTTCGATCACCACGTCGCGCTCGAGGTGTTTCCCGAGTGCCGCGGCGATCTGTACGCTCACCCCTGTCGGCTTGCCGGCCGCGTCGGTCATCTCAAACGGCGGGTAGGCCAGTTCCATGCCGACTTTGAGGGGCGGGGCCGCGGTGGCGGATCCCGGCGCAAAGCAGGCAGCCAGGGCGACGATGAGCGCGACAAGAAACCGATGGGGGCGCATGATGAGCCTTCAGTGCCAAGGGGGAAGCGCGGAGCGAGTCAGGGGCTCACTCGCCGCGGATGCAGTAGACCGCGTCGGAGGAACGGATGAGAAGCGAGTCGCCGGCCACGGCGGGGGTCGACCAAAATACCTCCCCGTCCGCGCCCAGATCTGATTCGGCGAGGACTTCGTAGTCGGGGCCGGTCTTGAGAACGATCGTCTTGCCAAGCTCGTTGACGAGGTAGATCCGGTCGCCGACGACGATCGGGCAGCCGACCGCCTGCGTCCCGCCGGGGAGGCGCTTGCGGTACTTCTCCTCCCCCGTCCGCTTGTCGTAGCAGACGGCGGTGTTGCCGAAGAAGTAGAGGAAGTCGCCAACGACGACGGGGGAGGGCATGCCGGCCCCGCTCTTGTTGCGGTTCCAGGGGACGGTGGCGCTCGTCCCCCCGTCCTTCCCGGGCGAGATGTCGCCGCTGGCGCCGGCGAGGATCGCCGCCGCCGGAGCTTTCGAGCCCGGGCTCGAGGTCCCGAAGTAGACCCCTTCGGCATCGGCGCCGAGCGAACAGGCAAACGACGTGTCGAGCCCGCCGTACCGCCAGCGCTCGCTCCCATCGGCCAAGGCGTAGGCGACGATCGAGCCTTGGCCGCCGGTCACCACTTCGGTGGTGCCGCCGTTGTTCCAGATGATCGGCGTGGCCCACGAGGCCCCCTTGGTGCGTGTGGCCGTCCACAGATCGGCGCCGGTGGCGGCGTCGAGGCAGTGGAGATCGCCGGCATCGTCGTTGTAGAGTTGGACGAGAAGCTTGCCGTCGTGGAGAACCGGCGAGGCGCCGGTGCCGAAGGCGTTGGTGATCGGCTGCGGGCCATACTCGCGCTTCCAGCGCTCGTTGCCGTCACGGTCGAGGGCGACGACGGTGCCGGTGGCGCCGAAGAACGCCCACACGCCGTCGGGGGTGGCGCAGGGGGTTTCCGTGGCGTAGGTGTTGGAGGCATGCGTGGCATATTTGGGCGCCTGCTCGACGACCGTCTTCGACCAGATCAGGCTCCCGTCGGTGGCATCGAGACAGAGGACGCGCCACTGGACCGGATCCTTCGGCGGCTTTCCCCACCCCATCGTGGAGAGATCCATCACCCCCCCCGTCATCCCCTTCGGCTTTCGTCCCCCCGGGATCACGGCCGTCGTCAAATAGATTCGCCCATCGACACTCACCGGCTGCGACCATCCCGCGCCGGGGATCGCCGACCGCCAGACGATCTTCCCCTTGGAGCCGGGAGACTTGTCCCAGGCGAGCGGGAGCGTCGCCTCCGCGACCACCCCCAGCGCCGGTCCCCCGCGGAACTGCGGCCAGTCACCGGCGGAGGGTGCCTGGGCGTGGGCGCCGAGGGCGATCGTCGCCAGCCAAGCACAGGCCACGGCGATCGTGATCGCATTCAGAACGGGGCGCTGACATCGCATCGGAGATTCCTCTCGACGGGGGCGAGGGTGAAGCCGGGAAGGACCGGTGAAGGGAAAACGGGGACCGGTCAGAAGTGTAGACCTTTCACCTTCTGATGGGACAGATCGCCCCGACCGAACGCTTGGCCCTGCCGGCCTCCCCCGCTGTCTTCTTCCCTGGGGATTCGAGCGGGGGGAGAGCACAGCGCGAAGGGGGGACTGATGCCGATCCGTGTCGACTGCCTGGCCTGCCGGAAGTGGTATAAGGCGCCGGAGAAGGCCGCCGGCAAGGTCGTGAAGTGCCCCGGATGCCGCGGTGAGCTGAAGGTGCCGCTGGACGCCCCCGCGATCGCCCCGGCGCCGAAGGCTGACGGAGCCCCGCGCCCGGCTTCCGCCAAGCCCGCCGCGCGGCCGGTGCCGGTCCCCGAGTCTCCCTCCTTTGAGGACGACGATCCGTTCAGCATTCCGGGATTTCCCTCGCTGCCGTCGGCTCCCTCGGCGAGCGGTTCAGGTACGACCGCCCCCGTCCATGCGCCTCCACCCCGGCGTCAGACTGCCCGCAGTTCATCGGGGGGTGTCGCTCCAGCGTGCATGGAGTTGATCGATTGGGTGGCCTGTCATCCACTGGTCGTTGCCGTGTCGGCGCTGGCATTGACTCTCCTCGTCGTCGGTGTGGCCACGGGAGGGAGGATGTTCGCCGTCGGTGCCGCCGCGGGGGGAGTGATCGCCGCCCTCGGGCTGATCTTCCCCGACCGTCCGAAGCCGAAGAAGCGGCCGGCGTCGAAGCAGCCCGAATTGATGACCCCCAAACTGATCGGTGGCATCGTGCTCGCCTTGCTGATCGTCGGCTGGGAGGTCGGCAGTGCACTCCTGCGGCATTCGGCACAGCTGGAACAGAGCGGTCAAGCGGTCACCCCGGGCGCGATGGCCGGGGCGACGGGGCGCGTCATGGGGGGCGTGGTGGCTGTGATGATCGTCTGCATGGGTATCTCGGGAACGCTGCTGGCGATCGTTCGCTTCGGCGTCTTCCGGGTGTTCGCCCCGATCTACCTCGTCGCTGGCTTCGGCACGCTCATGGCCCACGCCGTCGGGCCAACGGCACCCGGGCGGGTGGACCTGCCACCGGCAGGCGCGGCCGTGGCGGGCGAGTCGGGGCCGGTTGTGATTGCGGATCCCCTCGCGCCGCAGTCGGCGGCGATCGGCAGGGCAGTGCTGGGGGGATCGCGTGCCGTCGGTGATGTGATGCGCAGCGAGCACACCCTGCCGACGGGAGCGGGAGGGGGTGGGACACCACTGAAGTTCGTCGTCTATCGCCAATTCTCGTTGAATTGGTCGCAAGAAATGGCGGCATGGCCGTGCGTGATCCTCGCGCCGGCCGGTTCGAATCTCCTTGCCGGTCGGGATCTCGGTGACGGCGATCACCCCGAGGCCCTCCCCTGGGCGAACGCCGGCTACGTCGTCATCCAGGTCGCCCTCCCCGGCGCGATCGCCGATCCCGAGCGGGTGACGGGGGGCGAAGTGAAGCGCACCTTCGCCGAGTTCTCCGCAGCCCGCGCGGGGCTCGGCTGTGTCGAGCAGGTTCTGGCTTACATCAAACAGGAGATGCCGCAGGTCGATCCCCGGCGAATCGCCGCGGTCGGCCACAGCTCCGCCGGTACGCTCGCGCTGCTGGCGGCCGAGAGCAATCCGGAGATCAAGGCCTGCGTCGCCTTCGCCCCCTGCACCGATGTCACCGAGTTTCACCGCGACAATTTCGCCGTCCTCGAGACGGTCATTCCCACCGTACGGAAGTTTTGTAGCGACTATTCCCCGATCAACCACGTCGATCGGTTGCAGTGTCCGATCTTCTTCTTCCAGGCCGACGATGATTCGGTGACACCGGTGGCCGGCGCCGTTCGGTTCGTCGATGCGGCGAAAGAGAAACAGAAACTGATCGAGCTCGTCCGCGTCCCGACCGGCGAACACTACGAGTCGATGATCGACCAGGGGATCCCGCGGGCGATTCGATGGCTTGATGCCACATTCGCCCGGGCTACCGCCCCGCGTCCCGCGGCCGCAGAGTGAGGGACATGCCGGGGGAGACCAGTGAGTCGCATCACGGGCGTGATCACGGCGCTGCAAGTGCCGTCTCGGCCCGCTTCCGCCCCGCGAACAGCAGCTCGACCTCGGGATCGACGACGATCCGCTCCGGGGGGAAATCGGTGACGATGTCGATGCTGCCGGGAGCCTCCGCCGTCACCTCCACCGTTGCCTCGCTCCCCGGCCGCTGCGCCTCCTTCTCCTCGGGCTTCTTCCCCTCGACGCGGACTTTCACCGCCGCCCGGCCGGTGCCGATGTTGGAAAGGATCCCCGTCACCCGGTAGCCGGCCTCGGTCTTCTCGACTTTCGCTTCGCGCACCTCGAGATCGGGGAGATCCTTGCCGAGGATCCACCGGCCGACGTAGTCGTCAAACGTGGCCGGATCGGGGGCGTGCGGCCGGAGGCTCTCCAAGAGATCCTCGATCAAGGGGAAGTCGAGGCCATCGGCAGTCTCGACGCCGTTGCGCCACCTCGCGATGAAGTCTTTGAGACCGGCGAGCATCGCCTCTTCCCCCATCACCGTCCGCAGCATCCAGAAGGCCCAGCCGGCGCGCTGATAGGTGACGACGCCGTCGCCGGGCCGCGACCCGTCGATGCGGTTGATCGGCCGCTCGTTGTCGGCGCGGCGGCCGAAGACATAGCTCTGCTCCCAGCGGCGGCGGAGGGTCTTTCCCTGCTCCTCCCCGAGCTCATGGTGGACGAGCATCAGGGCGGAAAACTCGGCCAGCCCCTCGGAGATGATGTTGCCACCGGGCCCCTTCCCGGGCGTGACGATGTTGCCCCACCACTGGTGCCCCGCCTCGTGGGCGACGATGTAGAAGGCGGCGTCGATCTTTCCCTCCTCGCGGCCCGTGGCCAGATCGGTCACTTTGAGCGGCTTGGCGAGATAGCCAATGTTTTCGGAGAAGGAGATGTTGCCCGGAAAGCCCTGGGCATAGCCGGCGAGCCCGGGAAACTCGGTGACACGGAGGTTTGTCCAGGGATATTCGCAGAACCACTGGCCATACTTCTCCCGCGCCGCATCGAGCGCCCGCACCATCGT
>CAMBFA010000058.1 GCA_945865325.1 Candidatus Kuenenia stuttgartensis
GGGAGCACGAGCGAGGTCCTCGCCATCGACGAGGGGCTGTTTGTCGACAGCCATGTCACGCCGGCGGTGCGGATGAACGACACCACCGACATCTGGCTCGCCGCCGGCAGCGGCAACTATCCGCGCCAGCCCGCCCTCCCCTTCACAACGTGCTCGATCTCCCAGGCCCAGTGCGGCCGGATCGATCGCAGCCATGCCGACGGCAGTGGCTCGCCGCGAGGGCGCGGTGCCGATCTCGGCCTCTTCTCCCTGACGCTCAACGACGACGCCACGCTCGACCGGGGGATGCTCGAGGCGTATGGCACCTTCCGGGCCGAGGCGGAGCGGGCCGGGTTTCGCCACTTCCTCGAGGTCTTCTATCCCAACGCCATCGATCGCACGCCGGGGCGCCCCGCGGGCGACCGTCCGCGCGACGAGCGCCCCCGTGACATCGCCCGCTTCCTTGCCGACCATGTCGCCCGGACGCTTGCCGGTGTGCCACGGGCCGGCCGGCCGATCTTTCTCAAGATCCCCTATCTGGGGCCCGAGGTCACCGAGCAACTTGCCGCCTACGACCGCTCGCTCGTCGTCGGCATCCTCGGCGGCGGCGCCGGGACGACCCACGACGCCTTCGGGCTCCTGGCCGATGCGAAGCAGCACGGCGCCCGCGTCGCCCTCTTCGGCCGGAAGATCAATGCCGCCGAAGATCAGCTCGCCTTTGTCCGCCACCTGCGAGCCGTCGCCGATGGCACGACGTCGGCGGAAGAAGCGGTGAAGGCCTACCATGGCGATCTCCAGACCCAGGGGATTGCCCCGCACCGCAGTCTCGCGGACGATCTCGAGCGTGCCCCGACGGCGCAGGCCTACGGCGGCTGATGCCGCTTGCCCCCCTCATTCGCCCCGCCCCCCGGGATCGACCATGCCCCCCTCTGACGTCCTCCGTGCCCTCGCCCTTCCGCTCCCCCCGGCGCCGAAGCCGGTGGGGGCCTACACGCCATGTTTGAGAATGGGCAACCTTCTCTATACGTCCGGGCATCTTCCCCTCCTCCCCGATGGCTCCCTTCTGCGGGGCAGGGTCGGGGTCGATCTCGATGCCGACGCCGGCAAGGCGGCTGCCCGCCAGGTGGCCTGCGCGATCCTCGCGACGATTGAAAACGCCCTGGGGAGCGTCGATCGGGTGAAGCGGGTGGTGAAGGTGTTGGGGATGGTGAACTGCACCCCCGATTTCACCCAGCAGCCGCATGTCCTCAACGGCTGCAGTGAACTGTTTGCCGAGATCTGGGGGCGCGAGGCAGGGATCGGCGTCCGCAGCGCCTTCGGCGTTGCCGCCCTCCCCGAGAACGTGCCTGTCGAGATCGAGGCGGTGTTCGAGGTGGAGTGAAGGGTCGTTGGCGCGGGGACCCGCCGCCGTGCAGTTCGCCTTGCAGTCAGTTTGCCACGGGTCGGCTCACGCCCTGACGACGGTAGCGGCCCCACCCACATTCCGCATCGCGTCGCGTGTGTCGATGACCAGCCCGGGCCAGGTGGCCAGCTCCCGCAGGTCGACCGCTTTGTGAGCGGTGACGATGACCACGGCGTCGGTGGTGGCAAGGGTTTCCTGGTTCCAAGGGGTCGAGTGCATCCCCTTCCAGCGGGCGTGTTCCCGGGTGGGACCGATCACCGGGACATGCGGATCGTGGTAGGCGACGGTCGCCTCGAGAGCAGAAAAGCGGTCCATGAGTTCGAACGTCGGCGACTCGCGCATGTCGTCGACGTCTGGCTTGTAGGCGAGACCGAGGAGGAGGATCCGGCTGCCATGGACCGCCTTGCCCCGTTCGTTGAGCGCGAGCATCGTCCGGCGAACGACGTACTCGGGCATGCTGCGGTTGATCTGTCCGGCGAGCTCGATGAACCGGGTGTTGACGCCGAACTCCCGCGCCTTCCACGTCAGATAGAAGGGGTCGATGGGGATGCAGTGCCCCCCCAGGCCGGGGCCGGGGTAGAAGGGGGTGAAGCCGAAGGGCTTTGTCGAGGCCGCCCGAATGACCTCCCAGATGTCGATCCCCATCGCATCGGCAACGATTTTCAATTCATTGACGAGGCCGATGTTGACCGCTCGGTAGATGTTTTCGAGGAGTTTGGTCATCTCCGCGACGGCGCATGAACTGACCGGGACGACGGTTTCGAAAGCCGCCTCGTAGAGGGCCACGCCCGCCTCGAGGCACGCCGGCGTCATCCCGCCCACCACCTTGGGGATGTTGGCGGCCGTGAACTTCGGATTACCCGGGTCTTCGCGTTCCGGCGAGTAGACGACGAACACGGTCTCGCCGGGAACGAGCCCGCGAGCCTCGACGCGCGGCACCACCTCCTCCGCAGTCGTCCCCGGATAGGTCGTGCTCTCGAGGCTGATGACGTGCCCGGGGTGGAGATGGGGCACGATGGCGTCGAGCGTCGCGGTGATGTAGGAGAGATCGGGGTCGAGGTGCTGGTCGAGCGGGGTCGGGACACAGAGGATCACCGCATCAGTCTCGGCGACGCGGGAGAAGTCGACGGTGGCATCGACAAGACCGCTGGCGAGAGCTTCGGCGACCGCTTCGCCGGAGATGTGCTTGATGTAGCTCCGCTCGGCCAGGATCGCCGCGGGCTTGTGCGGGTCGATGTCAAACCCCACGACCTTCAATCCCTTCCGGGCGTAGGCCAGAAGGAGCGGCAGTCCAACGTAGCCGAGTCCGATGATCCCAACCTTGCGGATCGGCGGGACGTGCCACTGCTGGCGGGAAGGAGCGACCGCCGGCGTGGCGTCTTTTGGCTGCGGGTTCATGGATGTCCAGGGTGACGGGTCGTCTGGGAGGTGGCGGGGGAGAGCCAGTCGCGGGGAAACCTACCAATGGGCCGGGCGGATGCGGGTTGAGCGGCCAGACGGAGGGTTGACTCCAGCATAGGACGAGAGATTCCAAACTGAAACAGCGTCGTCCCGGCGTCGTTGGCGACCGGTGGCCACCATCCGGACAAGCTGTGGAAGACATCTCCGCCGCCGGATGGCACGACCGGCACCTTCGGAAAACAATGGCTTTTTTGGGAGTCTCTGCAGCGGGAGAATGGAGGGACGAATGTTTCCACCAACAGCGGGGGGAACGCGCAACCCGGCACGGTGCCGGCACAGCCACCCGCGTTCGTGTCGGAGCGACTCTGAAGTGGCCCGCAACGGGCTGCTTGGCACGGTCGCTGATTTTGCTAGGTTACCATCTCAAAGAGATCGGTCGGCACGCCGCCGGAATCCCGACGCCGCGGTGCTTCGACAGGTGACCAGTCGCCGAAGTCGAAGAAAGCGTCGATGTTGGGCTGCACGAGCACCAGGGTTTTCATGTTCAACGACAAAGTTCTCCTCATCACCGGCGGCACCGGGTCGTTCGGCAATGCCGTCCTCGATCGGGTGCTGCATCTGCCGCTGCGGGAGATCCGGATCTTCAGCCGCGACGAGAAAAAGCAGGAGGACATGCGGATCCGCCTGGCGAACGACCGGGTGAAGTTCCACATCGGTGACGTCCGCGACTACGTTTCGGTGGAAGAGTCGCTCCGCGGAGTCAACTACGTCTTCCACGCCGCCGCCCTCAAGCAGGTGCCCTCCTGCGAGTTTTATCCCATGGAGGCGGTCCGCACGAACGTCCTCGGCGCTGAGAATGTCCTTCGGGCCGCGATTGCCAACGGGGTCGAGCGCTGCGTGGTCCTCTCCACCGACAAGGCCGTCTACCCGATCAACGCTATGGGAATCTCCAAGGCGATGATGGAGAAGGTGATGGTGGCGAAGTCGCGGCTCATCGACACCTCACGAACCGTCCTCTCCGCCACCCGCTACGGCAATGTGATGGCGTCGCGCGGGTCAGTGATCCCGCTGTTTTTGAAGCAGATGCAGGAGGGGAAGCCGATCACCCTCACCGATCCGGGGATGACCCGGTTTCTGATGTCGCTCGAGGAATCGGTCGATCTGGTCCTCTATGCCTTCGAGCACGCCAAGCCGGGGGATATCTTCGTCCAGAAGGCCCCGGCCTGCACGATCGACGTTCTCGCCCGGGCGATGGTCGCTCTTGTCCGTCCCGAATCCGAGATCCGTGTCATCGGTACCCGGCACGGCGAGAAGCTCTATGAGTCGCTGGTCTCACGCGAGGAGATGGCGCGGGCCGACGATCTCGGTGGCTATTACCAGATCCCCGCCGACGCCCGTGACCTCAACTACGACAAGTACTTCCTCGAGGGGGAGACCGACATCTCCACGATCGAGGACTACACCTCCCACACCACGAAGCGGCTCTCCGTCGACGAGGTGAAGCACGTTCTCCTCGGCCTCGAGATCGTCAAAAACGCTCTCCCGAAGTGATCGCAAGAATTGACCGCAAGTAGTGACCATTAGAATTGACCATTAGGTCGGCCATGCGTGTGCTCGTCACCGGTGCGGAGGGATTCCTGGGGCGCAACCTCCGCGTCAGGCTCGCCGAACTTGGCGGCCATGAGGTGCTGCCGATCGGGCGCGGAGCCGCCGAGGAAGTGCTCCGGGAGGCGGCCGCGGCGGCCGATTGCGTCGTTCATCTCGCCGGGGTCAACCGGCCCCCCGATCCGGCCGACTACTTCGCCGGCAACACCGGCACGACCGAGCGGCTGTGCACGATCCTCGCCGCCACCGGGCGAAAGCAGCCGGTGATCTTCAGCTCATCGACCCAGGCCGCACTCGACAACGCGTATGGCCAAAGCAAACGGGGGGCCGAGGAGGCGCTCCTGGCCTACGCCGAGTCGACCGGCGCTCCCGTTCATCTCTTCCGGCTCACCAATGTCTTCGGGAAGTGGTCGCGGCCAAATTACAACTCGGCCGTGGCCACGTTCTGCCACAACATCGCCCGCGGCCTCCCGGTCACGATCCACGATCCTGCCTCCCCGCTGCACCTGGTCTACGTCGACGACGTCGTTCAGGCGTTCCTCGAGGTTCTCGAGCATCCACACCAGGGGGGCGGCTTCCGCGAGACGGGCCCGGTCTACGCGACCACCGTCGGCGAGGTGGTGGAGACGCTCCGGGCGATCCATGCCAGCCGAGAGACGCTGGTCACGCCGCGCGTCGGCAACGGCCTGGTCCGAGCCCTCCATTCGACTTTCTTGAGCTTCCTGCCGACCGACGCCGTTGCCTATTCGGTTCCTGTGCACGCCGACCCGCGCGGGGAGTTCGTGGAGATGCTGCGAACGCTCGATTCGGGGCAATTCAGCTACTTCACGGCCCACCCGGGAATCACCCGCGGCGGCCACTACCACCACTCGAAGACGGAGAAGTTCCTCGTCATCCGCGGAACGGCCCGATTCGGCTTCCGGCATGTCGTCACTGGCGAGCGCCACGAGCTCACCGTCCGTGGCGGCGAGGGCTCGATCGTCGAGACGGCCCCGGGCTGGGCTCACGACGTCACGAACATCGGCGACGACGAGCTGATCGTGATGCTCTGGGCCAATGAACTGTTCGACCGTGATCGCCCCGACACCATTGCTATGAAGGTCGACGGATGAAGCGATTGAAGGTGATGACGGTGGTGGGGACGAGGCCGGAGATCATTCGGCTCTCGCGGGTCCTCGAGCGCCTCGACGAGCACTGCGAGCATGTCCTGGTCCACACCGGGCAAAATTACGACTACGAGCTCAACCAGATCTTCTTCGAGGATCTGCGGGTGAAGCGGCCGGATCACTTCCTCGACACGGCCACCCCCCTCCCCGGCCAGTCGGGGAGCGCCGCGCAGACGATCGGGCGGATCATCAGCGCCGTCGACGACGTGCTCGCGGCGGAGAAGCCGGAGGCGCTTCTCGTCCTCGGCGACACCAACAGCTGCCTAGCGGTGATTCCGGCCAAGCGCCGCAAGATTCCGGTCTTCCACATGGAAGCGGGCAACCGCTGCTTTGACCAGCGCGTGCCGGAGGAGATCAATCGGCGGATCGTCGATCATGTCGCCGACGTCAATCTCTGCTACAGCTCGATCGCCCGCGAATACCTCCTCCGCGAGGGGCTCCGGCCCGATCTCGTCATCAAGACCGGCAGCCCGATGTTCGAGGTCCTCGAGCACGAGCGGCCGCGGATTGAGGCTTCCGACGTCCTCGACCGGCTCGGCCTCACAGCGGGGGAGTTTTTCGTCGTCAGCGCTCATCGCGAGGAGAATATCGAGTCGGAACGGAGCTTCCACCGGCTCGTGGCGATCATCAACGCCCTCGCCACTGACCACGGCCTGCCGGTGATTGTCTCGACGCATCCGCGCACCCGGAAGCGCGTCGACGCCGCGGGGGTGGCCTTCGACCCGAGCGTGAATCTCCTCAAGCCGCTCGGCTTCCACGATTACGTCAAGCTCCAGACCGAAGCCCGAGCCGTCCTCTCCGACAGCGGCACGATCAGCGAGGAGTCGTCGATTCTGAATTTTCCGGCCCTCAACATCCGCGAGGCCCACGAGCGGCCGGAGGGGATGGAGGAGGCGGCGGTGATGATGGTGGGGCTCGAGCTCGACCGTGTCCGGCAGGGTTTGGCGATCCTTGCCACGCAAGCCCGCGGGGAGCATCGGACGCTGCGTCTCGTCGGTGATTATTCGATGCCGAATGTCTCCGACAAGGTCCTGCGGATCATCATCAGCTACACCGATTACGTGAACCGCGTCGTCTGGCGACGGGATGCTTAAAGGAACTCGTCGCCCATGACGGCCGTGCCCCAATCCGATTCCCCGCCCGCCGCCCGCGACGGTCACGTCAACGTGATCGGCGGCAGTGGCTTCATCGGCACGCGGCTGTGCGAACGGTTCGTCCGCGAGGGGGGGCCGGCGTTCACGATCATCGACAAAGTCGTCAGCCGCCGATTCCCTCACAACTCGGTGATCGGCGACATCCGCGACGCCGATGCCCTTGCCGACAGGCTCGTCCCGAGTTCCCCGATCATCCATCTCGCCGCCGAGCACCGCGACGACGTCCGGCCACTGTCGCTCTATCACGATGTCAACGTAGCCGGGACGGCGAATGTCTGCCGGGCGGCGACGGCGCGGAACATCGACACGGTCCTGTTCACCAGTAGCGTGGCGGTGTACGGCATGGCGCCAGCGCACACCGGTGAGGATGGGGCGATCGCGCCATTTAACGAGTATGGCCGGACGAAGTGGGGCGCCGAGGGAGAATTGCGCCGCTGGCATGCCGAGGCACCGGGCCGGCGGACGCTCGTCATCGTCCGCCCGACGGTCGTCTTCGGTGAGAACAACCGCGGCAACGTCTACAACCTCCTCCGCCAGATCGCCACCGGCCGGTTCGCGATGATCGGCACCGGCCGCAACCACAAGTCGATGGCCTACGTCGGGAATGTCGTGGCCTTCTTCGACCACTGCCTCTCCCTCCCGGTCGGCATTCATCTGTGCAACTACGTCGACGAGCCCGACCTCTCGATGAACGAGCTCGTCTGCCGGGTGCGCGGGCTGATGGGGAAGGCACCGAGCGTCGGGCTCCGCATTCCCTTTCCGGTGGGTGTGGCGATCGGCACGGCGTTTGACGTGGTGGCGCGGATGACGGGTCGGACGTTTCCGATCAGCCGCGTCCGGGTGCGTAAGTTTTGCGCGGAGACGTCGTTCACCTCAGCCGCGCCGGCGACAGGGTTCACGCCCCCCGTCGCGCTCCCGACGGCGATCGAGCGGACGGTGCGCCACGAGTTTCTCGAAACGCACGCCGGCGAGGAACTGTTCGCCGGGGAATAACAAATCCGATCCAAAGCAACACGGACGCCAATCGACGGGGCTCCATGAAATGCTTCTATGAAACCGCAGGTCGATCGGAAAATATCGAATGTGACTGTTGAAAACAGCCACTCAAACGTGATACGCTGCGCAAATGCCGATAAAGACCGTTTTGAACCAATACCAAAGTCATCATCAAGAAAACCCTTCGAGAGAGGTTGGCATCAATGCTCAAGGACAACGAGCAACTCACGTTTGACGGAAACAAATATGATTTTCGTGCCTTGGTGTTGCGGACCGTCTCGGATTTATCTGTGGCAAAAGGGGGAGAGGCGATTCGTTCTCTCGAGGAAATCCACTGCGCCGCAGGAATCAGAGAAAACGTAGAGACCTATCGGCAGGCATGTTTCTCGCTGTTCAGATCAGCGGAGTTTCAGCGTATTTTTCGAGCGCTTGGCGCCGATTTGATCGATCAGCACTACGCGGGCAAGGGATTTCTGCAAACAACGCCCACCGTGAGAATTCAGTTGCCGGGGGCTGATTCCACGAGTTACCACTGCGATGCCTGGTACGGTCACGGCGGAAGCGTTCGTAGTTTTTGGATGCCACTTACGAGGGTGTCCGACGGTAATACGCTGTACTTGGCGAGTGACAAATCATCGTCGGAACAGTGTATCGCTGAGATTGGGAAGTCGATGGCAACGCTCAGGCAGATAAACGAGATCTCCAAGAGATACTGTCATCCGATCAACGCAAAGTTCGGGGAATTGGCAACGTTTGCTTCATACATGATCCACGGCGCCGAGCGTAACAGGCAGGATATAAGTAGGGTGTCATTCGATTTTAGAATCGCGAGTAACGAAGACGACCTCGGCAGCAAATCGAGAACAAACTTCTACTCTCGTCAGGAACTTGACGGTACTGCGGGTGCGAGTGTATCCGAATCGACAGAAAAGATGGTCGGAATCACCTACTCAAACAGCTGTTGCGGAGCGAGTGCAAAATCACAGTTGCTTCTCTGTACGGCCTTCGCTGACAGCATGGGGATTGATGTCGTAGGCAACGAATCAGAAATCTACGTTTTCGATCACTTGCCGGTCCTTCGAAGCCATATCGAATCGTCAGGATTCAAGATAAATTGTGTCGTTGTATTCGGCACTGATATTTTCGAAGGAAACGAAGATCTTGCGAAGTCGGTTCTTGAGGCCGCCGATCGGTCGAATATGGCCATCGTGTTTTCCTCGGAATCTGTGATTTATCGGAAGGGGATGTCGAAAGAAAATGTGATCGGGCGCCTGCGCGGAAAGGCTGTGGCCTAGCAGAGTGTGGAAGACAGGTGTAGCAGGGTGTTAATTATGTGTTTAATTGATGAGTATCGTTGCAGGCAATGCCTGCGGGCTCAACACCACCTGTGCGTGAGGAATGAGGAGGGGATATAATAAGCTGCTTTGAGATTTGTCACTTCAGCAGAGTCTGTGGGTCAACTCCGGCTTCGGTATGCGTTCGATTGCGTGAAACAGCCGTCTGGGCCAATGAGAGGTGAGTCACCTGGCTTGTCCCCATGAGAGTAGAGGGCCAGGAGGCAGGCAGATGGAGACAGAGAGGATGATCGGACTACGAGAGGCGGTGGTGCGCGGAACGGAAGGAGGGCTTGGCCCGACTGGAGTTCCGCTCACCACCGCGGCCGCCGAACTGGTGGGGCAAAGGGCCGCGGCGGCCTGCCGTGCCGGAGAAGACGCTCCGACGGCGAGTCGGCGCCAATCACAAGTTCGGATCCTTCGCGAGGCTGACCAGGCGACGGCATCGGGCGTGCACAGCGTTCTACCCCGACGCGAAGGGCGGTCTTTTTCCCTCTTGCGTCATGGCGAAAGCAACTTGACATGGCCTCTCTTGAGGCCCCGCCGGCAACGCATTGCGGCCGGAAGGCCGACCCGCGCTAGGCGCTGGTCGAGGAGAACAAATGGCTCCACCGCGAGAACGCTTAGCTGCTGCGGAAGTTCCGGCGGACGGAGGTGATTCTTGGCGTTCAAAAAAACGCTTCCATTCCGAGAGCTCATTCAAGACGATCAAGAGCCACCCAAACTTTCCCGGATCGCCTTGAGGTCTTCGGCCACGCCTTCGACTGCAGTCGCCGGCTCAACGACTTGTACGACAACGACCACCGCCACTGGAACTTGGGCCTGCTCACGCCTTCCGCCGTCCATACCGGGGCTGCTAGATAAGCAAAGAGTGGTCCTTCATGAAGCCTCCGACTTGCATCCGCAACGATTCGTCCGCGGCATCCCGAGTTGCTAAAGCCCCGCGGCCGAGGACTGGATCAAACTGCCCGAATATGTGGCTATCCGCGGCGCGATCCACTTCCCGCACGACATCGGTTTTCGTCACGCAGGTGACACAAAATCATTGTCACGTTCCGCCCATTGCAGCACCGCTCTCAAGCCCTTTTTCATGCACGGATTCTGCGGGGGAACCGTTGTAAGATTAAAGTGCGTCCAAGTGTGGTCGTGCATGCCGCAGAATATACGCCTTCAAAATAAGTTCCCTTTGTCCAGGGGGTAAATCATGACTGCGTCCGACAAGGCCATTGATCGAGATGGGCCTTTCAGGAATGGGGAGGTTGGGTTGTCAGAGATCTCCGGGCATAACGAGTTGAGGGTATGCAGCTATCATGACAGGGGATCTGATGACTGGTGTCGACATCTTTTGTCAGGGTTAGACTACAAGGAGGTGTCGGCAGGTTCTCCGCCCAAAGTAATGCCCAATACGCTGTACGCGGTGTGCACCAATACGGTTAATCTGCAAGCAATCCCGGGTTGGTTTTACGAAGAAGTGCGGCGGACGCCGGGAGTTGGCCTGCTTCATTTGTCTGATGAGTGGTTTGGCGAAGATTATAATTGCTACAGGGCATTTAGTTTTGTTCTGCGCATGTATTACTCTCGTTTGCTCGACAGGCCTGGGATACTTAACGTCCCGTTGGGGGTTATCGGATTTGCGCCTTCTCGTGACATTGTTCCATCTTCGTCGAGGCGCTTTGTATGGTCGTATTTCGGGACTTTGATGGCAAGTCGTCCCGACATGTTGGCGGCGTTTTCTAGTCTTTTTCCCTCCTGCTCGATCGATCGACGCGGTCATGGAAGAGTCACAAGACCAGAATTTCTTGAGATTCTGGGCAACTCGGTGTTTGCTCCAGCGCCGATGGGAAACGTGATGTTGGAGACATGGAGGCTCTACGAGGCCCTTGAATATGGATGCATTCCGATTGTCGAACGGCGGATCAGCATGGATTATTTTCACGACCTTCTCGGCGATCATCCGATTCCCTGTTTCGGGTCTTGGCGTCAGGCCAGGCGATTTGTCGAAGACCTGATGAATCGCCCTCGGGATTTGGACGCTCTGCAGTTGGAGGTCGCTTCCTGGTGGTCTCTGGAGAAAGTGCGTTGGCGTGATCGGGTTGCCGCTTTTGTTCGAGGCGGTTTACGCGGTGATTATCGGGCTGCGATGGAGAGTTCGCGGTATCCGCGTGGTCTGGCTCGGCGGTTCTGGCAATGTTCGGAATTAATGAGGCACCATTCGCCAAGCGCACTACGGAGGCGCATTGCCCGTCAGTGTGGGCGAGTTGTGACTCGCTGGCGGTCGTGAAATGAGTTTCCCTTTCATGTCACTGATGGGCTTCGGATCTCGAGGCCTTCGGTTCTGGGTTTCGGTTCTGGGTAGGCGATTCTGGCTTGTCGCGGCAATGCTTGGGATAGCTCGGCGTCAGCGAGATGCGGCGGAGGTTTAGTTTCCCTAGGATTCGATGAGATCGTTGATGATCGTCGTCAGGGAGGCGATGAATCGCTCCTTGCCAAATATGTCTTTCGCTCGCTTTGCGATGGTCTTGGGGAGTGATTCAGCTTGGCTCATGATCGCTTCTAATTCTCGTGCCGCCTTCTCCGGAGCCTTGGCGTCGATGGAGTGCCCGAGTGTCTCCTGTTCGATCCAGCAGCCCATGAGACTGTCTTGTGGGCCGAGCAAAATGGATGGAGTGCCGTTGCATCCATAGGCAGCGATTTTTGAGGGGAATGCATACTGTGGCAATTCCTCGATCATTCCAACGAGTCCGAATCGCGATCGTTGTATCTCCTCTGCTATCGCGGCGCGTGCAATTGGATCACGGAACTCGATAGAGACACCCAGATGTTTCGCTTTTTGAATGAGGTTATGTTTTTCTGTACCGCTCCCATAGAATACGACAACTGGCTTTGGGGTTATGTGACAGAGGGCAAGAACCTCTATGAAATGCGATAGGTTCTGGCCAGGACCATGGTTTCCGGCGTAGATGATATCGTAAACTTTTTCCTTTGTTATGGTATCGATGTTGACGTGTTCGGAGTAGAAGTTGTTCAGTACGGTTATTCTCTGGGCCACGGAAGATCTCGATCTTTCTGACACCGTTGATAAGAGATGTTGTTTCATCTCCTCGGAGAGGGGCATGGTCATCGATGCGTGTGAGATGCAGAATCGGTTGTACGCGCGATAGGCTACTCGAACGGGATAATATGGTATCCGGTACTCGAGGTTGTCCTGGAAGCTAAAGAGGAGTTTCGTGCGTCGGCATGTTAGGCGGCACATGGCAATTATCAGAGCAGCGACTCCAGGAGGGTATGCGAACAGGTAGATGAGGCCGATTCTCCGTGACGAGAGTATTTCGGCAGCGCTTCGTGTGAGCAACCTCAATGCGTTGATTGCCCTCCGCGACATGGGGCCAGACCGGTCTACAGGGCTACGGAACGCCTTGATGAACACCTTGTCTGGAAATTCCTTGCGCCAAATTTCCTCGCAGTCATCCGCGGCGCCGCAAATGACCGTCACGGAGTCCCCCCGCGAGAGGTGCATTTTCACGATTTCCCTCAGCATGAGGGGTTCTTCGGCTGCTTGGGATTCCGGCCAGAAATAGCGGTGAATGATGGTGACATTCATTGGACGGGGAGCTTCTCGATGAAGGTGAACATGGGCGGCGGTTCTGCCGGGGCGGTTCCGGCGAAAAAATGATGTCGCTGTGTGGGGTTTTCTGGCGGCTTCAGTATACTGATCTGCTTGGATCCGCTGTTCCGGCGAGCGGGTTCGAAATGACCGCCGGGGCATTTTGGCGGATCGGTTCCTTTCTAAGGCGACCGATTGTGGATCGCCGCAATTCGTGCCTTGGGTTAGCTTAGCGAATGGCAGGGGGGCTCTTGCGAGTGTCCGCCTAGAATAAATAGTCGAAAAAAAGGGGGGAACTTATGAATCGATGTTTTTTGTTCGCTGTGCCTTTGGGGTTTGGATCGTTGTGGTTGTCTTTCGTTCCTAGCCCTGCTTTGGCGGCGCCGCCAACGTTTCGCAAGGTGGTTCTGACCGACAAGTTCCATGCCGAGGCCGCCGGCGTCGGCGACATCGACAAGGATGGCCATGGCGACGCCGTCTACGGCCCCTACTGGTATGAGGGGCCAGCGTACAAGGAGCGACATGAGATCTACCCCGCCAAGGACTTCGATCCCAACCAATACTCCAACAACTTCATGACCGGTGTCGGCGACGTCGATGGCGACGGCTGGCTCGATGTCCTCGTCAACGAGTGGCCGGGGAAGGAAGTGGCCTGGTTCCGCAATCCCGGCAAGGACAGCGCCACCGTGAAGGCCTCGCAAGGGGGCTGGGGGAAGCATCTCGTCCACCCGGTGGTCGACAACGAGGCCCCCGACTTCCTCGACGTCACCGGCGACGGCAAGGCCGAGCTTGTTTTCCACACCGGTGGCGTGCTCGGCTTCGCGACTCCGTCCGACAAGACCGCCACCGAGCGCTGGACCTTCACCCCCTGCTCCGAGAAGGAGAATTGGGGGCAATATCAGCACGGCCTCGGCGTCGGCGACGTCAACGGAGACGGCCGAGCCGACCTCCTCATGGCCGGCGGATGGTGGGAGCAGCCGGCCCCGGTGGTGGCCGGGAGCACGCCCCCTGCCTGGACGAAGCATCCGTTTGCCTTCGGCACCGGCGGCGGTCAGATGCACACCTACGACGTCGATGCCGACGGTGATCTCGACGTGATCACGAGCCTCGCCGGCCACGGCTACGGCCTGTCGTGGTTTGAGAACGTGAACAAGGACGGCGGAATCGACTTCGTCGAGCACCGCATCCTTTCCGACAAAGCAGAGGAGACGCTCGACGGGGTGCAGTTTTCGCAGCTCCATTCGGTGGCGGTCGTCGATATCGATGGCGACGGCCTCAAGGACATCGTCACCGGCAAGCGGTTCTGGGCCCACGGGCCGCAGGGGGATCCCGATCCGGCCGGCAGCCCGCATCTCTGCTGGTTCAAGCTCCACCGTGGCGCCGATAAGTCGGTTTCCTGGACGGCGCACAAGATCGACGACGCCTCCGGCGTGGGGACGCAGCTGGCCGTCGGCGATCTCAATGCCGACAATCGCCCCGACATCGTGATCGGGAACAAGAAGGGGGGCTTCGTGTTCATTCAGGAGGGGGCGAAATGAGTTGGAATACACCGCGGCTCGGCGTTGATCGGCGGACGCTCCTTCTCGGGGCGGGGGCCGCGGCGGGCGTCGCCCTCCTCCCGCGCGTGGGGCGATCGGCCCCGGGGCCAAACGAAAAGCTCCGCATCGGCGCCATCGGCGTCGGCGGGCGCGCCTCGCTCCTCCTCGAGCAGTTGCCGGAGGGGGCCGACATCGTGGCACTGTGCGATGTCAATGTGCCCCGGGCGCATGCTTTCCGGGAGAAGAAGGGGGGAGCGTGGCCGGTGTACGTCGACTACCGGCGGATCCTGGACCGCGCCGACATCGACGCGGTGATCGTGGGAACTGGGGAATTCCAGCGCGTCCTCCCCTGCATCCACGCCTGCCAGGCGGGGAAAGATGTCTACGCCGAGAAGCCGCTGACGCTCTACGTGGCGGAGGGGCGGGCGCTGGTCAAGGCGGCCCGGCGGCACGACCGCGTCGTCCAGGTGGGGACGCAGCAGCGCTCGATGGAGATCAACCGGCTGGCGTGCGAGTTTGTCCGCAACGGGGGGCTCGGAAAGCTTCTCGAAGTTCGCGCCGTGAACTACGGCAGTTCCTCTCCGACGCCAACGCCGCTCCCGGCGGAGGAGCCGATTCCTACCGGCTTCGACTGGAATGCCTGGCTCAACCAAGCCGCCGACCGCCCCTTTAGCGCCCAGTGGATGGGGTGGATGGGATGGCGTGACTTCGCCGGTGGCGAGATGACCAACTGGGGCGCGCATGGCGTCGATCAGATCCAGTGGGCCCTCGGGGCCGATGCAACGGGCCCTGTGGCGATCACGCCCGTCACCGCCGGCCCCAACGGCCAGGTGGTGATGACCTACGCTGACGGCCTCGAAGTGAAGTTCATCCTCGAATCTGGGCCAATGGGTGGGGCCGTGTTCGTCGGAGAGAAGGGGAAGCTCGAGATCAACCGCAACAAGGTGACGAGCAATCCTCCCGAGATCGCCGAGAAGCTCCTCAAGGCGGTCGACGTCGCCGAGGAGGAGCGGAAGTGGTCCGATGCCCTCGCCCTCTGGCAGGCGCGGCATCATTTGCAGAACTGGTTGGATTGCATCAAGACCCGGGAGAAGCCGGTGGCGGATGTCGAGATCGGTCATCGCTCGGTGACGGTCTGCCATCTGGCCAACATCGCCCGCGCGGTCGGCCGTCCGCTCCGCTGGGATCCCGCCGCCGAGACGTTCGTGGGCGACACTGCTGCCGATGGGCTGCTCGTCCGCGAGCGTCGCCAGGGGTTTGAATTGCCCGAGGTTTGAGCGCTTACCGCTCGTGGACGAGGACGGCCCAGCCGACGTCCGCGAGCCGCTCGGGGCGCCCCAGGATCCGGATCGGCTCGGCGGCCGCGATCTGCGGCCCTGCGCCGCTGCCCCCCATCAACTGCCGGAGCGTTCCGGGAAAGAGCCCGATGATCTCGGCATCGAGCCCGTTGTCGCCGCCGCCATCCTCGGGCTGGCGGACCGGTTTCCCGAACTCCGGATGTTTGTGGAACGACTCCTTGAGCCGGACGACGATGTCGGCCGGGGCCCGTACCAACTGGAGATCGGGGGAGCTCGACAGATCGGTGCGCGCGACCTCGGGATTCTCCAGGACCAAGCCCCCCTTCGGTGCGCCGTCGATCATGTCGTCACGGAGATCGATGACCGCCACGGAGAACGGGGCGCGCGAAGCGTTCCACGAGCCGATGGCGTCGACCGAACGGAAGAGGAGGCCGACGTCGAAGCTCATGAGGAGGACGCCGAGCACGCGCCGATTCTCCGTGCCGTGGGCATCGCTCCAGATCGGCGCCGAGAAGGCCACCTTGAGCTTGCCGGTGGAATCACTGCGGTAGACCGTCGAGCGGTGGACCTCGGTGATTGGCTGGGCCGTGGCGCCCGGCTCGAGGTCATGGGGGCCGCCGTGGAAATAGTTGCGCCAGGCGAAGTCGCGGCCGATGGTTTCGGCCAGCGGCGCTCGGGCCACCTGCACCCCCTTGGCGTCGCACACCGTCCAACTCTCGGCATCGACGGTGTTCTTCGTGTTGGCGGCGATCACGTCGACTGCGGCCTGGATCGCGCCCCAGGGCCTGCGCCCCGTGACGGGATCGACGGGCTTTCCCTCCGCCTCAAGCATCGCCCGGACGAGCTGGTTGTTGTCGGCTTCGTACTCGAGGATCCGCCAGCGGGAATCGATCTGGAGCGCGGCGGTGCTGGCCGCGAGCCGAGCTGCGAGCCGCAGCGCCGTCTGCCGGGAGCGGTATTCGTCGTGGGCCACCTTGCGGAGGAGCACCGAGGTGACTGCCGCGCCCACGAGGAGCACCGCGAGCGACCCGACGGCGAGCTGCGTGATGGTACGGTGGCGGCGTGTCCAGCGGGCCAGCCGGCGGAGGAGCGGCTCGCGGTACGCGCTGACGGGATTGTCGGCCAGATAGGCGTCGATGTCGTGGGCGAGTTCGAGGGGGGTCTCGTAGCGGTCGACCGGATCGTGAGCGCACGCTTTCATGCAGATAGCCTGGATGGCGTGCGACACGCCTCGCTTCACGCGTGACGGCGCGGCGAGTGAGCCGGCGAGTACCTTCTCGCGGATCGCCGCCACGTCGCCGTCGTAGGGGGGTGCGCCGGTGAGGAGGTGGTAGAGCGTCGCGCCGAGGCCGTAGACGTCGCTGGCCGGCCCCACCGGGACGGCGCCGTCGTGCTGCTCCGGGCTCATGTAGGCGGGAGTGCCGGAGATGCCGCGTTTTGCCACCGGGGCCGATTCGAGTGCGATCGTTGGCATCACGATGCTCTGCTCACCACTCTGCCGGGCGCGGTCGTCGCGATCGATCCGCGCCGCCAGCCCCCAGTCGAGGACGACCACCTCGCCGAACTTCCCCAGCATGATGTTGGCCGGCTTGATGTCGCGGTGGAGAATACCGCGGTCGTGGGCGTAGGCAATTGCCTTGCACACCAGCGCGAATTGGCCGAGGAGCTCGCGGTAGCTGGCCGAGCGGGCGCCGGCGGCCTCGTGGGCATGGCGGCGGTCGTGGAAGTCGTTGATCGCCGCGCCGAGCGTCCGCCCGGGGATCAGTCGCATCGCGTAGAAGGGGCGGCCATCGGGGGTGGCGCCGGTCACATACACCGGGACGATGTTGGGGTGTTCGAGTTGGCTCGTAACGGTAGCCTCGAACAGGAAGCTTTCGCGGAGGGCCTCCTGGGAGACCGCCCAGCCATTGAGGAACTTGACGGCCAGCTCGCGCCCGGTCGCCTTGTCGTTGGCGTAGTACACATCCCCCAGGCCGCCGCGGCCGAGCCGGCGATTGACACTGATCGTCGTCGTGGCGACGACGCGGGTGGGGATCTGGTCGTCCACCGGGCCGATCGACGCGGCCGATTCGTGGGTGGTGGGATCGTTGAGCGGGCTGTCGTGGGGCATCCATCGGCTCCGGAGACGGGGACTCGCCGGAGTGTAGCGGTCGGTGGAAAGCGCCTTCCATGGCGATTTTTCCGCAGCCAAGCCCGAACTTTTCGCTTCAGCGGCCGCTTGAATCGCGAAAGCGCAGCGCGAGGCCCGTGCCGGCGATTCCGACGGCGAACATCCCCACAAGCACCGCCAGGGGAACGGTCGGCCCGCTCCGCCACGTCTCTCGCGCGAAAAACCGCTCAGCCATGTCGACCGGAGGGTGGCCCTGGGGGGCCGTGGCGGCGGGGTCATCGGCCCCCGGGGGAACGAGGGTCGGCATCGCCCCCGTCCGGAGGCTCTCGAGCGAGTCGTTCATCCGGGCCCGCTCCGATTCGATCTTCTTCTCCATCTCGCGCAGCTTTCCTTCCAGCTGCTCGCTCGCTTCGCGGGTCTTCTTCTCAAGCTCGGCGTCGATCGACTTCACTCGGCTCTCGATGTCGGCCTTGGCGGCATTCCCCGCCTCCTCGCTCTGGCGCTTGGCCGCGGCTTGGGCTTCCTCCATCTTGGCTTCGATCTCGGTGCGCATCCGCGCGGCGGTCGCCTCCGATTCCTGCTGCGCTTCGGCCTTCGCGGTAGCTGTCTTCGCTTCGATCTCCTGGCGGACCTGGTCGCGCGCCTCGGCGCTCTCTCGGCGGGCCTGCTCCTGCGCTTCCTTGACGCGTAGCTCCATCTCGGTCTTCATCCGTTCCGCGGTTGCCGCGCTCTCCTTCTGGGCGGCGGCCTTCGCCTCGGCCACTTTCGCCTCGATCTCCTCTTTCATCTTGGCGGCCGATTCGGCCGACTTCTTCTCGAACTCGGCCTTCGCATCGGCGAGCTTCTTCTCCGCCTCGGCCCGCATGTCGGCCTGGATCTTCTGGGCCTTCTCCTCGAGCATCTTTTTCGCCTTCTCGAGCTCCTGCTTCGCCTGATGGGCTGCTTCCTCGAGCTTCTCGACGATCTTGCGGCGGCCGGGAAGGATGAAGGGATGGCCCCCGCCATTGCCGGCCAAACGGAAAGCATTCGGCCACTCCGGCCCGGTGGTGGAGTCGGGAGAGGGCAAGGTCACTTCGGGGACGGGGGGCGGAGATTCGATCGGGGAGGCCTGGGGTGGCTCCGGGTCGAGCTCGTCGACGGCAGTCGGTGACGGCTCGGGGCGCGGGGCCGGTGCGCCGCCGAGACGGATCTGGGGGCGGAGCGTCGCCTCGGGCACGACGAGCCCCTCGAAGGCCCAGCGTGACGGCATCGCCGCGGCGAGTGGTTGGGTGAGCGCGGGGAGATCGGCGAGGGGGACGAGGATCCCCCCCAGGACGATCATCGGCAGGAGGAGGACGGGGAGGATTCCGGAGGCGGCCTCGGTCGTCCGCAGCGTCGCCGAGATCAGCAATCCGAGCGCTCCTCCGGCCAACGCCGCCGCGTAGAGCATCGTGAACACCCACAGCCACGGGCTGTCGATCCGGCAGGCCGGGGCGACGATGGCCAGGAGGAGGAGGCATTGGATCGCCGCGATCCCGAGGAGGACCGTCATCTTCGAGGCGACATAGGCCCAGATCGAGAGCCCCACCATCCGTTCGCGCCGATAGATCGGCCACTCGGTGACGATCTCGCGCGCCATGCTCGAACAGCCGAACCAGATCGCAGCCAGGGCGGTCACGAACAGCGTGGTGGCCATGTTGACGCCGATCTTCGGCCAGGTTTCGGGGGTCGGGGTGCTGCGCACCACCTTTGAAAACACCGCCGCGATCAGCAGCCCGACGATCGGGGCCTGCGCGAAGAGGACGGCCGTTCCCCAGCCGTCGGCAACCTTGACGGCGATCGACCGCTTGACGAGCGTGAGCCATTGGGTGAACGGGGCGGTGCTGTGGGGCAGGCGCCGCGAGCGCGGCGGGAGGGCCCCGGCATGCGCGGAGGCGCGCCTGTCGACCCAGATCGACTTCGCCACCGACGATTCCCACTGCCGCACCCACTCGGCCACCGGCCGTTTGGAGAGGCCGCGGAGGAGCCCATCGACGCTCGTCGGCGGCGCGGATCCCGAAAGCTGGGGCTCGAAGAAGGTAATCGAGTCGGGGAAGGCGCGGCCAAACCACGCTAGCCTTCCCACCTGCTTCGTCGATTCGTCGCGGGCGATGACGGCCACGGCGTCAAACCTCTCGAACGCCTCGAGGCTCGGCTGGTGGATCGTGACGAGGATTGTTTTTCCGGCGTCGGCGAGCTTCCGCAGCAGCTCGATCACCGACAGCGCATCGACGCTCGACAAGCCCGACGTCGGCTCGTCGAGGACGAGGATCGGAGGATCGGTCAGCAGCTCCATGGCGAGGTTGACGCGCTTCCGCTGGCCGCCACTGACGCCCCTTTTTCGCTGGTCGCCGACGCGGGTCTGCTCGGTGCCGTCGAGCCCGAGCTGGTGGATCACCGCGTGGATCCGGGTCTCGATCTCGGTGTTGGTGGTGTCGCGGGGGAGCCGGAGCCGGGCCGCGTACCACAGCGCCTGCCAGACGGTGAGGTCGGCATGGAGGATGTCGTCCTGTGGCACATACCCGATCCGTCCGCGGAACAGATCGTAGTGGTCGTGGAGATCGAGCCCGCCGACGACGAGCCGGCCGGCGGCGGGGACGGTCTGGCCGTTGAGGACCGAGAGGAGCGTGCTCTTCCCGGCGCCGCTGGGACCCATGATGGCCACCATCTCGCCGGGCTGAACGACGAGCGAGACCCCCTCGAGGAGCGTGCGGCCCGAGGCGGCGACGGCGACACCGTCAGCCTCGATGATGTCGCGGTCTCCCCCGGCGAGCGGCTCGAGGGCTCGGGCATCGGGGGCGAGCCGGTAGCGCTGGTCGGCGATCTGCACGATTGTCCCGGGGGAGATCTCGACGGCCCGCTCGATCCGCCGTCCGTCGACGAACGTGCCGTGGGTGCTCCCCAGATCGCGGACGAACACCCTCCCGCGCTCGACGCTCACTGAGGCGTGCAGCGCCGAGGCGATCGGCCGGTCGAGCGAGACGTCGGCCGAGGCTCCGCGGCCAAACGTCACCAGCGCCGCATCCTCCAGCTCGATCGTTCCCTCCCCGAGCGCTGCGGCAGTCGTGCGGGTGAGGAGATCCTCCAGCGCCGTGGCCGGGAGGCGGGCGTCACCGAGCGTGATCGTGTCGCCGACGTCGATCCGCTCCCGTTCCACGCGCCGCGGCGGCATGCCGACAAAGGTCCCGTTACGGCTCCCCAGGTCCTCAAGCCACAGCTCTCCTGCATCGACGACCACCCGGGCATGGCGGGCGGAAACACTCGGAGCCTTGACGACGAGATCATTTCCCGGCGCGCGGCCGAGGAGGATGATCCGCCGCGGCGCAGCAGAGGAGGCGGATGACGGTGGGCTGGTGGGCATGGGGGGGCGTCACGGGATCGGATTGGGCAGCCGGAGCGCCGGGCTCCCGCATTTCCAGGCTAGTTCGTCCCTGCAGGCGGTGCAAAAAAGGAGCCTGTCGCGCTGGTCCCGGAGGAGCGATTTCCGGTAGAGTTGCGGTTTTTCCGTCACGATCCCTGCAATCGATCCTTGCAATCGATCCTCCCGACCGTCCGCGAGCCAAGCGCCCCGATGCACGAACTCCCCAAGCACTATGACCACGCCTCTGCCCAGGCCCGCTGCCGGGCCCTGTGGGATTCCGCCCGACTGTGGCATGCCGAGCCGGCCGGACCGAGGGATCGTCGCCCCATGTTTTCGATCGTCATCCCCCCGCCGAACGTCACCGGCGCCCTCCACCTCGGCCATGCCCTCAACAACACGCTTCAGGACATCCTCGTCCGGACGCGGCGGATGCAGGGCTTTCTGACTCTCTGGATGCCCGGCACCGATCATGCCGGGATCGCCACGCAGGCCGTTGTTGAACGTCGGCTCCTGGAAGAAGAGAAGCTCTCCCGCCACGATCTCGGCCGGGCGAAGCTCGTCGAGCGGATCTGGGCCTGGAAGGAGCAGTACGAGAAGCGGATCCTCGGGCAGCTTCGCGACATGGGGGCCAGCTGCGACTGGGATCGCGTCCGGTTCACGCTCGACGACCAGTGTGCCCTCGCCGTGCGGACGGCGTTTCTCAAGCTCTTCCGCGAGAAGCTCGTGCGCCGCGGCAAGCGGCTGGTGAACTGGGACACCTTCCTCCAGACCGCCGTCAGCGACGACGAGGTCTTCCACGAGGAGGTGAAGGGGCACTTCTGGCACATCCGCTACGACGTGGTCGATCCCTTGCCCGGCGAGCCCGCAAGCGTGACCGTCGCCACGACGCGCCCCGAGACCCTCCTCGGCGACACCGCCGTGGCCGTTCATCCCGACCCTGCCGCCGCTCTCGACGCGGCCGAGAAGGGGCTGCGGACGAAGCGCGCGGAAGCGGCCGCGAAGGACCAGCCTGGCATCGATCGCGACCTCGAGGCCCTGGCCGCCCGCCGCGTCGAGCTCCT